>NZ_KV803820.1:263206-334425 GCF_001811185.1 Corynebacterium sp. HMSC067D03
AGCCGAAGGAAGAGAAGAAGGCTGCTCCGAAGAAGTCCTCTGGTGAGGGCACCAAGGTTGAGATGCCGGAGCTCGGTGAGTCTGTCACTGAGGGCACCATCACCACTTGGCTGAAGGAAGTCGGCGACGAGGTTGAGGTCGACGAGCCGCTGCTCGAGGTCTCCACCGACAAGGTCGACACTGAGATCCCGTCCCCGGTTGCTGGCACGATCATCGAGATCCTCGCTGAAGAGGACGACACCGTTGAGGTGGGCGACGTCATCGTGGTCATCGGCGACGCTGACGCCGCTGCTGCTTCCGACGACTCCGCCGACGAGGCCGAGGACGAGGTCGAAGAGGCTGAGGAAAAGGCCGAGGAGAAGGCTGAAGAGAAGAAGCCGGAGCCGAAGGAAGCACCGAAGAAGGAAGAGCCGAAGGCTGCATCCACCGACTCCAAGAACGCTTCGGCGAAGGTCAACAACGGCGACAACGTCCCGTACGTCACCCCGCTGGTGCGCAAGCTGGCTGAGAAGCACGGCGTTGATCTGAACACGGTTGAGGGCACTGGTGTTGGTGGCCGCATCCGTAAGCAGGATGTCCTGGCTGCCGCTGAGGGCGGTAAGGCTGAGGGCACCACCGCTGCGTCTTCGACGAAGGAGCAGACACAGCAGCCGAAGGGCGAGCGTGCGAACTGGTCCACCAAGTCTGTGGATCCGGCGAAGGCGGAGCTCATCGGCACCACCCAGCGTGTGAACCGCATCCGCGAGATCACCGCTGCGAAGATGGTCGAGTCGCTGCAGACCACTGCTCAGCTCACCCACGTGCAGGAAGTCGACGTCACCCGTGTGGCGGAGCTGCGCAAGAAGGTGAAGCCGGCGTTCGTCGAGAAGCATGGCGCAAACATCACGTACCTGGCCTTCTTCATCAAGGCCACGGCAGAGGCGCTTGTGTCCCACCCGAACGTGAACGCTTCCTACGACGCGGATGCGAAGGAGATCACCTACCACGAGGACGTCAACATCGGTATCGCTGTTGATACCCCGATGGGTCTGTTGCTGCCGGTGATCAAGCAGGCGCAGAAGAAGAACCTTGCGGAGATTGCGAAGGCGATCACCGACCTGGCCGAGCGCGCACGCAACAAGAAGCTGCGTCCGGACGACCTGTCTGGCGCAACCTTCACGGTGACCAACATTGGTTCCGAGGGTGCGCTGCTGGATACTCCGGTGCTGACCCCGCCGCAGGCTGGCATTCTGGGTACGGCTGCGATTGAGAAGCGCCCGGTCATCGTGACCGAGGATGGCATTGACTCCATCGCGATCCGTCAGATGTGCTACCTGCCGTTCACCTACGATCACCAGCTGATCGACGGTGCGGACGCTGGTCGTTTCGTCACGACCATCAAGGACCGCATCGAGGAGGGTGACTTCGAGGCTGACCTCGATATCTAACCTCTAGCAGGCGAAAGCCCGGCACTGATTTATGTCAGTGCCGGGCCTTCTTTTTATGTTTACACTGGCGCGCATGACAGGCACATTCAAATCTTTCCGCAACAACACTGAACATTTCATGCGCGAGGCACTCGGCGGCCTTGTGGCCGCGCATCCTTTTGCGGAGTGGCACAACGAGGGGTTCGTGGGGCTTTTGCGTGACGACGACTCCCCCGCCCGCGTCGCCGTCATCTCCGGCGGCGGGTCGGGCCACGAGCCGATGCACGCCGGGTTCGTCGGCGAGGGGATGCTGGACGCGGCTTGCCCGGGGCTGCTGTTTACGTCCCCGAACGCGGTGCAGATTGGCGCGGCAACAGAGTGGGCAGATCGTGGCCGTGGTGTTGTGCATGTGGTGAAGAACTACACGGGCGACGTCATGAACTTCACCGTGGCGGGCAACCACGCCGATGCGGAGGTGAAGCAGGTGTTGGTGGCTGACGATGTGGCCACTGAGATCGATAACGATGACTCGCCGGGGAGGCGGGGTACGGGGGCGACGGTGATCGTCGAGAAGATTGCGGGCGCTGCAGCGGCTCGTGGCGACGACCTCGACGCAGTTGCGAAGGTTGCGCAGCGGGCGGCGGATCAGTCGCGAAGCATGGCGGTGGCGCTGCAGCCTGGCCACTCCCCGACCAGCGACCGTGCAACGTTTGATCTGGAGGAGGGCCAGATTGAGGTCGGTGTTGGTATTCACGGTGAGCCGGGTGTGGAGCGTCGTGATCAGGCAGATTCGAAGCCGTCGGCGCAGGCGCTGGTTGAGGAGTTACTCGATGCGGTGCTGGCTTCGCTCAAGGACAGTGGTGTTGCGGTGGGTGATGCCATGCTCTTTGTCAACGGCCTGGGTGGCACAAGCGAGCTGGAGCTCGATCTGGTCTTCGGCGAGGCGCTCAAACAGCTGTCGGATCGTGGCGTGACGGTGCGTCGCGGAATGCGTGGCTCGCTAGTGACGTCGTTGAACATGGCTGGTATTTCGCTTACAGTCACGGCGCTTGACGACGAGCTCATCAGCCTGCTCGACGCGGAAACCCAGGCACCAGCCTGGCCTGATTTGGTCCGTGACCCGCAGTATTCCGACGCCACGATGACGGACGACGAACAGCAGCCAGACAGCGGCGAGGCAAACGTGTGGCTTTCGGCCTTTGTGGATCGCCTCGCAGCTGCCTACGACGACCTGACGGCGCTAGACCGCGAGGCCGGCGATGGCGACTTTGGCCAGAACATGGAGGCGGCCTTCGGTGATATGACTACCCCGATTCGGGGCAATGATTCCGAGGTGCTGAACTTCTTCGCCCATCGGATGTTGGTTCGCGCGGGTGGTACGTCGGGGGCGGTGCTGGGCACGTTCTTCCGCGAGATGGCTGACGTGTTTGAGCGCGCCAATGTGGATTCGCGGGAAGCGGACGGCGCTGCGTTTGGCAAGGCGCTGGCTGAGGGCCTGCAAAACGGCGTGACTGCCATTACTGAGCTCGGTGGCGCGAAGGAGGGCGACAACACACTTATCGACGCCCTCGCGCCCGCGGCAAGAGCCGCCGAAGCACTCGGCGGTGCCGCGACTGTGGACGACGTCCTGGAGCAAGTGTTCACCGCCGCAGTTGAGGGCGCAAAGTCCACCCGCGGTATGCAGGCGAAGAAGGGCCGGGCCTCCTACCTGGGAGAAAGCGCAAAGGACGTGCCGGATCCCGGCGCGATTGCGGTGACGTGGTTGTTTGGTGCAGCGGACGTGAGGGAGTTCTAAAACCCTGGTAGACCGCTTTGTCTTATTGGTGGGTGTCACGGACGTGTTTGCCCGCTATGCTTGGGCGTGCTCGTACGCCCCGAGATAAGGAGCCTTCAGTTGGATTACATTTCCCGTCATATTGGCCCAAACCAGGATGAACAGCAGCAATTGCTGGACGCGCTGGGTTACGAAAGTATCGATGCGCTGATTGCTGCAGCGGTGCCAGGCGGGATCCTGGCTGAGCAGCCGCTTGATCTGCCGGATGCGCTTACGGAGTACGAGGCTCAGGCTCGTCTGCGTGAGTTGGCTGGCAAGAACAAGGTCTTGCGCGCGTTCTATGGCCAGGGCTTTAACTCGACTCTCACGCCACCGGTGATTCGTCGTGGTGTGGTGGAGGATGCTGGCTGGTACACCGCGTATACCCCGTATCAGCCGGAGATTTCTCAGGGGCGCCTGGAGGCGCTGCTGAATTTCCAGACCATGGTGCAGGATCTGACTGGTTTGGATATTGCGAACGCTTCGCTTCTCGACGAAGCCTCAGCCGCCGCGGAAGCAGTTGGCCTGATGGCTCGTGTGGTGAAGAAGGGTCGCCGTGTGCTGTTGGATGCTCGTTTGCATCCGCAGGTGATCAACGTGGCTGCAGAGCGCGCCCGTGCGATTGATCTTGAGGTTGAGGTTGTTGACCTCACCGAGGGTGTTGTCGGCGAGGACCTGGTGGGCGCGGTGTTTGCCTACCCGGGTACCGAGGGCGACGTTGCGGATCCGCGTCCGGTGATCGAGGCGATCCACGAGCGTGGTGGCCTGGTTGCGGTTGACGCGGACATTCTTGCGCTGACGCTGTTGGAGTCCCCTGGTGAGTTCGGTGCGGATATCGCAATCGGCACCACCCAGCGCTTGGGTGTTCCACTGTTCTACGGCGGCCCGCACGCTGCCTACATGGCGGTGCGCCAGAAGCTGCAGCGTCAGATGCCGGGCCGCCTCGTTGGCGTGTCCAAGGATGCGGAGGGCTACCCCGCATACCGCCTGGCGTTGCAGACGCGTGAGCAGCACATTCGTCGTGAGCGTGCGACGTCCAACATCTGTACTGCTCAGGCACTGCTTGCGGTCACCGCGTCGATGTACGCGGTCTACCACGGTCCGGACGGGCTGACGCAGATCGCTCGCACGATTCACCAGCGCGCGACGGATTTTGCTGCCGCTCTTGAGAAGGCTGGCGTGAAGGTCAAGCATGCTGAGTTCTTCGACACTGTTGCGGTGGAGGTTGACGGGGCGCGTGGTGTCGTCGATAAGTTTGCGCAGGCGGGCTACCTCGTTCGCGCGATTGACGACAACACGGTCGGCGTGTCTTTTGGCGAGGACACCACGGATGCGGATGTTTCGGCGCTGCTGGCCGGCTTCGGCGCGGAGGCTGCGACCGGCGAGTCTCGTATCCCTGCGGCACTTGTGCGCAAGACCGAGTTCCTCACCCACGAGACGTTTAACCGCATCCACTCTGAGACCCAGATGATGCGCTACATCCGCGAACTCGGCGACAAGGACCTGGCGCTGGACCGCACGATGATCCCGCTGGGTTCCTGCACGATGAAGCTCAACCCGACCGCGGGCCTTGAGGCGATTACCTGGCCTGATTTTGCCAACGTGCACCCCTTCACCCCGGACGAGTACACCGAGGGATGGCGCGAACTTATCGACGAAATCCGCTCCTGGCTGGTCGAAATCACCGGCTACGCCGAGGTGTCCGTCCAGCCGAACTCCGGTGCGAACGGCGAGTTGGCGGGCTTGTTGGCAATCCGTCGCTACCACGTGGCCAACGGCGATACCGAGCGCAATATCTGCCTGATTCCGGCGTCGGCGCACGGTACGAACGCGGCGTCTGCGACGCTGGCGAACCTGCGGGTGGTCGTCGTCAAGACTGCTGCCGATGGCTCCATCGACATCAACGACTTGGACGAGAAGCTGGCCAAGCACGAAGGCCACGTCGCAGCCATCATGCTCACCTACCCCTCCACGCACGGCGTGTACGAGGAAGACGTGCGCGTGGTCTGTGACAAGGTGCATGCGGCTGGCGGCCAGGTCTACATCGACGGCGCGAACATGAACGCCCTGACCGGCATCGCCCGCCCGGGTGACTTCGGCGGCGACGTGTCTCACCTGAACCTGCACAAGACGTTCACCATCCCGCACGGTGGCGGTGGCCCGGGTGTTGGCCCGATCGGTGTGGCCGAGCACCTCATCCCGTTCTTGCCGTCCAACCCGAACGTGCCGCTGGAGCAGGCCGCTGCGGAGATCGACGGCTCGGCTGGCGTGCCGGTGGCCTCCACCCTGTTTGGCTCGGCTGGTGTGCTGCCGATTTCCTGGTCGTACATCGCCATGTCCGGTGCGGAAGGACTGCGCAGTGCCACGGCGCACGCGGTGCTGAACGCGAACTACATTGCGAACGAACTCAACGACTCCTTCCCGGTCCTCTACACCGGCAACAACGGGCTTGTCGGCCACGAGTGCATCCTGGATCTGCGCGAACTCACCGATCAGTCCGGTGTGACCGCCGCCGATGTGGCCAAGCGTCTGGTGGACTACGGCTTCCACGCCCCTACCCTGGCATTCCCGGTTGCGGGCACGCTCATGGTGGAGCCGACCGAGTCCGAGGACCTGGCTGAGATCGACCGCTTCATCGAGGCAATGCGCTCCATCCGTGCGGAGATCCAGGAGATCATTGACGGCAAGATTGAGTACGAAAACTCCGTGGTCCACAACGCGCCGTACACCGCGCACAGCGTGGCCCGTGACGAGTGGCCGTACGAGTTCACCCGTGAGCAGGCCGCCTACCCGGTGGATCGTCTCGTCCACCAGAAGTACTTCCCGCCAGTGCGTCGTGTTGACGAAGCATTTGGCGACCGCAACCTCCAGTGCGCATGCCCGCCGCCGGAGGCCTTCGACATCACTGACGACACTAACGGCACCGACAACTAGGAGTAAGGAGAACACCCATGCCACAGACTCCCCTGTTTGCTAAGCACGAGGCGCTCAACGCCTCCTTCACCGACTTCGGTGGCTGGACCATGCCGCTGAAGTACGCCTCCGAGTTGGAAGAGCACCGCGCGGTGCGCAACGACGTTGGCATTTTCGACCTGTCCCACATGGGCGAAATTGACGTCAAGGGCCCCGACGCTGCAGCGTTTTTGGACTACGCGTTGATCTCCAACATGTCCATCCTGAAGGTGGGCAAGGCGAAGTATTCGATGATTGTCGATGAAAACGGCGGCATCCTCGACGACTTGATCACCTACCGCTTCGACGACGACCACTTCATGGTTGTGCCCAATGCTGGCAACACCGCAGCCGTATGGGCGGCGTTCGAGGCACGCAAGGGGGACTTCGACGTCGAGCTGCGCAACGACTCCGAAGCCACCGGCCTGGTTGCCGTCCAGGGTCCGCGCTCCCTCGAGGTGCTCAACCCGCTGCTGGACGGCGATGCTGGCGCCCTTGAGTACTACTCCGGCGCTTGGTTCTCGCTTCGCTCGAACCAAGCGACAATCGACGTGTTTGTCGCTCGCACCGGTTACACCGGTGAAGACGGCTTCGAACTGTTCTGCGCGGCCGAAGACACCGTTGCCGTGTGGGACGCCGTCATCGGCTCCGGTACCCCGTGTGGTTTGGCTGCACGTGACTCGCTGCGTCTCGAGGCATCCATGCCGCTGTACGGCAACGAATTGACCACCGACATCACCCCGGTGGAGGCCGGGATGGGCCGTGCGTTTGCAAAGAAGGAGGCGGACTTCGTCGGTAAGCAGGCGCTCACCGGTCGTGAACCAAGCGTCGTTATCGCTGGTCTGACGTCTGAGCAGCGCCGTGCCGCACGTCAGGGCGCCGAGGTGTACCTGGCGGGTACTGAGGACAAGATCGGCGTGGTCACCTCTGGCCAGCCGTCGCCGACGCTGGGCTACCCGGTCGCACTCGCACATGTGGATCCGGCACACACGGAAGTGGGCACCGAAGTGGAAATTGATATCCGCGGACGCCGCTACCCGTTTACTATTGCAGCAACCCCGTTTTACACCCGAGAGGACGCATAATCATGGCTCTGAAGCAGGATTTCTACTACTCCGAGGACCACGAGTGGATCAACGCCACCCCGGACACCGCCGTTGGCCAGACCGTACGCGTGGGCATCACCCACGTCGCTGCTGACCGCCTCGGTGAGGTTGTGTTCGCGGAACTGCCGCAGGTCGGCGACACCGTCACCGCAGGCGAAACCTGCGGTGAGATCGAGTCCACCAAGTCGGTCTCTGATCTGTACTCCCCGGTCACCGGCACGGTCACCGCTGTCAACGAGGACATCGACGGCGCGTATGAGGCCATCAACAACGACCCGTACGGCGAAGGCTGGCTCTACGAGGTTGAGGTCGAAGAGGTCGGCCCGCTCATGACCGCCGACGAGTACGGCGCCGCTAACGGCGTGTAGTACACATCTCTGCCGGGGACTAGGGTTGGGCGCATGACTGCGCCACGTGACCCGTTTTTCCCCGCAGAGAAGTCCATCCGAGCCTCAGACTCGCCCATTGACGTACGCGAGCTGGGGCTCGTGGACTATCAGCAGGCCTGGGATCTTCAGGCCGAGATTGCCGCGCAGCGCGCCAAGGATGAGGTGGGCGACACCATCCTGGTGTTGGAGCACCCCTCCACATTCACTGCCGGCAAGCGCACCCAGCCGGAGGATATGCCGGATGCTTCCTACCCCGTCCCGGTTGTGACGGTGGACCGTGGCGGTCGCATCACCTGGCACGGCGAAGGCCAACTCGTGGTGTACCCGATTATTAAGTTGGCCGAGCCGGTAGACGTCGTCGATTATGTGCGCCGCCTCGAAGAAGCCCTCATTCAAACCGTGCGGGCAGCCGGGGTGACCACCGCAGGGCGTATCGACGGCCGCTCGGGCGTCTGGGTACCCGCTGAAACCAAGGCGGCCTCCCCTGAGGCCTCGACACGTGAGCGCAAGATCGCAGCACTTGGCATCCGTATCACCCGCGGGGTGACCATGCACGGGCTGAGCCTGAACTGCGACAACACCCTCGAACACTACGAACACATCGTCGCCTGCGGTATCGACGACGCCGACGTGACCACCATGTCGCTCGAACTCGGACGCGACATCACGCCTGCCGATATGGCTGGCCCTGTCGTGCACGAACTCAAGCGAGCTTTGGCTGGTGAACTGGTGGTAGCGGACCATACGTTTGCCACTCGGCCGGACCCGTCGAAGGGTTTGACAAAACATGTACGGTAGGGGGCGTGACTGTAGCACCAGAAGGACGCAAGCTGCTGCGCGTTGAGGCGCGCAACTCGCAGACACCAATTGAGAAGAAACCACGCTGGATCCGCAACTCTGTAAAGACCGGTCCCGAATACGAGGACATGAAGCAAAAGGTCAAGGGAGCGGGGCTGCACACCGTGTGCCAGGAAGCCGGCTGCCCCAATATTCACGAGTGCTGGGAATCGCGTGAGGCAACGTTCCTCATCGGCGGATCGCGTTGCTCGCGCCGTTGCGATTTCTGTGACATCGCCTCCGGCAAACCGGATCCGTTGGACCGCGACGAACCGCGTCGCGTGGCAGAAGAGGTCAAGAGCCTCAACCTGAACTACTCCACCATCACCGGTGTGACCCGCGACGACCTCGAAGACGAGGGTGCTTGGCTATACGCAGAGGTCGTCCGCAAGATCCACGAGCTCAACCCGCACACCGGCGTAGAGAACCTCACTCCGGACTTCTCCGGCAAGCCGGATCTGCTCCAGGAAGTGTTCGAAGCACGCCCTGAGGTCTTCGCCCACAACCTGGAGACTGTCCCGCGCATCTTCAAGCGCATCCGTCCGGCATTCCGTTACGAGCGATCTCTGGACGTTATCCGCCAGGCACGTGACTTCGGTTTGATCACCAAGTCCAACCTCATCCTCGGCATGGGTGAGACCCGTGAAGAGGTCCTGGAGGCACTCAACGACCTCGTTGATGCCGGCTGCGACATCATCACCATTACGCAGTACTTGCGCCCAGGCCCGACCTACCACCCGATCGACCGTTGGGTGAAGCCGGAAGAGTTCATCGAGTACCGCGACGCTGCTTACGAGATGGGCTTCGGCGCTGTCATGTCCGGCCCGCTGGTCCGCTCCTCCTACCGTGCAGGCAAGCTCTACGTGGAAGCAATGAAGCACCGTGGGCTCGAACTGCCGGAGAACCTGAAGCACCTCGCGGAAACGTCTCAGGGTGAGACCGCGCAGGAAGCCTCGTCGCTGCTGAAGAAGTACGGCGCGTCTGAGGACCACCCTGTAGAGACCCGTTAGGGGTCTTTGGCCCGCGTCTTAGCTGTGGCATACAGTATTGGCCATGGCTAAGACGCAGGACAAGGCAGCCGCAAAGGCTGCGAAACAGGAACAGCGCGCGGCGAAGCGCGCGAAGAGCAAGGCAACGCGCGGGCAAATCGTCCAGGCGTTTAATATTCAGCGTAAGCGCGACAAGGCGCTTATCCCGATCATGCTGGCCTGTGTGCTCGGCGTCGGGTTGCTATTCTTCCTCCTCGGCCTGTGGTGGGGCATGAAGTGGCTCTGGCTCGTCTTCGGCCTCGTTCTGGGTGCCGTGCTGGCAATGTTTGTCTTCTCCCGCCGCCTGGAGCGCTCCATGTACGAAGAGGTCGGCGACACCCCAGGCGCTGCCGGCTGGACGCTGGAGAACATGCGCCACACGATGGGCATCGTGTGGCTGACTAAGACCGGCGTGCAGGCGAATGCTTCCATGGACACCGTCCACCGCGTGGTGGGCAACCCGGGTGTGGTCCTGGTCGGCGAGGGTAACCCGAACCGTTTGAAGGCCCTGATGTCCAAGGAGCACAAGCGCGTCGACCGTCTGCTGGCTGGTGTACCGATCTACGAGGTGTATGTCGGTGAAGGCGAAGACCAGGTGCGCACTCGCGATCTGCAGAAGCACCTGCTGAAGCTGCCGAAGAACTACCAGAAGAACGAGGTATACAACCTCGCAGCGAAGTTGGACGCAATGGATTCACGCGCACGCAACGGCCAGATGCCGGGCCTGCCGGGTGGTCCACTGCCAAAGCAGGCACAGAACATGGCGGGTATGAACCGCAAGATGCGCCGTATGCAAGAGCGCAAGGGCGGTAAGTAACCCCCGAATCCCCCCTATGATCCGCTCGCTACCTGGAGCGGATCACTGTTGTGGTGGTGGCGCGGTCATGCATGCCGCGCCCGTCGGCGTCGACAAGCGCTGCGGGCAACACGAAGCCGGTGAGGATGGTGCGCAACGCTGCGCGCCACAGTCCCACCGGCGCTTCTTCGTCTACACGCGCCACCCCCATGCCGAGTGCAGCCATACCTGGGGTGCGGGCGAACAACCAGCCTCCCAGGATTCCCAGCACGATCCACAGCAGGTAGGTCAGCGTGTACTTGTCCCCCAACGCTGAGGTGTTCTGGGTGATCAGGGATGCGGCGATCGCGCAGATTGTCCAGTCGATGAGCACCCCGCCCATGCGTCGCGCCACCGATGCTTGCGAGCCGGCACCTTTCTCCGGCATGCCGAGGAACTCCCCCGGATAGGACGGCAGATGGTCCTCGCCGTTGAATTGATTAGGGATTTCTGGGCCGTTGCGCCAGTCAGGTCGTCGATTAGCAGCCATACTCTATGAGCCTAGCGGTGTACAGGTCTACACTTGTAACCGCTTATGACAGCCGACCGACGAGGAGTACCGCCCGTGTCCTTCGACAACATCGAAGACGTTAAAAAGTTCATTGTCGACGAGGGGGTGGAATTCGTTGACGTGCGCTTCACCGACGTGCCCGGCATCGAACACCACTTCTCCATCCCGGCCTCCATGTTCGACGAAGACGTGATGGAAGAGGGCCTCGCTTTCGACGGCTCCTCCATCCGCGGCTTCACCACGATCGAAGAGTCCGACATGACGCTCATGCCGGACCTGGCCACCGCGAAGCTCGACCAGTTCCGTGGCTCGAAGACGCTAAACGTGAAGTTTTTTGTCAACGACCCGTTCACCCACGAACCGTTCTCGCGCGACCCGCGCAACGTAGCCAAGAAGGCCGAGGAGTACCTGCGCTCCACCGGCATCGCAGACACCTGCTCGATCGGCGCCGAGGCCGAGTTCTACCTGTTTGACTCCATCCGCTACGAGGTGGACGCCCATACTGCGTTCTACGAGATCGACGCGGAAGAAGGCTGGTGGAACCGTGGTGCCGAGGCTGATGTCGATGGCGGCCCAAACCTGGGCTACAAGAACCGTGTGAAGGGTGGCTACTTCCCCGTCCCGCCGCACGACAAGACCGTCGAGGTGCGCGACGCGATGGTGCGCAACCTGGCTGAATCCGGTTTTGAGATCGAGCGTTTCCACCGCGAGGTGGGCAACGGCGGCCAGCAGGAGATCAACTACCGCTTCAACACCCTGCTGCATGCGGCGGATGATCTGCAGGACTTCAAGTACATCGTGAAGAACACTGCCACCCAGTTCGGTAAGACCGTCACGTTCATGCCGAAGCCGCTCGCTGGTGACAACGGCTCGGGCATGCACGCCCACCAGTCGCTGTGGAAGGACGGCGAGCCGCTGTTTTACGACGAGTCCGGCTACGGCGGCCTGTCCGACATCGCCCGCTGGTACATCGGCGGCCTGCTCGAGCACGCAGGTGCCGTACTCGCCTTCACCAACCCGACGCTGAACTCCTACCACCGCCTAGTGCCGGGCTTCGAGGCCCCGATCAACCTGGTGTACTCCCAGCGCAACCGTTCCGCTGCCATCCGCATCCCGATCACGGGTGCGAACCCGAAGGCGAAGCGCATCGAATTCCGCGCACCGGACCCGTCGGGCAACCCCTACCTCGGCTTCGCAGCCATGCTCATGGCAGGTATCGACGGCATCAAGAACCGCATCGAGCCGCACGCCCCGGTGGACAAGGACCTCTACGAACTGCCACCAGAAGAGGCCAAGGACATCCCGCAGGCACCGACCTCGCTTGAGGCTGCCCTGCAGGCGCTTGAGGCTGACCATGACTTCCTCACCGAGGGCGACGTGTTCACCGAAGACTTGATCGAGACCTACATCAAGCTGAAGTACGACAACGAGATCACCCCGGTGCGCCTCCGCCCAACGCCGCAGGAATTCGAGATGTACTTCGACTGCTAAATCAGAGGCAAAACAGCGGCTCGATGGTGGCTGAAATAGCCTCGTTCTCCGCTAAGCCTTAGATAACTTTGTATAGCCTGACCTGCGGAAGGTCAGGCTATACATGCTTGCGCAGGCAAAACAATGGGTTCATAGTGGGCGCTATGACTGATCTGATGGCACGCCCCAATGACTGCTCCGCCGACTGCCCGGTGGTGTACGACCTGCACCCGATGCAGCACGTTGAGCCTGGCACCAGCGAGCGGCTCAACCGCCTCCGCGCGGCCGTCCTTGGCGCGAACGACGGCATTGTCTCCACGGCGGCTGTCGTCGTGGGTGTAGCGGGCGCGACCGCGAACCAGACGACGATTGCCATGTCCGGTTTGGCCGCCGTCGTTGGTGGTGCTGTGTCGATGGCGCTTGGCGAATACGTCTCGGTGTCGTCGCAACGCGACTCGGAGCGCTCCATGGGCTTTGCGGAGCACCAGCAGGTCAATCCATGGTCAGCCGGTATCGCGTCGTTCCTGTCGTTCATCTTGGGTGCGGTGCTGCCATTTGTGACCGCGATACTGGCGCCGGAGTCCGTCCGCATTGTGTCGATCTTCGCTGTGACGCTCGTTGCGCTTGCACTCACCGGCGCACTGTCGGCAAAGCTTGGCGATTCCCCGGTGCTCCGCCCGGTTCTGCGCATCGTCGTCGGTGGAACACTCGGCCTAGCGATGACTTTTGCGGTGGGTTCGCTCTTCGGCGCCGCTGCACTTTAGTGTCCAGAGTGGCGGTAGCGATTTGGATCGTATCCGTTTGACGTGGGAAAACACCCAAACCACACAACTCCACACAAAGTACACAACTCCACACAAACCACATAACTTCACATAACATCGGTAGTGTCGCCGACATCCTGCGCGTGCCAGAGGATGAGTATCCCGAACTGCCGAATGGCCAGGTACAACAAAAGGGATTACCATACATGGGGTGATGAACAAGCTCCGCCAACTTCCTCCGGCCGGCCCCGCATGGGGCGGCAGCCTCATGGGTACGTCGATCGTGTCGCGACTGCTCGTCGAAAAGAACATGATGCTTGGCGCGAGCATCTTCGCAGCGATCGCCTCCGCAATCCTCGTTGTATTAGTGGTTGGCTTTGTCACATACCGCCAGCCGAGCTTCAAACGCACCTCAATGGCGGAATGGTCGATGTTCTTCATCGGAATCCTCGCGCTCGGCGCCGCACTGTCTGGGTTGACGGATGTGCCGGTGTACCGCCTGGTCGGCTTTTGGATCGGCGCGCCCGTCACCACCTTGACCTGGGCGATCCAACTCACGCGATTCGAAGGAAAACCACGGTTTACGTGGGGGCTGCCGCTTGTCGGCCCGATGATCTCCGCGTCTGTGGCCGGCTGGCTGGCCCGCGACTACGGGCAGATCTACCACGTCATGGGCACAGTGTTTTTCTTCATGTCGCTGCTGACCGCAGTGCCGGTGTTCATGCGCGTCTACTGGGCTGCCTGGCACGGTGAGGTTGATCTGTCGGGCCCGAACTCTGCGACCGCATGGGTGCCGCTCGGCGTGATCGGCCAATCCACTACCGCGTTACAGATCCTCTACCCCGGCTACTTCTCGGTCCACTACGGCTACGTGGCGCTTATGCTGTCCATCCCGCTGGCCATCTACGCCATGGTCACCTTCTACCCCAACGTCGCACGCTGGGCGCAGTACTCCCCCGCCTGGTGGTCGTGCACCTTCCCGCCGGGCACGGTGAGCATGGGCGGCCACCAAGTTGCCTTGGTCAACGGATCGCAGTGGCTGGACGCCGTTGCCTTGGCAATTCCGTTCCTGCTGCTCGCTCACTGGACGGTGTGCTCGAGCAGGTTTATCAGTTGGGTTATCGAAGGTCGCCGGGACAACAACTCGCAGTCGACGCAGACGCCCCAGACCTCGAAGGCTGCGCCCCAGATGGCGGCCTAGCGCGCCACGTTGAGGTCGACCTCGATCCCGTCAACGCGCCCGCGGGAGGTGAACTGCCACACCGCGGGCTCCGGGAACCCGAGCGGGCGCGGCCACTTCCCCAACTGCGCCGGGTCCGTCACGGTGTTGTCGCCCCAGTGCGCGAGCCACAGTTCCCCAAACTGTGCAGGGCTGGCCAGCCCCATGTGCCGGCGCCAGTACCAGGCGTTGGTGTAAACCCCGGCCACTTCCACGCTAGCTTGGGTGAAGCACTCTACAGCGGTGTGGACGTCGTCAAGCGTAAGCCCCGCGGGTGACTCCACGTCGAGCCACATGGGCAATTGCGTATCGACGAGCACCTCACACGCCACCTCCACCTGCTGCTGCACCGTCGTGCCCTCTGAGGGGGCGCGGAGAAAGTGGTAGGTGGAGGTGTCGCAGCCGGCGGTGGTGGCGTCGAGAAGCAATTGCTCAAAACACGGGTCGCGGTAGGTGCCGTCCGTGGTGCGGATGATGGCGAAGTCGAAGTCGGTGAAGTCGAAGCCTCGTTGGTATTCGGAGACGTCGACGCCGAATCTCACCGCTTCTTCAGCCCCATGCGCGGGGTAAAGCTGCCTGGGTGGCGGCGCTGCGCTGCGGCATCGGCGATGGTCAGGCGCCACTTCGGGTCGGTCACCGGCATGTTGGAAATCGGGAACCAGCCGACCTCGACCGACTCGTCGTCACCGACGATGGGCACGGCGGTGGGGTCTGTAGCCTCGCAACGAATCTGCACCGACATGTACGTCGCCTTATCCCCGTTGTCGTGCGTGACCGGGCCAACCACGCCAACGCCGAGGATTGCCGCCGGCTCGACTTCCACACCGGTCTCCTCGAGCACTTCGCGCACCGCGGCCATGTGAGGCTCTTCGCTCGGGTCCGCGATGCCGGTCACCGGGGTCCAGTTCCCATTGTCGGCGCGGCGCACGAGCAGCACGTCTGGCACCGCCCAGTCGGAGGTGTCGGCCGAGTCGCGCAACACCACCGCGCACACGCTTGGCACCCACATCAGGTCGGTGCCGATCTTTTTACGGGTCTCCACAATGAACTCCGGGATAGGCATGGGTGCGAGTGTACAATCCCTTCCGATATGAGCACTTCCGTGACCGAACCCGAACAGCCCACGCGCACCTTCCTGCAGCGCGTGCCCACGCCGGTGTTTGTCACGGTCTACGGCGCACTCGTCGTCGCCGCGGTGGTGGGGGCCGTGTTCGGGCTGCGATACACCGCAGACGCGGAAAGCACCGAGGCGTCCCTGCCACAACCGGTGCGCCCGTTTAACCCGGCCCCGGCCGATCCTTCCAATGTGGCGGCGAGTGTGCGCCCCCACCTGATCCAGAACCTGCAGGTAGGCAAAACCAACACTGGTGTGATGGCGCGTGGCGATCTCGCCGAGTACGTCATGAGCGATTCCACCGAGTTCGCCGGCCACGTCTCACGCCTGCTCGAGCAAAACTGCCTGGACACGCTCGAGCTGACCACCCCAGACGGCATGCGGGTGAACTTCTGGGGCTTTTGCTTTGCGACGATACCCGCTACCACCATCCAAAACACCTTCGATTTCGCGGTGGCCCAAGGCGCTGACTCCGCGTCCTTCGCCGTCTACCCCGCCCAGAACAACTTCCACGAAATCAGGTTGATCTGGACCGACGCGGAAGCAACCGGCTACGACGCGAAGCAACTCGAGCGGCAGTGGACGCAACTCAACCGCCCCGACGAGATCGACCGCATCGCGTTCTTCGGCTACTACGACGACGAGGTCATCGTGGTGGACAACGACAAGAAGGACGGCAGGTCCACCAAGACGTTCCCCGCCGGTGAGGCGTTCAACGAGAAGTGGGGCCTCGAGCGCTAACTACCAGCGCTCATTACCAGCGCTGAGGCACGAGATCCGCGTCAGGCACGACGTGGTTGATCACGGCCATCACCTGGTTGATGTTGGAGTAGCTCATCAGCAGCGGATCCTCCATGCCTTCGAAACACTCCTCCCCCGCACGGCCAGCCTCGGTGCCTGAGACCACTCCGATGACCGTGGCCCGGCCGTTGATCTCGGTGAACACCGGCCCGCCCGAGTCGCCCGAAGCGGCGCAGACGGAGGCGATGTCGCCGTGGGTTTGGGCCTCGGCGTCGTCGTCAAGGTTCACGATCTGCACACGCTGGGTCGCCTCAAACTTGCCGCAGGTATAGCCGGTGGTCGCGCCGGTTTTGCACACGCGGTCGAGATCGTGCAGGTCCTTGGCAATACCGGTTGCGATCGGAGCACCGACGACATCCATGAACCGCTCGGCATCGGTGATCTCGATGATGCCGACATCGATACCTCTCGTTTCCTCATTCGCGTCGCCGTACATGCCGGAATAGATGAACTTGCCTACCTCGTGCGCGTAGTCGAAGGCGGTCTCCGCATTCGTCGGCCACACAAGGTCACCCGCACGCCCGCAGTGGCCCGCAGTCACCGCATAGGCTCGGCCGTCAGCTCCAGTAAACGAGAACGCCGCAGTGCACGACTGCGCGGTGAAGTGCTCACCCGGCTCCGGGTAATGGTCCGTGGACTGAATGCGCGTACCCGGCGCCCACGGCGCGAACGCAGGCACGAGCACATTGCTCTCCTCCACCGGTGCAGGCGGGGCCTCATCCGGCGTTTGCACACGCTCAAGCGCGTGGCGCTCCTCCACCGTGGGAGTTGGGAATTGGCTCGTGGTCAGCCCGAGCCACACCACCATCGCAACAGCAGCAAGCGTTGCGACGATCACCGTAATCCACCCGCCGGTCCGCAAACCCGTACGCCGCTGAGTGGGCGGCGCAGACAGAGCAGGCTGCGCGGGCGTGCCGGGCACGCCGGGCATGTCCGGGAACTGCCACTGCTGGCCATCCTCCGGCTGGTAGCGCCGCGCCAGGTTGTCGCCGCCTGCCTGATGTTCAGGGAAGGTCAAGCGCGAGCCTTACTTGTCGGCGTCGGAGTTTTCGGCGTCGGTGTCGTCGTCAAGAAAAAACTTGTCACCCTTGGCGGCTTCCTCGGCCTGAATCTTGATGTCGCGCAGGAACTTCTCCGGATCGAACTCCGTGTACTGCTCAGGACCTGCGAACTGCTCTTGTGCCATCGGTGGGGATCCTTTCCTAGACGTCCGTGCGCTCGATTGCGTCGGCGATGAATGCCTTGACCTGCTCGGCGTCATTCGGCAGATCCACAACGTGGCGCTCGGCGTCCATAATCGCGGCGAAGCGCTCCGGCACCTCCGGAAGCTCGCCAATTGCCTCCACAATGGTATCCGCGAATTTCACCGGCAGCGCAGTCTCCAGCACAACAATGGGAGTTTCTACGCTGTCTGCCAGCTGCTGCGCCACGAACACGCCGTCGGCGGTGTGCGGGTCAATAACCACGCCGTACTCGTCCTTGATGCGCTTGATCGTGGCAATGCGGTCCGCATGCGTCGAGGTGCCCGAGCCGAAACCGTACTTGTCGGTGATGCGCTCAAGCGTATCGGTGTCCAGCGCGAAGCCGCCCTCTTTGACCTTGGTGCCGAAGAGCTCGCGGGTGGTGTCCGCGTCGCGGTCCAGCGCGTCGAAGATCATGCGCTCAAAGTTCGACGCCTTGGAAATATCCATCGACGGCGACGAGGTGGCGTACGTGTCGGCTGCGGAACGCGGGCGGTAATCACCGGTGGTGAAGAACTCGTGCAGGACGTTGTTCTCGTTCGTCGCCACGATCAGGCGATCAAGCGGCAGCCCCATCTGCTTGGCAATGTGGCCTGCGCACACGTTGCCAAAGTTACCGGTAGGCACGCAGATCGAAACCTGCTCCTCGTTCGTCTTCGTCGTCTTGAGGTATGTGGCGATGTAGTACACCACCTGCGCAAGCAAACGCGCGAAGTTAATGGAGTTGACCGCACCGATCGAGTACTTCGACTTAAACTCCGCGTCCGCGCTGACTTCCTTGACCACGTCCTGGCAATCATCGAAAACGCCGTCGAGCGCGATGTTGAAAATGTTCGGGTCATCCAGGCCGAACATCTGGGCCTGCTGGAACGGGGTCATACGCCCGGCCGGGGTGAGCATGAACACGCGGATGTTGTCGCGGCCACGCATGGCGTACTCGGCCGACGAGCCGGTATCGCCAGAGGTCGCGCCCAGAATATTGATCTCTTCGCCGCGGCGCCCGAGTTCGTACTCGAAGAGCTCGCCGAGCAGCTGCATCGCCATGTCCTTAAACGCAGCGGTCGGACCTTCGGAGAGGTGCGCGATGTGCAGGCCGTCGTTCAGACGCGTAACCGGCACGATCTCCTCGTCCGCGAACACCGGGGTGCGGTACGCACGCTTGGCAATCGCCTCGAGGTCCTCCGCCGGGATGTCATCGACGAACAGCTTCAACACCTCTGCGGCAAGTGCGGCGTAGCCGTCGTTGGCCAAAAGGGTGCGCCACTCGTCGAGAAGCGCCGGCGAAAGTGTCGGGTACACCGCCGGCATAAACAGCCCGCCGTCCGGGCTTAAGCCGGTGAGCAGGATGTCAGTGAAGGAACGGGCCTGGGCAGTTGCGTCGCGCGTCGAAATGAAGTCCACGCCGGGCAGTCTACGTGATCGGTGTATGCCCTTGGTCGGAATGGGCATTTACGTTCAGCGTCGGCAGGCCCGGAAAGCCGCCCTTTGGTGCGGTCGTGGGGCCTCGATTCGTTCATATGCAGGGCTCGATATGCGTAACTGCAGGTCAGCGCAAAATTGGGAAAACGGCCCGAAAGGTATCTCCAAAGCCGTGACCAGGACTTACGCATATCGAGCCCTGCATATGAACGTTGGAGGGGCGGTGGCGCGTTAGCGGTGCCGGGGCGCCGGGGGCGGTGGCGCGTGAGCGCGCACCGGCGGGGTGCTGCGGCGGTGCCGGGGTGCTAGTGGCGCGGGGGCTCCTGGCGGCCGGTGAGGATGTCCACGACGGAGCGGATTGCGGCGTCGCCAAGCGGTGCCACCGAGCGCTCCTTCGGCTGCTCCGGTGTGGATGCCCGGCGCGGGCTCGGCTCGACGGTGACGTTAAGCGTCGTGTCGTCGAGTTCGAGCTTTGCGGATGGGTCGATGCCGGCGACGCGGGCGGCGTCGACGAGTGCGACGAGGTCGGCGAAGGTTGCGTTGTCAAGGTCGATAGTCATGTTCACTGCCATGCCCACAGAGCTTATTGATTCCGCAACCGCCGCGCCTAGTCGAATTCCAAGGACTGCTTTTCGCCCCAGAACACTTCCTCAACCACGCGGTGGGCGCGCCGGGTGATGCGCAGGTAGTCCTCGAGAAACTCTTGCTGGTCGTCGGGGTCGTATCCGGCAGAGCCAGCGACCTGGGCCAGTTGCGGGCCCGGTGCGGGGAGCTGGTCCTCACGCTTGCCGGAGACGAGCACAATAGCGTTGCGGGCGCGGGTCGCGGTGAGCCACGCGGTGCGCAGGGTTCGCGCCTTGTCGGCGGAAAGCACCTCGGGGTCGTCGAGCTCCACGAGGAAGTCCAGTGCGTCAAGTGTGGACGGGGTGCGCAGTTCGTGATGACGATGCGCGTGCGCCATGGTGATCAGTTGGACGGTCCACTCCACATCGGCAAGTGCGCCGCGGCCAAGTTTGGTGTGGGTGGCCCGGTCGGCGCCACGGGGCAGGCGCTCGTTATCCACGCGGGCTTTGATGCGGCGGATCTCGCGAATATCGGCGGGCGTTGCGCCGGCCTCGGGGTAGCGGAACTCGGCGATGGCCGAAAGGAAGCGCTCCCCTACCTCGCGGTCGCCGGCGACGACGTTGGCGCGAAGGAGTGCTTGGCGCTCCCAGACTTCGCCCCACTCGCGGTAGTAACGCACGTAGGAGGCAATGGTGCGCGTCACCGGTCCGGAGCGACCCTCGGGGCGCAGACCCAGGTCCACCTCCAGCGGCGGGTCGCCGGATGGTTTGGACAGGCGGGTACGGATCTGGTCGAGCACCTTCGTGGCCCAAGCGATGGCTTCTGTTTCGTCGACGCCGTCTGCTGGTTCGGTGACCACCATGACGTCGGCGTCAGAGCCGTAGCCCAACTCGGCGCCGCCAAGCCGGCCCATCCCGATCACTGCGATTCGTGCGGGGGCCTCGTCGAGACCAGCGGCGGCAGTGGTCGAATACACCTCTGCCTGCAGCGCGGCCTCAAGGACCGCGTCCCACACATACGTCAGTTCCAGACAGACCTGGCGCACCTCCATCAGACCGAGCAGATCAGCCGCAGCGATACGGGCCAACTCGGCCCGGCGCAGGGAACGCGCCACCGACACCGCTTTCTCCGGGTCGGCTTGGTGGCGCTTCGCGGAGGCAATGATCGCCTTATGCACCTGATCGGGAGCCACCTCGAGCAGGCGCGGGCCGGCGGAGCCATCCCCGAGCAGTTTCACCACGTCAGGTGCGGAAATGATCAGGTCGGAGGTGTACGGGGAGGTGCCGAGGATGTGCATGAGGCGTTGGGAGGCCACGCCTTCGTCGCGAAGCATGCGCAAAAACCAACTGCGATCGACAGCGGCCTCGGACAGCTTGCGGTAGTTGAGTAGGCCCTGGTCGGGGTCGGCGGTATCAGCCAGCCAATGCATAAGCGATGGCAAGAGGATGGCCTGCAGTTTCGCCTTGCGGGAGGTGCCCTTGATCAGCGCGGTCAGGTGGTCAAACGCGCGCGCCGGGTGGCGGTAGCCCAGGGCTGCCAACTGGTCCTTCACACCGGCGGCGGAAAGTGTTGCTTCACCGACGGTGAGGTCCACCACGGCGTCCAGCAGCGGGCGGTAGAAGAGACGCTCGTGCAGCGTGGCCACCTCGTGGCGGATGGCCTTGAGATGCCGGTTCATCGCCTCAGGGGCGGTACCGCGTGGCCCGGCTGAGAAGCCTGCGGCGCGGGCGAGCCACCGGTTGCGCTTCTCATCATCGGCATCTGGCAGTTGGTGGGTGCGCTTGAACCGCTGCAGTTGGAGACGGTGCTCAAGCAGGCGCAAAAACTCATACGCGTCGGTGAGCACCTTCGCGTCCTCGCGGCCCACGTACCCGCCCTTGGCCAGGTCGGCGAGGGCTTCGAGGGTGTTGCGGGCGCGCAGGGTGTCGTCGATACGCCCGTGCACGAGTTGGAGCAGTTGCACGGCGAACTCGACGTCGCGAAGCCCACCGGGGCCGAGCTTGAGTTCACGGTCGCGCACGTCTGCGGGCACGTTTTCCAGCACGCGGCGGCGCATGGCTTGGACGTCTTCGACGAAGGAGTCGCGCTGGGACGCCTCCCACACCAGCGGCGACAACGCGTCCGAATACGCCTGGCCCAGATCCATCGATCCGGTCATCGGACGGGCCTTGAGCAGTGCCTGGAACTCCCAGGTCTGCGCCCACTTTTTGTAGTACGCCACGTGCGAATCAAGCGTGCGCACCAGGGCTCCGGCTGCCCCTTCGGGCCGCAGGTTCGCGTCCACTTCGAAGAAGCAGGCGGAGCCGATGCGCATCATCTCGCTGGCCACGCGCGTGATCTTGGTGGTCACAGGCTCGGCGACGAACACGACGTCCACATCCGAGATGTAGTTCAGCTCCCACGCGCCGCACTTGCCCATGGCGATCACGGCCAGGTCAGCGTCGATGTCCTCGTCGCCGTAGACTTCCCGCACCGCGACCGCAAGTGCCGCCGTGAGCGCCGCGTCCGCCAGGTCCGTCAACCGGTCGGTGGTGTAGGCGTACGTCATCGGCTCACCTTCGCCGAAGCCCTTCACCGCGGCGAAGGTGCCGGCCAGGTCTGCGGCTGCAACGCGCATCACAAGGTTGCGATGAGCTGTGCGAAGCTTTTGCTTTGCGACGCCAACCTCACCCACCTCAGCCCGATACAGACCCGGCCCGTCCGCATCCACGCCAACCGCGCCGAGCATGGTGCGGAACATGTCGGGGCGGGACGGGAGGTCGTCGCAAAGCAATCGCCACTGCTCAGGGTTGGCAATGAGGTGATCTGACAGCGCGGTCGAGCCGCCGAGCAGGGCGAAGAAGCGCGTGCGGAAAATCGAGTTCGCGCGCAGTTCGGCAAGCAGCTCGTCCCACGAATCCAGTGCCTCGTGCAGGCGGTAAGCGTTGTTGAGCGCCAGATCCGGATCCGCGGAACCCGCCAACGTGTAGCCAAGCTCCTCGGCATCAAAACCGAGCTCGGCTAAGTCCTCGGCGGCGCGCGGTCTGGTCAGGCCAAGTTTCGCGGGCTTCACTACAAATCAATCCCGGTTTCGATCTCCCACGGGGTGATCTTCGAGGTGTACTCGTGCCACTCCTGCCATTTTGCACGCAGGAAGAATTCGAAGACCTGCTCGCCAAGCACTTCCGCCATGAACTCGGAGCGCTCCAGGTGGCGCAACGCCTGATCGAGCGAGGTCGGCAGGTCCCGGTAGCCCATCGCGCGGCGCTCCCGGCGGGTCAGGGCGAACACGTCGTCGCGTGCTGGCTCGTCGAGCTCGTAGCCCTCCTCGATCCCCTTCAGGCCAGCGGCGAGGATGGCCGCGTATGCCAGGTATGGGTTGCAGGCCGAATCCAGCGAGCGCACCTCCGCCCGGCGCGACTCCGCCTTGTGCAGGCGGTAGGTGGGCACGCGCACCATCGCGGAACGGTTCGAAATGCCCCAGGTCGCCGCGGTCGGCGCTTCGGAGCCGAACTGGAGGCGCTTGTACGAATTCACCCACTGGTTGGTCACCGCGGAGATTTCGCTGGCGTGCTCGATGATGCCGGCGATGAACTGGCGGCCGGTGGCAGACAGGCTGATTTCGTCATCAGGATCGTGGAACGCGTTAGTGTCGCCTTCGAACAGGGAGAAGTGCGTGTGCATCGCCGAGCCTTCAAGGTCCGCGAACGGCTTGGGCATGAACGTGGCATGCACCCCGTTAATCTCCGCGACGGTCTTGACCAGGTAGCGGAAGGTCAGGATGTTGTCCGCCATGGTCAGCGCGTCGGTGTGGCGCAGGTCGATCTCCTGCTGGCCTGGGGATCCCTCGTGGTGGGAGAACTCGGTGACAATGCCCATGTACTCCAGCGCGGATACCGCCATGCGTCGCAGGCGCGGGGCCTCGTTGCGTTTGGCTTGGTCGAAGTAGCCGCCCTTGTCCGCAGGGGTTGGTGGCTGGTCGCCCTCGCCGGGTTTGACCACGTAGAACTCAATCTCGGGGCTGGCCAAAAACTCGAATCCCATGTCGCGGGCGTTATTCATCTGGCGGCGTAGTACCTGGCGCGGATCCGCGAACAGCGGGCCGCCGTCGGGCATGGTGATGTCGCAAAACATGCGCGCGGTCTGCAGACCAGAGTCCTCATCGAACGGCAACGGCTGGTACGTCGACGGGTCCGGGCGCAGCAGTGTGTCCGATTCGGAAACGCGGGAGAAGCCCTCGATGGAGGACCCGTCAAACCCCACGCCCTCCTCGAATGCGCTCTCGAGTTCCGCAGGCGACATCATCACCGTTTTCAGCGAGCCGAAAATGTCGGTGAACCACAGGCGGATAAAAGCGATGTCTTGCTGCTCGACGAGTCGCAGCACATTGTCGGTTTGGGCGCTCATGGCACATAACTGTAGCGGGCGCCGCGATTCGAAAACGGGCCAAGCGCAAATCGGCGTGCGCGCTAGACTCGGAGGCATTACATGCGCTGAAACTGCGTCGATCACATGTCGAACCCGCGTCGGTGAGGAGAACACACGCACCATGTCCGAACAGGCTGAACAGACACCCCAAAACTTCCTCGAGGTGGAGATCAAGTTGGCGGTGGATGAGGACACCGGCATTCCTGATCTCATTCAACTGCCGGGGGTGACGTCGATTGAGTCCACGCAGGAGCACAACCTGTCTGCGGTCTACTACGACACGGCCGATCTGCGCCTGACGCGTTCCAAGATCACGCTGCGTCGTCGCACCGGCGGTTCGGATGATGGCTGGCACATCAAGTTGCCGCAGGAAGATGGCCGCAAGGAGGTGCGCATGCCTCTCGACGACCCCACGACCGTGCCCGACGCCCTCCTGTCCCAGGTTCGCGCCATTGTGCGCACGGAAGCGCTCGAGCCGATCGCACAGGTGGATAACCGCCGCGTGGAGATCACGCTTGCAGGCCAAGATGGCCCGGTTGCGGAGTTTTGCGACGACCACGTCACCGCCTGGTCCCTTCTTCCCGGTGGTGAGCGCACCACCTGGCGCGAATGGGAGCTCGAGCTCGCCGACGCCCTTGCGGGCACCGAGGCGGGCGATGACCTGATTACCCAGGCAGGTTCCTTCCTGATCTCCGCGGGTGCACGGAAGTCCTCCTCGCCGTCGAAGTTGGCCACGGCGCTTGGGGATTCGATCAAGTCCGCTCCCCTGCCCCCACACGTCCAAGGCGAAGTTGAGGAGGGGACGCCGGCGGCGGCGGTGGTGTCGTCGCTACGCAAACAGCGCGATGCGATCGTGGGTTGGGAACCGCGCGTGCGCGACGACGAGTTTGATTCCGTCCACCAGCTGCGCGTGGCCACCCGTGAGATGCGCTCCCTGCTGGAAACGTTCGAGGGCATCCTCGAAGGCGAAGCGCTTGCGACGCTGGAGGACGAACTGAAGTATTCCGCCGGCGTGCTCGGTGTCGCGCGCGATGCGGAGGTTGTGGAGGAGCGTTTCCTCGCGCTGCTGGATTCGGACGAGTCTGGTCTTATCGACGACACCGCGCGCACCCACATCGAACACGACATGCGCCGCGACTACGAGGCCGCCCACGCCGACATTGTGGAGATGCTGGACTCCGAGCGGTTCATGTCGTTGCTGGATGCCGTTGACGCCCTGCTCGCGGAGCCGCCCGTGGCGGTTGCTGACGGCGCTGGGGATGCTGACAGCGAGGACGGCGCCAAGACGGAGAAGAAACAATCCAAGGAGGTCCTCTACGACCACCTCAAGCGCGGCTACAAGAAGTTGAAGAAGCGCCACAAGAAGGTCGCCGAATACTACGACGACACCACCCTGCCGCTGCACGAGCGCGAGGACTACGTCCACGACGTGCGCAAGGCTGCCAAGAAGTTGCGCTACTCCGCTGTCGCAGCCCAGGAAGCAGGCCTGAAGGCAGGGCGTTTGGCTAAGGCATGCAAGGCGCTGCAAAGCCAGTTGGGTGACTTCCAGGACGCGGTGACCTCACGCGAGCGCATCGAGCGGCTCGCTAACGAGGCCCGCGAGCGCGGCGAGGACACCTTCTCCTACGGCATGCTCTACCAGCGCGAACTCGACCGCGGCGACGAGTCGCTTCGCGATTACGACGACACCGTGCGCGAAGTGCGCAAGGCGTTTAAGAAGATCAAGCCGTAAGACACGGCCCGGCGGGGCTTACTTCTCCCAAGAAGGGGTCTCGCCCCAGTCATCGTCGGCTTCGTCGGCGGCATCCGCTGCCTTGTTGCGCTGCGCCGCGATCGCCAGCGCGTTCTCGGCCTCCTCGCGCGAGGCGTACGGGCCCATGCGGTTATCCCAGGATGCTTCCTTGCCCTGGGTGACCTCGCCGGTGGACGGGTTGTAGTAGTACTGCTCGTCGGCCATGATCTGCTCCTTTATGTTCGTTGCTTTTACCGCCCCTACCCTACCGAGACGGTTGGTAGTGTGGTGGCCGTTAAGGAGCGTGTAATGGCAGCATTTCAAACCCCCAAAACTTCCCCCGCCCAGCGCGTCCGCGCAGCTCACTCTGGCGACGGACATGTGGCGTCCGCACCGGCGACGTGGGTGCTCATCGGCGAGAACGTTGACCACTTTGGTGGTGTGACGTTGGCTGGGACGTCGTCGCTACGTGCAGCTGCTGCGGCGAGCCCGCGTGACGACGACACCATCGCCCTGACCGCCCACGGCCCCTTCGGCGAGTTCACCGCCGAGACAACCCTGGCCGCGCTGCACGACGACAAGATTCAGGACCCGCTCGCGCGCCGCTGGACCGGGCTGGTGCAGTCGCTGATCCAGCGCCAGGTGCTTTCCCGCGACACTGCAGGCCTGGACATCACCGTCGAGTCCGACGTGCCGCTCGGTGCCGGTCTTGGCTCGCTGTACGCCGCCGATGCCGCGATCGCGCTGGCGTTGGCGGGCGGTCACGGCGACATCGATACCGCACCCTTCCGCACCCGGCTCGCGGAGATCTGCTCGCACGCCGTAGCCACCTACTCATCGCTGGCGGTGCTGCGCGCTCGCCACTCCGTGGCCCTGCGTGGCGGTGGCACAGGCGTAAGTGTTCTCGACTACGCCGACGGGTCACTGACCGAAGCGCCTCACCCCGCCCGCCACGGCGTGCGCGTGTTCTCCCTGGCCAAGGAATTGGGCAAGCCGTACGACGTGCAGACTAAGGCGATTGCGAACCGCCGCGAGTTTATCGACGCCGCCTGCTCCAACTTCGGCGTCGAATCCCTTCGCCAACTGCCCGACGCCACCAACCGCGTCGTCCAGTGGGTCGAGGCACGCCGCTCCGTTGGCGACGAGACCGCACCCGATCCCGACGTCGCCCGCCAGTGGGTGCAGTTCTGCGAAACCGAAACGCTTCGCTCCCTCGCCGCCGCCAAGGCGCTGCGCTCCCGGCGCGCCAACGAGCTGTTCACGCTGCTGAACTCCCCGTCCGAGGCCCACGACCTGACCACCCCGGATGCGCTGGTCGCCCTGGCGCGCGAGCGCGGTGCCATCGCCGCCCGCCCAGCCGCCACGGGCACCTCCGACGCGGTGATCGCGTTCGTGCCGGTGCAAGACGCCGACACGTTCGCCGCCACCATGGCGAAGGACCTTGAGGTCGTGGAGATCACCCCGGGTGAGGTCGCCCGCCTCGAGGACTAAGCACTCGCCTGGACCGCAGCGCTAGTCCGCGGGCCAGGCGAAGCCGACCTCGCGGGCGTCGATGTCGGCGTGCACGAGTGAAAACTTCGTGGATACGCCTTCCTCAGGCGCGCCGGCAGAGGGTGCGAGCACCGGCGGGTCGACGATGAACACGCGGGACTGTTCCTCGCCGGATTTCAGCGTGACGCCGTCGAAGTTGTGGCCCACCCACGGCTCGAGCACCGTCGCCTCCGTGAGGTGCAGGCAGGCCTTTTCCACGGTGTTGGCCAACTGGGAGGAGCGGCCCATGGTCTTCAGCATGCGTGCGGCGTCGCGCGTGACCCACTCCGGCACAGGTGTCCCGGCGCAGATGGCAAGGCAGACTTCGGTGGCGAAGCGGTCGATAAGCCTGCGCAGCGGTGCGGTGACGTGGGCGTAGTAGCCGCCGATACCGGCGTGGACCTCGGGAGCGTCCTCGGACAGGTCGACGTAGCCGGAGCCGCGCAGGAGTTTCTGGGCTTCGCGCATGACGGCCATGCCGTGCGGGGTGTCCGCGTCCACGCCGGCCAAGAACTCGCCAATGTCGCCGGTGACGTCGAAGCCCAGGTTGCGGGCCTCGCGGCGGAACTCGGCCTCGCTTTCCGCTGACGCCGGCTGGAGGGTACGCAGGAACCCCACGCCGGCGTCCACCATCATCTGGCCTGCAACCATGCCGGTGAGCAGGGAGATCTCCGAGTTGTAGTCCATGATCGGGTGGCGCGGCTCAATGGCGAGTTCGTAGGCGTCTCCGTCGCGGGCCACGCGCACGGACGGCACACGCAGGTTGATCGCGTGCCTGCGTAGCGACGACTGCTGACGCAACCGGCCAACCTCCGGCAACAGCGCAATCGAGGGGTGTATTGAGCCATCCTCCAGGGAGGCGTGCACGCCCTCGTAGTCCAAACGCGCCACCGAGTGGACGAGTGCGCGCTCGACGTGGGCCGAGTCGACCTCCCCTTCCCCGTCCAGGTCGAAGGTCCACAGCACGGCGGGCCTATCCGCGTCCGGCAGCAGCGACGCCGACCCTTCGGAGACTTCCTCCGGGTGCAGGCGTGCCGGCTCGTCGGGCAGGTAGATCGTCTGGCCGCGCTGCAGCGACTCCTCGTGCACAGCGGAGTCACTGTCCACGAACGCCGCCACGTCCGCAATCGCATACCGCACCCGGTACCCGCCACCGGCACGCTGCTCCACGAACACGGCCTGGTCCAAATCTTTAGAGCCGGCCGGGTCGATGGTGACAACGGGGATGTCGCGGGCGTCGATACGCACATCTGCGAAACGGTCCACCAACTCCGAGGCCTCTGCGTGCAACGATGGCGCAAAGTCGGTGGGCACGTCGAATTCGCGCGCAATGGCGCGGAAGTTCAGGGGTGCGGCGTAGAGCTTCATAAAACGCCATCGTGCCACGAAGTGGGCGAATGAGTCGGCCTATGAGCCGGATTCTGTCCCCCGCAAGCGGAGTGGCGACCATCCATCTGGGTCACCCATCGCTGGGCGCCTCAAGCAGCTACCTTCGGACTGGGCGGGCAGCCTCATCACATCCGACGACCTCTGCGCACGCGCAGGGGTTCTTGCCTTGCTCCCGGTGGGGTTTACCTGGCCACACGTGTTGCCACGCATGCCGGTGCGCTCTTACCGCACCCTTTCACCCTTACCCCGCACAAGGCGGGGCGGTTTACTCTCTGTTGCACTTTCCCGCGGATCACTCCGGGTTGCTGTTAGCAACCACCGTGCCCTGTGGAGTCCGGACTTTCCTCGACGTGCGCCTGCCCCAATGCTGAGGTGGTTCGCGCCGCCGCGGCCGCCCGGCCGACTCATTCGCGGTCTAAAGCATACGCCTTGAGGGCGTGAGAGCGGAACCGCCACAAACACGCCGGGTTAGAACGGGACCCCGCTGCGGAAGATGATGTTGGCGTACGGGGTTGTCTCACCCGTGCGGACCACGAACTTGCAGTCCGCAAGGGCCTGTTTGAGGTGTTCGTGGTCGACGCGGGTGGGGTCGTCGCAAAGTAATGCGACCTCATCGGGCGCTTGCGTAGCGACGACCGCACCTTCCACCACAACCTCATCCAGAATCGCTTCGACGACATCGGCAAAGCGGGGCACGCCGAAGACCAGCGCGAGGTCCACGACCTCTACCCCGGCGGGGATGGGCAGGCCGCAGTCCGCTACAGCGAAGGTGTCGGTGTGGCCGAGGCCGTTGATCGCGCGGGCCAGTTGGGCGTTGAGAATGCCTGTCTTGCGCATTACTCGAAGTCGCCTACGTTTTCCTTGGTCACGGTGACAACGTCGACCGGGACGATGGCGGTGGCGTCTTCGTCGCGAAGCAGCTTCGCTGCCTCCTCAACCGCCCGGGCGCCGAGCTCACCCGGCTGCTGAGCGATGGTGGCGTGCATGCGGCCGTCGGTGACCGCCTTGAGCCCGTCGATGGTGCCGTCGAAACCAATGACCTTCACATCTTTACCGGCACGATCACCAAGCGCCTCGATAGCGCCGAGAGCCATCTCGTCGTTCTCCGCGAAGATGGCCTTCACGTTCGGGTACGCCTGCAGCAGGTTGGTGGCCACGTTCAGGCCTTCGGTGCGGTCGAAGTTGGCGGTCTGCTCGCCGACAACCTTGATGTTCGGGTAGTTAGCAATGCCCTCCTTGAAGCCCTTGCCACGATCGCGGGAGGCAGAGGAACCGGCGATGCCCTGCAGGATCAGGATCTCGCCTTCTTCGCCGATGGCCTTGGCCAGCTCGTCGGCTGCCTGCTTGCCGCCAGCGACGTTGTCCGAGGAGATGAAGGAGGCGACGTCGCCACCGTTGGAGGAGCGGTCCACGGCGACGACCGGGATGCTGGCGTTGTTCAGGGCCTCGACGGCCGGGACGACGGCGTCGGAGTCGGTGGGGTTGACGATCACGGCGTCGGTGCCGGAGGTGATCGCATTGTTGAGCTGGTCGATCTGGGTCGCAGCGTCATCGGAAGCATCCTGGACGTTCAGGGCGATGCCGAGCTCGTCGGCTTTCTCCTGGGCGCCGTCGCGAAGCTGGACGAAGAACGGGTTGGTCTGGGTGGACAGCGCCAGAGTGACCGCGCCCTCGTCGGCGGAGTCACGGTTGCAGGCGGAAAGCGACAGGGTCATGGCCGCAGCAGCAACGATGGCGGTGGCCTTACGAGCGAAAGACATTTCGGGGTCTCCTTGAAGTTGTGAAAAGGGGGTCTTGTTCAGGGGTTAAACGGTGGTCTTTTTGCGCAGCACGTCGAAGCCGACGGCTGCTGCGATGACCACGCCGATGACAATCTGCTGCCAGAACGAGCTGACATTGAGCAGGTTCAGGCCGTTGCGGATCACGGCGAGCAGGATCGCGCCGACGAGCGTGCCGGTGGCCTTGCCGGTGCCGCCGGCCAGCGACGCGCCACCGATGACCACGGCGGCAATCGCGTCGAGTTCGTAGCCCACACCGGCCTGCGGCTGCGCGGACGACAGGCGGCCCGCCATGACCAAACCGGCAAGCGCGGCGAACAGGCCGCTGAGTGCGTACACGGCGACGAGCACACGCTTGACCGGGATACCGGACAGGCGCGCGGCCTCCTCGTTGCCGCCGATGGCGTACATGGAACGACCCAGCACGGTGCGCGAGAGGATGAACCAGCACAGCACGCCGGCCAGCAGCATCATCAGAATCGGGATAGGGAACTTGCCGGCGTTGGAGCCGAGCCAGTTCACCTCGTCGGCGGTGGCCATCGGCGAGCCCTGGGAGATCACCAAGGTGGCGCCGCGGGCAATGGACATCATGGCCAGGGTGGAAATGAACGCCGGGAGTTTGCCGTAGGCGGTGGCGATACCGCTGACCGCGCCGGCAGCAAAGCCGGTGAGCAGGCCCGCGATCAGCGTGATCCAACCGGGCAGGCCTGCCTCGACGAAGAAGTGCGCCGAGACCATGGCACTGAGCGCCGCTACCGCGCCGACCGACAGGTCAATGCCAGAGGTGACGATGACGAACGTCATGCCGAACGCCAAAATCGCCACGGTGGCGGCCTGCACGCCCACGTTGATCAGGTTGTTGACCGTCAAAAAGTGCGGGGTGGCGATGAACAGCGCGATGCACAGCACGATCAGGCCGACGAGCGCGCCGTTGTTCATGATCCAGTTGATGACGCGCTGGCGAGTACTCAAGCGCTCATCCGTAGTCGTTCCCGTCATGCGCGGGCCTCCGTTTCTGTAAGTGGCGTTTCTGTAAGTGGTTCGACGTGGTCTTCGACGTTGGACACCGCCAGCGCCATAATCTCGTCCTGGGTGGCACCCGCGGGCAGTTCGCCCGCGATGCGGCCGCCGGACATCACCAGGATGCGATCCGACATGCCAATAACCTCAGGCAGTTCCGAGGACACCATGAGCACCGCGCCGCCGGCCTGGGTGATGTCGTTGATGATGCTGTAGATCTCCACTTTGGCGCCGACGTCGACACCGCGCGTGGGTTCGTCGAGAAGCAAAATGTTCGAGCCTGCCAGCACCCAACGACCAAACACGGCCTTTTGCTGGTTGCCGCCGGACAGGTTGCGGATCTCCTGGTCAATGCCAGCCATGCGCACGCGCAATTGCTTTGCGACGTCATCCGCACGTTTGCGCTGACCACGCACATCCGCAATCCCCGCGCGTGACGACGACCGCAACGTGGCCAGGCCAATATTCTCCCCCACCGTGGCACCAAGCACGAGGCCTTGCGCCTTGCGGTCCTCGGGCACGTGGCCGATGCCGCGCTTGATCGCCTGAGCGACGGAGCCGGACGGGAGCGGCTCGCCGTTGATGGCAACGGTGCCGGAATCGACGTGGTCGGCACCCGCGATCGCGCGTACGACCTCAGTGCGGCCCGCGCCGACAAGACCCGCCAGGCCGACGACCTCGCCGGCGCGGATCTCGAAGGAGACGTCCTTGAACTTGCCCTCCGAGGTGAGGTTTTCCACGGTGAGCAGCGGCTCGCCGATGGTTTTGTCCACCTTCGGGTACTGGTCCTCGATGTCGCGGCCGACCATGTAGCGCACGAGTTCCGCCTCTGGAGTGGTGGCGGGGACTTCGGCGACGAAGTTGCCGTCGCGAAGCACCGCCACACTGTCGGCGATGCGTGCGATCTCGTCTAAGTGGTGCGAGATGAACACCATGCCCACCCCGTTGGCCTTCAAGTCGTCGACCACCATGAACAACTGGTCAACCTCGTGGCCGGTAAGCGCGGCGGTGGGCTCGTCGAGAATCAGCACACGCGCATCCATGGACAGTGCCTTCGCGATCTCAACCAACTGCTGGCGCGCAATACCGAGCTCGCCGACCGGCGTGTCCAGGTCCACCTTCAGGCCGATGCGGTCGATGGCTTCAGCGGCGATGCGGCGCATCTCCTTGAAGTTCACCAACCCCATCCGGCGCGGCGTGCGCCCGAGCGTGATGTTTTCTGCCACCGACAGCGTCGGCACCAGGTTTAACTCCTGGTGGATCGTGGCAATACCGTGCGCTTCTGCGGCCTTGGTGTCGGGCAGGGTGACCGGTTTATCGTCGATAAGAATGCGCCCCGAGGTGGGCTGATACACGCCCGACATCATCTTGATCAGCGTCGATTTACCCGCGCCGTTCTCGCCGAGCAGCGCAAGCACGCGACCCGGCTCGACGGCGAGCGAAACGTTATCAATCACGTTGATCGGCCCGAATGACTTCGAAATGCCGTCCAACCTGATCAGGGGTTTTACCGCTGTGGTCATCTGCTGCACCTCCTTGGAGTGAAGTTGAAATTGCTGGATTCTCGGATAGTCAATGTGGTGGGTAACACCTCGTGCTGCGAGGTCGGCTCCCCGCGGATCAGCGCGGCGATCTTCTCCCACGCACGTCTGCCGACGTCCTCCACATGCTGCTCAATCACCGTCAACGGAACGGGCTGCATCTGAAACGCCGGCTGGTCATCAAACCCAACCAGCGCGAGGTCCTCGCCCAGACCGATCTTGTGGTCCAGCACGTACTGCAGCGCCCCGACCGTCATCATGGAATCCCCCGCGATAATCGCCGACGCGCCACGCTTGAGCAGGTCCGCGGCACCCGCGAAGCCCTCCGCGCTGCTGTAGCCGCCGCGGAAGATCAGACCGTTCGTCTCTGGGGTGTCGCGGATGGCGTCGTGGAAGCCTTCCAGGCGCTGCAGCCCCGTCGACGTACTCGACGGGCCCGCGATATAGCCGATCTGCGTATGCCCGTTGTCCTTGAGGTGCTGGACGGCCTTGCGGATGGAGGCCCGCGCGTCCGTAATCACCGACGGCACCTCCAGCCCCGGCAGCACCCGATCCACCTGCACAATCTTCTGGCCCCGATCCAGCAGCGACTGCACCATCGGCGCGCTGTGCATCGACGGCACGATGATCGCCCCGGCCAGCTGCTGGCCGCTAAAGGTCTGCAACGCGGCGTCGAGTTGGCCGGCGTCCTCGTTGGTGGTGGCGATCATCACCGAAAACCCATCGGTGTCCGCTGCCTGCTGAATCGACGCCGCCATCTGCGCGAAGAACGGATTGACCAGGCTCGGGATGGTTAGCCCCACCGCGGTCGACGCTGCCGAGCGCAACCCCCTCGCCTGCAAATTCGGCACGTAATTCAACTTCGCCGCCGAATGAAACACCCGGTCCCGCGTTTGTTTCGAGATCGCCGGGTTTCCCGCCAGCGCCCGCGACACCGTGGACGGCGAGACGCCCGCGTCGAGCGCAACCTCGCGCAACGTGGCCCGTGCTGCCATGGGTCCCTCCGTGTGTGTCCGGATCGTGTTGGGTGCTAGTGATGTGTGCAAACGTTTGCACCATGTGCAGAACAACCTAAACTGCAGCTGAGTGTCAGGTCAATAGCGCCACACCCCCACACACCCCCGAACGTTGGACTGCCGGCGCCATTTCGTGTGGTTTTGCGGCGGCGTTGGTGGCCGCCGCGGTCGCCCCCCAGTCCGTAGCCCGAGTCCCCTCTACCCGCGGTGGTGGGCGACGTCGTTGACGCAGCGGACCACACCGAATTCACCGAAGTAGTCCACGACAGAGATGCTGGCAAGATCCAAAAACAGGTGCTTGAACAGTTCGGCGTTCGCGCCGAGAGCCTGGCGGACCATGGATTTGATCGGGGTCATGTGGGTCACCACCAGCACGTTCTGGCCCTCGTAGCGCTCCTGAATTTTCAGTCGGGCGCGGGTGACGCGGCGGTGGAAGGCTGTCAGCGACTCACCGGCAGGGGGCGCGTTGTTTGGCGATTCCTGCCACGTCGCATACGTCTCCTCCCCCTTCGCAATCGCCTCTTCGCGGGTCAGGCCCTCGTAGTCGCCGAAGTCGAGCTCGCGGAAGCCCTCGTCAGTACGAACTTCAAGGCCAAGCACCTCGGCGGCGAACTGCGCGGTTTGCTGAGCGCGCGCTTGCGGGGAGGCAACGATGGCGTCGATGCGCCCGAACGTGCGCAGCGCCTCGGCGGCACGCTTCGCCTGGTCACGGCCGATATCGGTGAGGTCCGGGTTAGAAACGCCGGAAAAACGCATCTCGGCCGAGTGTTGCGTCTGCCCGTGCCGCAGCAGAATGAACCGCGTTCGCGGTTCGGAGTTTCCAGCCCAGTGGCCAGCGGCATCGCGCTTTTTCTTTTCGACGACCGGCCCCTCCGCCGGCTTCTCCTCTTGGGCCGAAGCCTTGCCACCGCCGCCCCACACGCCGGTGCCCTTCACAATCCCCGGCTTGTCGCCACGCGCGGCCGCGTCCATGGCCACGTTGGACAACTCGTCGGCCTTCTTGTTCTTGGCGCGCGGAACCCAGGTGTAGGTGACCTTCTCAAAGGAGGAGGCGAGGTCGCGGGCTTCCCGGGCGAGTTGTTGCATGTCCGGGTGTTTGATTTTCCACCGGCCGGTCATTTGCTCGACAACGAGCTTGGAGTCCATGAATACATCCACCCGCGTGGCGCCGACCTCGCGGCACGCCTCCAGCCCGCGGATCAGTCCGTAGTATTCGGCGACGTTGTTGGTGGACTTTTTGCCCACCACATACGCGATCTCACCGAGGGTTTCGCCGTCGGCGTCGTAGACCACGGAGCCGGATCCGGCGACCCCCGGGTTTCCGCGGGAGCCGCCGTCGCAGTACATCTTGACCTGCATTTACACCTCGTCGGTGGCCGGGTTCACGCGCACCAGCAGGGTGCCGCAGTTCGGACAGGCCGGCAGGGTGTCCTCCGGCTCGGCGAGTACTTCGGCGCGCTCGGACGGCGGGAGTTGGATGAAGCAGCCGCCGCAGGCGCGGCCGTTGAACTTGGCGGCGCCGATGTCGTCGTACGCCTTCAGCACGTCCTCCGGCAGGCGGGAACGCAGCGCGTCGGTGTCCACCGCTTCTTCTTCCGGCAACGCATCGACGGCGCGCTGGGCGGCCTCGACCTTGCGGTTGAGTTCATCGACGCGGGCGGCGTGAATGTCGCGGTTGTTGCGCAGCGCAGCGATCTCGTTGTGGGCTTCCTTGAGTTCGTAGAGCAGGTCCGCGATGCGCGACTTCGCTGCGTAGCGGTCGTGCTCCAGGTCCTTGCGACGCTCCGGGTCGGTCTCTGCACTGAGCTGGCGCTTGTCGTCGAGTTCGCGCTTCTTCAGTTTCCGCTCGTCTTCCTGGATGCGCAGGATTTCCAGTTCCATGTCATCCACGGCCAGTTGGGCGGAGGCGGAAGCCTCGGTCATGCGCGTGCGTTCGTCGAGAAGCTTCTGTAGCTCTTGGACTTCGGGACGAACGCGCGTCTGGCCCTTGGCGGCGTCGGCGAGCGCGAGCTCCAGGAGGACGGGTTGCAGGTCTTGGGATAGGTGCATCGGTACTCCTTTAGTTCGCGGGGTGCGCGGACACGGTCCAGGGATCCGTGCGGATGTGCAGGATCTCGGTGTCCACGCCTAGAGGGGCCACGATACTCTCTGCCTGCTCGGTCCAGGGAAACTCGCTGGCCCAGTGGGCGGTATCGATCACGGCAGGCCCACCGGCGCGCAGGTGCTCGTCGACCGGGTGGTGGCGCAGATCGGAGGTGACATACACGTCCACACCGAGTTTGGACACATCCGAAAGGAACGAGTCGCCGGAGCCAGACGACACCGCGACCTTGCGCACTATCTGGTCCGGATCGCCGGCGGCACGCACGCCCCAGGCGGTCTCCGGCAGGGCGTTGGCCACCTGTTGGGTGAACTCGCGCAGCGTCATCGGCTCGGGCAACTCGCCGACGCGCCCCAGCCCGGTGGCGGTGGACAAGTCTCCTGTGTGTTCAATCTGGACGATGTCGAACGCCGGCTCCTCGTACGGATGGTGCGCGCGCAGCGTATCGACGAGACCACGCCGCAACCTCGCCGGCGCCACAAACTCCACCCGCAACTCCTGTGCGGTGTAGTGCTCGCCGACCGTGCCGTCGGTGGGGTCAGCGCCCTCGACCGGGGTGAACTCGCCGGTGCCCTCGGTGGTGAAGGCGCACTCGCGGTAGTTTCCAATCTCGCCTGCGCCGGCCTCGAACAGGGCGCGCTTCAGGGCGTCGACATCCGCGGGTGGGACGTGGACGCCCCAGCGGTCGGTGGCGTCGAGAAGCACCGGCTTGATCGGACGCCCTGGGGTGATGCCGACGAGTTCGGCGAGTTTGTCCGACACACCCGGGCGCGCCGAATCAGCGTTCGTGTGCGCGGCGAACAGCGCGCATCCGCCAGCCAGCAACGTGTGGATAACCTTGCCTTTCGGGGTGTTCGCCGCCACTGAATGCACACCACGCAGCAGCAACGGGTGGTGCACAACCAACAGTTGCGCACCCTGTGCCACGGCCCGCTCAGCCACCTCCAGCGTGCAATCCAACGCGAACGCAACCTTGGTCACCTCAGCGTCAGGGTCGCCGCAGACCAGCCCAACCTGGTCCCAACTTTCCGCCAGCGCCGGCGGGTAGGCAGCCTCGAGGGCATCAACAACGTTTTGCACAGTCACAGCAGTCATGGCAGCAAGCCTACAAATTTGGAACAGTGGTGAGGTGTGAACACCACATTGCTTTTCGATGTCGACGGCACCCTCATCGACTCCTTCCCCGGCATCCGCCACGGATTCCTCCTCGGATTAGAGGCCGTGGGCTGGGACAAACCCGACGAGGAGTTCATCAAACGCATCCCCGGCCCACCGATGCCGGAATCGATGCGCGCGCTCGGCATGTCACCTGACCAGGTCGAACAGGCCATGCAGGCCTACTCCGCCTACATGTCTACCGAAGGCTGGCAACGCTTCGAGGTCTTCGACGGCATGGCCGGCCTGTTGGCCAAGTTGAAGGGGGAAGGTTTTGGGGTGTGCACGGCGACGTCGAAAAGCGAACGCTTCGCGCGAGCCGCACTCGAGCGCGCAGGGATGCTCGAGCACATCGACTTTTTGGGCGCTGCATCTAACGACGGCGTACGCGCCAAGAAGGCCGACGTGATCCGGTACGTGCTGGACAACGTCGCGCCAAAACGTCCCCTGATGATTGGGGATCGCACCCACGACTTCACCGGCGCCACCACCTTCGACATCCCGAGTGTTGCCGTGACCTGGGGTTACGGTGCCACACCCGAATGGGACGAGGCGACCTACGTAGCATCGGACGCGACCGAGTTGGAAAGGATCATCCGTGCTGCATATTGATTTCGTCTGCACTGGCAACATCTGCCGCTCCCCGATGGCGGAGGTCATCGTGCGCTCCAAATTGGAGGACGCGGGACTGGGCGATGCGGTGCGCGTGTCGTCGTCAGGCATCGGCGACTGGCACGTCGGCCACAAAGCCGACGAACGCGCCCGGCGCGAACTGGCCAACCACGGCTACGACGGCGAAGCCCACCGCGCCCAACAGTTTGGCTACGAGCAGGAGCAAGCCGACCTGATCGTCGCGCTGGACACCAACCACGTGTCGGAGTTGGTCGTGCGCGGCGTGCCCGAAGACAAGGTCCGTCTGCTGCGCTCCTTCGACCCCGCCGCACCTGAGGGCGCTGGCGTTGCCGACCCGTACTACGGCGGGCCCGAGGGCTTCACCGTGGTGCGCGAGCAGATCGAAGCCGCCGCCGACGGCATTATCCGCTGGGTGCGCGATCAGCTAGGCTAAGTGGGCGTGAATGCCAACAAGTCCTCCCAAAAGCCGTGGTGGCGCCAACTGCTCAACCCCGGCTGGATCATCGCGGCGATCGTCGTCGGCATTTTCTCCTACTTTGCCTTCACGTTCCTCGCGCCCTGGCAACTCGGCAAGAACGAACAGTTAGTCGAGCGCAACGAACACATCTCCGCGGCGTTCGACCACGATCCCGAACCGCTGGTGGACCGCCTGCCCGGCACCACGCTCGCACCCGCCGACGAATGGTCACGTGTGGTCGCCACCGGCCACTACACGGGCAACGACGTGTTGCTTCGCCTGCGTTCCGTCGACCGCACCCCTGCGTTCCAGGTGCTCACGCCGTTCACGCTTGACGACGGCCGCACCATCCTTGTCAACCGCGGCTGGGTCCCCGCCGAAGGCTCCACCGGTGTGCCGGACATCGACGCAGCACCTACCGGCGACGTCACCATCACTGGCATGCTGCGCGCCGCCGAAGCGACCCACCCGACCGCGCCCATCCACGACCAGGGCTTCGACATGGTCCACTCCATCAACCCCACCCAGGTTGGGGAGCTGACCGGAGTCGACGCGGGGGCGGTCATGGTCGAGCCGTACCTCCAACTACTCTCAGACCAACCCGGCACCCTCACCGCCATCCCCCTGCCCCAACTCGAAACCGGCAACCACCTTTCCTACGGCCTCCAGTGGATCCTGTTCGGCGTCGCCGCCCCCGGCGCCCTGCTCTACTTCCTGTTCTCCGAAAGCCGCGAACGCCGCCGCTACGTCGAGGAGCAGAAGCAACTGCTTAACGACGACACCGTGGCCGGCAGCGGCCCCGAGCCTTCCCCTGTCCCCGGCGAAGAAACCGCCCCGGCGCCGTCCGCTCAGACCCCGACTGCGGCTCCTACGCGTTCCCGCCAGCGCTACGGTTCTTCCCGCACCAACCCGTGGGCCAAGGCTTACGATAAGGAACAAGAACGCTAACTCTGTCCCATGGTCTCTGAAGGGGTTTTGATGTCGCTCGATTCCGTCCTCCGCACCCTCGCCGACGCCTTCGTCGTCCCCGCCTCGGGCGTCGAACCTGCCGATATTGAAGACGCCGCCTTCGACCACGCCGTCGCCTTCGCCAACCGCCCCTTCGCAACCTTGTCGCTTCTCACCGACCCCGAAGGCCAGCCCCTTTTCGCCCTGTCCGACGGCGGTACTTTGCCAGCCCGCGCCGGCTTAGCCTGCGCCGCGCTTGGCCACTCTCTCCACGACATCTCCATCGTCCCCGACTCCCCCACCGCCACCACCGGCTCCGCTCGGGTGCAGTTCTCCGAATGGGACGTCGCAGACGTGGAGTTCGACGGCAACACCCCGGCGTTCGAACTGGGCATCCTCGCCGCCATCGAGAACCGATCGCTCTAGGTACCGGTTCGGGTTAAGCGACAAAATGTGTGTCTGGATTCGTCGATTTGTTTGAGATGATCGGGGGTTTTCCTGAAAGTATATGCTCCTGGGGCTTATATCCGCGCCATGGTGACGAAAAACCGGGGGGTGACAGCAGTGTGTGGTAGGGGCTGGTGTTGGCTTGATCAATGCCGAAGAACAGACCACGCTGCCAATGCGGTGGGGAAATGAAACGCAACGGTAAGACCTCCGCCAACCGCAGCCGGTGACGGTGCAAAATGTGCGGCGCTTCCACCACCAAGCAGCTCCCCGATATCACCAACTCCGCTGCCTTCGCAGCATTTATCACCCACCTCACAACCGGTGCGAGCTTGGAAACCGCTGCCGCCGGAGCAGGATGTCATCCGCGTACGCTGCAACACCGGTTTGAACACTTCTGGCTAGTTGATGTCCCCGATCCCACGATCGGGCACGAAGGCTGGGTCTACGACCAGGTCTTTCTTGACGGCACCTACACCGCCGGCGGATGCTTGATTGTTGCTGCCACCTTGGATCACGTCATCGCTTGGCACTGGTGCACACGTGAAACCACCCGCGACTACCAACGACTGCTCGAACGTATCCCCGCGCCCCTGATCCCTGTCATTGACGGCGGCCAAGGCGCTGCCAGCGCAATCAAGGCATGCTGGCCCACAACGAAAGTGCAGCGCTGCCTCGTCCACGCCCAACGCGTGGTGCGCCGGCACACCACCGCACGTCCCCGCACCGATGCAGGACGAGCGATTTACCAGATCGCGCTCAACCTCACGAAGATCACCGATCTTGACGAGGCGGCCGCGTGGGGTGCGCAACTGCACGAATACGGCACTATCTACCGTGACTGGATGAACCAGAAAACGTTCACAACCGACCCGGCGACACGGCAACGCGCCTGGTCATGGACTCATGAACGCACTCGCAAGGCCTACAACAGCCTCAACCACCTATGGCGGGGCAACTTACTGTTGGTCTACCTCGCCCCACCCGACGGTGTGCTCGACGCCAGCCGGATCAAAGCCACCAAACAGCCGGAAGGCGGAATCAACGCCCAGTTGAAACTGCTGGCCCGCACCCACCGGGGAAGATCCGGGAACATCAACGCCGCATGTTGGATTGGTGGCTCTACCTAAAAACGGAACTGCCTGACGACCCCGTTGAGATCGCCGGGCAGCCCAACTGGGGTCAGGACTAACTGGCCAAAGTATCCCCCCTGACCCGAAACGAGAACCAAGCCGACCACGAAACTTCGACGACCAGCCTTCTACGAGGGCGCTATCGACACCAACTACACCCACTCAATCGGCATCCAAAAAGGCCACATCTAACCCTCGCGACACGCCGAGCTAGACACCCTTTTTGACCCTTAACGCTCAAATAGTAGTTATAGAGTAGCGGCTCACGCAGGAAGCAAGAATTTGAATATACTAGCCTCTGTCTCGTTTACGGTATCTCACCAAGACTACGTACAAAATGCCCGCTAGAGCACCTGTAATCGATAAAATGGGACCTACGGACAAAATCGGATTAGACCACGCAGAAAGTGCTACCTGAATAATACTCAGGATAACACCTATAGCGATAATGATACCGATGACAACACGTAGCAAGCGCATTTATACCTACTGTGACCAACAAATTCCACCAGGGAAAAGTCTAATTCCTCGATTCCACGAACCGCAGATGCCTAAAATGCCAGATTCCGCCGCTAAGACTCCAGCAATAGCGCCAGCAAGAAACCCGCCTACACCTGTTTCTGCAGTAATTAACGCAGCTAACGCGGCAACACCAGCGCCAGCGGCGTACGCATTCTGGAGTGCAGATGCCGCGCAGCTATTTAGCAAGACACCGGGTGGTAGCTTTTGGAACCCATTCCGTCCTTGACATGCATCGTAAAACTGAATAGCCGGTTCGATAGCATCCGCTTCGCGTTCAAGAATCGCTAGGTCTGATTCGTCCGCGTCAACATTCCAGCCTTGCGCAAGAAGAGTTCCTGAGAACTCATTCAGTACACCAGAATCCACGTCTGGATCCGACTGAGCTGCTCGATAATCAAACCGTGCATGTTCAAAATCAACATACCTGTCCATCGCCCTAAAAGATGCCTCTTCAGCCACGGTGAGGTTCGAATCCTCGGCAAATAACATCTGCGCCTCAGCGACGTCAATTGGCTTTGCCGTTACCGTCGTAGGGGAGGAGATTCCTAGCGCCGATACCGAAAGTGCAACTGCCAATGCCCTTCTAAAGAGTAGGCGCATTCCTAACCTCTTTCTAAGAATATTCTGCGAGAGCTTGCTCTGTCAAGATGTCCTGTGAGCTCTTGCTCACTTAAGACGCCTTGTGAGATGACGGTAACATATTCTTTCGCCCAATGAACGGCGGAGCATTAATGAGAATGTCACGCCGATAGCAGACACACTTTTTGAGCCTTAACCCGCCTTAACCCCAGCCTGCGGACTCACACCAAGCTACGAAAAGGCCCCTCCGAAGAGGGGCCTTGACCTGGTGCGCCATGACGGGCTCGAACCGCCGACCTACTGGGTGTAAACCAGTTGCTCTTCCAGCTGAGCTAACGGCGCGCTGCCCGGTAACACTACCAAAGCACGACCGGAAAAGGAAAACCTGCAGGCTAAGCGCCAAAAACTACCGTTTCGAGGCGGCGAGGCAAGAGCCCTGCCAGTCGCCGAAACGGTCCGCCTTGGTTTGCAGCAAACCAGCCAACTGGGCAGACTCGGCGATCAAGCCCGGGGCGACAACGCCTGGGAAGCCGGCACCAGGAGTCATCAGCCAGATACGGCCGCCGGAACCGAGGTTGCGGGTGGCGTCGACGAGTTCATCGACAAGGTCACCGTCGCCTTCACGGAACCAAAGGAGGACGAGGTCGCAGGGCTCGAGGGTGTCGTCGTCAAGAAGCATTGCTCCGATGGCATCCTCGATGGCTTCCGAGATGGACGAATCCGCATCCTCACCCCAGCCGATCTCCTGAACGACAAGGTCGGGGCCAACCCCAAAACGGTCGGCGTAGGTGTCCACTCCTGTGGCACTCAAGTGTCTAAATCCTCCAGTTGTAGTTGTACGAATGCACGTCAGCATACCGCCCCACCGTGCTCAATGGCGACAAACCAACAATTAGTCTCACCAAAAGCCATCCGATGTAAGAACTAGCGAGCAAAAGAACGTATCCTTGTCGGTGTATTGCCCCGATGAACCCAGGAGGTTGAAGTGGCCGAAAAGGACACTGACATGATCGATGCCCGCGTGAAGAACGCAAACGACGTCGACACGAATATCCTGTCGCTGCGCGAAGGCGTAGCTTCCTACCTGCATGACGCGGACCCGGAGGAAACCCAAGAGTGGATGGACTCCCTCGACGGCCTGCTCGAGGAGTCCGACCCGGAGCGCGCCCGCTACCTCATGCTTCGCCTCATTGAGCGCGCCAACGCCAAGCGAGTACCACTGCCGGCGCTGTCCTCCACGGACCTGGTGAACACCATCCCAACCAAACTCGAGCCGGAATTCCCTGGCGACGAGAAGATTGAGAAGCGTTACCGCCGCTGGATGCGCTGGAACGCCGCCATCATGGTGCACCGCGCACAGCGCCCCGGCATCGGCGTCGGCGGCCACATCTCCACCTACGCCTCCGCAGCAGCTCTCTACGAAGTTGGCTTCAACCACTTCTTCAAGGGCAAGGACGCACCGCAGGGCGGCGACCAGATCTTCTTCCAGGGCCACGCATCCCCAGGCATGTACGCCCGCGCCTTCCTCGAAGGCCGCCTTTCCGAAGACGACTTGGACGGCTTCCGCCAGGAGCATTCCCGCGAGCAGGGCGGCCTGCCGTCCTACCCGCACCCGCACGGCATGCCGAAATTCTGGGAGTTCCCGACCGTGTCCATGGGCCTTGGCCCAATGAACGCCATCTACCAGGCACGTTTTAACAAGTACCTGCAGGACCGCGGCATCAAGGACACCGACCAGCAGCACGTCTGGGCATTCCTTGGCGACGGCGAAATGGACGAGCCCGAATCCCGCGGCCTCATCCAGATGGCCTCCCTCTACGGCCTGGACAACCTCACCTTCGTCATCAACTGCAACCTGCAGCGTCTCGACGGCCCAGTGCGCGGCAACGGCCAAATCATCCAAGAACTGGAGAGCTTCTTCGTCGGCGCCGGCTGGAACGTGATCAAGGTCGTGTGGGGCCGCGAGTGGGACGAGTTGCTTGAGAAGGACGAGGACGGCGCACTCGTCCACATCATGAACACCACCAAGGACGGCGACTACCAGACCTTCAAGGCCAACGACGGCGCCTACGTCCGCGAACACTTCTTCGGCCGCGACGAGCGCACCAAGAAGCTCGTCGAAGACATGACCGACGAAGAGATCTGGAACCTGCGCCGCGGCGGCCACGACTACCGCAAGGTCTACGCCGCCTACAAGCGCGCCTTGGAGACCAAGGGCAAGCCGACCGTCATCCTCGCCCACACCGTCAAGGGCTACGGCCTCGGCCACAACTTCGAGGGCCGCAACGCAACCCACCAGATGAAGAAGCTGGCCCTGGAAGACCTGAAGCTCTTCCGCGACAAGCAGCAGATCCCGATTTCCGACGAAGAACTGGAAAAGGATCCGTACCTGCCGCCGTACTACCACCCGGGCGAGGACGCCGAGGAGATCAAGTACCTCAAGGCACGCCGCGAGGAACTCGGCGGCTACCTGCCGGAGCGTCGGGAGCAGTACACCCCACTCGAGCAGCCTGACTTTGAAAAGACCTTCAAGGCCCTGTTCAAGGACTCCGGCAAGCAGGAAGTCGCCTCCACCATGGCGCTCGTGCGCACGTTCAAGGCGCTCATGCGCGACAAGGAGATCAGCAAGCGCATCGTCCCGATCATCCCGGACGAAGCCCGCACCTTCGGCCTCGACTCCTGGTTCCCGACCCAGAAGATCTACAACCCGCACGGCCAGAACTACGTGCCGGTCGACCACGACCTGCAGCTGTCCTACCGCGAGTCCACCGATGGCCAGATCCTGCACGAAGGCATCAACGAGGACGGCTCCTCCGCATCCTTCATCGCAGCAGCAACGTCGTACGCCACCCACGGCGAGCCGATGATCCCGATGTACATCTTCTACTCGATGTTCGGCTTCCAGCGCACCGGCGACAACTTCTGGGCCGCCGGCGACCAGATGGGCCGCGGCTTCATCGTCGGCGCAACCGCCGGCCGCACCACCCTCTTCGGCGAAGGCCTGCAGCACATGGACGGCCACTCCCCGATCCTGGCCTCCACCAACCCTGCCGTCATCCCGTACGACCCGGCGTTCGCCTACGAGATGCCATACATCATCTCCAAGGGCATCGAGCGCATGTACGGCCAGGGCGCGGACAAGGACGAAGACGTGATGTACTACATCACCGTCTACAACCAGCCGCACCACCAGCCGGCACGCCCCGACAACCTCGACGTTGAGGGCCTGCACAAGGGCATCTACCTTTACGACGAAGGCAAGGACCTCGACCACAAGGTCTCCCTCCTCGCCTCCGGCGTGGGTATGCAGCAGGCACTGCGCGCCCAGGAGATCCTGCAGGAGAAGTACAACGTCGGCGCCGCGATCTACTCCGTCACCTCCTGGACCGAACTCGCCCGTGAGGGTCAGCGCAAGGCTGCCGAGCAGCTCCGCAACCCGGGCGAAGAGGTTGAAGAGGCATTTGCGACCAAGCAGCTCAAGCAGACCGAAGGTCCGTACATCGCGACCTCCGATTTCGCTTCCGACCTGCAGGAGCAGATTCGCGCCTACGTCCCGGGCCAGTACATCGTGCTTGGTGCCGACGGCTTCGGTTTCGCCGACACCCGCGAAGCCGCCCGCCGCTTCTTCAACATCGACGCCGAGTCCATGGCCGTCGCCGCCCTGATGGGCCTGGCCAACGAAGGCAAGATCGACCGCGATGTTGTAGCTAAGGCTGCAAAGGATCTGAAGATCGACGATCCGACCGCCGCGAAGCCGACCCTCGACTCCGACGACGAGGGCCCGGAGAACGCCGCAGAGTAGTTCTGTGGCCCCACCGCCCCGGCCTGTTTTCATTGGCTGGGGCGGTTTTCGTTGTGTGAGGTGGCTCGTCTTTCCGCCTGCCACCCTTTCCGAAAATAGTTCCCCGGCCGGGAACTTTCTTCGGTTTTGGAACTTTCCGCGGCTGCGTTTCCCCAGGTCGCCGATTTTGCGAGCCGCGCGGAGCCAAAATAGTTCCACAAATCGGCGCGGACCCGGGAATTATTTTGGCCAGGAGCAGATGCTCCTGACAGACTTCACATCGGCGCCCACCTCAAAACCCGCTGACCTGCGACGATTCCCGGCGCTGACAGATTCTGCCGGAATGTGTCAGAAACCTCGGCGGCTGGTGGCTGTCGCAGGCGCGGTCGCGCCGGCCCTACCCTCGCGCCAGGGCGATGACGCGCTCGATGGCGGCGGTGACGGCGTCGGGGTCGTCGAGAGGCGGCATGTGCCCTGACTCGGGCAAGATTTGGAAGTAGGCGCCCGGCCAGATCGCGGCGAGTTCGGCGGATTGGCTGACGGGGGCGACGTTGTCGCGGTCGCCGACGAGGATGTAGCCGGGGATGGTGGCCAGGACGGCGGTGGCGCCGCGTTCGGAGTGGGTTTGGAGGTCGTCGAAGAAGCCTCGATAGGTGGCGAGCGGCGTGGCTTTGATCATGCGGGCGTGGAATTTGATCAGGGACCACGGCACGGGCCGGAAGTAGAACCAGCGTGCGAGGATCGGGGCGATCATGTCGGTGACCAGGCGCCGGATGCCCTCGGCGGCGTGTGGCAGCCTATCCACAAACCACCCGAGCGACCGGCCGAATCCCCCACCGAGGAGGCGTGGTAAGCCGCGGGCGGTGAAGGGGTCGACGGTGCTGGAGATTTGCACGGATCCGACCCAGTTGAACTGGTGGCGGCGCATCAGCGACAGGGAGATCGGACCGCCGAGGGAGTGTCCGACGGTGATGAGGGGGTCGTCGATACCGAGGTGGCGTAGGACGGCGGCGATGTCGTCGGCGGCGGCGTCGATGGTGAGCAGGCTGGGGTCGGCGTAGCCGGTTTTGCCGTGGCCGCGGACGTCGACAAGGATTTGGCGCACGCCGGAAATGGCTTCGACCTGCAGTTTGTATTCGGCGGCGGCGATGTTGAAGCCGTGTGCGTAGACGACGGTCAGGCCGGCGTCGCGGGGGCCGACGTCGTAGTAGTGGATGGTGATGCCGTCGCGGTCAAGGGTGCCGGTGCGCATCATAATCCGAGTTGTCCCAGGTAGGGCATGGCGGCGAAGCCGATGCCGACGATGACGGCGAGGATGCCGAAGACCAGCGCGACTTTTTGCAGCGGTGTCGATCCCGCAGGCGCAGGCGCGGGCGTTTGCTTCTCGACGACCCCACGTCCCGTATTCGTCACCCTCGCCGTCGTCGAACGCTTCGAGCCGTCGGCGAACGTGGCGGTCACGTCAAGGTTCGCGCTGTCGTAGGAGTCCTTGGGCAGGGTCACGGTAATCGCCCCGGTCTTCTGGTCAACCGAGTCGTAGGTGCCCTTGACCTCCCACGTCGCGTCGTTAGGAAGGTCCAGGTGGCGGACGTTGGTCGGGGTGAGCGTTACGGTTTGGCCGGGGTCGGCCTCGGCGGAGTCGTATTCCGGATCGTACAGAAACGCGTGGTCCGGGATTAAGGTGACCTCGGGGAAATAGAGGTCCGTCGAGTTGTCCGGAAAGTGCACCCGCACCGGAATCTGCTGCGTGTTCTCGCCGCGCTGCACCGGCGTATCGCCATTCAGGTTGAGGTTGACCCGGAGTTTGTCGTCCACCTTGTCCACCTGAAAGCGGTGGCGGATCGTGTTCTCCCCGGTCAGGCTCCACCGCGCCCCCTCCGGCACGTCCTTCAACTCCAGGTAAACGGGGTTGGTGTAGTAGTCGCCCGGCGGGCCGTACACGTGCGATGTCTCCGGCGCGAAGTACGGCTTGTACGTTTCCGCCATCGTTGCGGCGCCGGCGACGGGGGCGACGAGGCTGGTGATCACAACGGCTGCTGCCGGAACTGCGAGGCGGTGCATGGGCCTATCATAACGGCATGGAACTTTCGCAGCGCTTGGATCTCGGCGGCCTCCAACTCGAGGAGGAAACCCCGGCGGACACGTTCGCTCGTCTCGCGGGATTGGTTGAGGAGGTGACGGGTGTCGTCGTCAAGCAAAGCTCGCGTTTCGACGACACCGCAATCGCCTCCCTCGACCGCATCGAACTCGCCGTGCGGATCGAGGAGACTTTCGGCGTGCGTATCGACGACACCGTGCTCACCGACCACCCCACCGCCGGCGAACTCGCCGACTACCTGGAGGAACACGAATGATTTCATACCTGACCGACATGGACGGCGTCCTCCACAAAGAGGGCTCGGTCATTCCCGGCGCGAAGGAGTTCATCTCCACCCTGCGCGATGAGGAAATCGAGTTCATGGTGCTGACCAACAACTCGATGCAAACCCCACGCGACCTCTCCGCGAAACTGCAGCGCATGGGCCTGGACATCGAACCGGAACGGATCTGGACCTCGGCGACGGCGACCGCGAAGTTTCTCTCGCAGCAAGCCGGCGAGGCCTCCGCGTACGTCATCGGCGAGGCCGGCCTGACCACGGCCCTGCACGAAATCGGCTGGATTCTTACCGACGCCGACCCCGACTTCGTCGTACTCGGCGAAACCCGCACCTACTCCTTCGAAGCGCTCACCACCGCCTCGAACCTGATCCGGCGCGGCTCGCGCTTCATTGCAACGAACCCCGACCTGACTGGGCCTGGCCCGCGCGGCGTCGTTCCAGCAACCGGTTCCGTCGCCGCCATGATCACCGCCGTGACCGGCATGGAGCCCTACTACGTGGGCAAACCTAACCCCGTCATGATGCGCTCCGCACTGAACAACATCGGCGCCCACTCTGACAACACCGTCATGATCGGCGACCGCATGGACACCGACGTGAAATCCGGCCTCGAAGCCGGCATGCGCACCGTACTTGTGCGCTCCGGCATTAGCGACGACGCCGAGATCGCCCGCTACCCCTACCGCCCCACCGCCGTGTTCGACTCGGTGGCGGACCTGGTGGATCGCATCCACGACCCCTTCGGCGACGGGAAGTACGCCGACGCCGACTAGGGCGGCGCGGGTGGCGCGTGGGCGGCGCGGCCCCGAACGCCCTCGCGCCTGCGTCCTCCTACACTGCCGAGTCGGAGCCGGCGATGTAGAAGCGCTGCTTGTTCACAAACTCGTCCATACCCAGCGGTCCCAGTTCGCGGCCCAGGCCGGAGGCCTTCACACCACCGAACGGCAGCTCGGCGCCGCGGGCCTGTGGGATGTTGACGTGGATCATGCCGGTGTCCACCTTGTCCGCAACACGCTTGGCACGCTCGACGTCCTCGGACATCACGGCACCGCCAAGGCCGTAGCGGGAGTTGTTGGCCACCTCGATGGCCTCTTCCTCGGAGGAGACCTTGTACACCTCGGCGACGGGGCCGAAGAACTCCTCGTAGTAGGAGTCGGAGCCGACCGGGATGTCGGTGATCACGGCCGGGGTGAAGTAGGCGCCCTTGCCGGTGACTTCGCCGCCAACGTGGATCTTCGCGCCTTCCTCGACGGCGATCTTCAGCTGCTGGGCGAGGTTTTCGGCGGCGTCGCGCGAGGACAGCGGGTAGTAACGGCCCTTCTCCGGGTTGAGCGGATCGCCCGCTTCGCACTTGGAGGCAAGGGATACCAGTTCGTCGACGAATTCGTCGTAAATGTCCTCCATCACGATCATGCGCTTGTTGGAGGTGCAGGCCTGGCCGGTGTTGCCGATGCGCTTGTTCCACGCGGTCTTCGCCGCGGCGGGGATGTCGGTGGAGTCGAGCACGATGTAGGCGTCGGTGCCGCCCAACTCGAGCACGCACTTCTTCAGTGCCTGACCGGCCTGGGAGGCGATGGCACGCCCGGCGCGCTCGGAGCCGGTGAGGGAAACGCCCTGGACGCGGTCGTCGTTAATAATGCGCGAAATTTGCGAGTGCTTCGCGTACAGATTCGTGTACAACCCCTCCGGCGCACCGGCCTCCTCGAAAATCTTCTGGATCGCCTCCGCCGAACGCGGGCAGATCTCCGCGTGCTTGACCAGCACGACGTTGCCGGCCATCAGCGCGGGCGCGGCGAAGCGCGCGACCTGGTAGTACGGGTAGTTCCACGGCATGATGCCCAGGATCACGCCGAACGGAACCTTGCGCATAATGGACGTGCCGCCGCGCTTGTTCGGGATCTCCTCGTCAGCCCCGAACTCGGCGCCGTTGTCGGCGTAGTAGTTGAAAATCTCGACTACGTCGTCGATTTCGCCGTCGCCCTGATCGACCGGCTTGCCCATCTCTTCGGCGATGATGCGGGTGAGTTCGTCGCGTTTGTCGTCGAAAAGCTTCGCGACCTTCCGCAGCACCTCCGCACGCTCCTCAAACGACTTCTCGCGCCACTGCTTAAACGTGTCGTTTGCGGTGGTCAGGGCGGTGTCGAGGGCGTCGTCGCTAATGAAATCGTACGTTGCGACAATCTCGTTGTTCTTCGGATTTTGTACTCGATATTTAGTAGACATGCGCCCCATGGTACGAGCGCTGCGTCAGCCTCGCCACGAAGTTCTCCTCCGCCGCCAACCGCTCAATCGCGCGCCGAAACGGCTCAATCTCCGCCTCCGTGGCGCGGATCGTTTCGCTGCACGAGTACGTGCGATCCGGCCGCCGCTGCCAGCGCGTGAACCAGACCTCGCCCGGCTCACCCTCGGGCAATAAGAGCATTTGCTTCTCGACGACCCCACGCACCCTGCCCAACATCCCCTCAATGTGGAGCGTCCACGTGAGTCGATTGCGTGTCGGACGGCACGCGCGGGGCGCAGCCAGTGTTGTCGTCATTGGTGGGGACCCTTCTGTGCTTTCAGCATCGGTGCTGTGCCGCTGTTTTGCGTGCAGCACTCGATGTCTTGCTTGGCGCACTCCTGCCCCGGTGACTAAGCGGGACGCCGCGACGGACGGTTCACCGCACCCAGGCTGCGCGCCTGGTTCGGCTGACGTGTCCGTATCCGGGTGACTAGCCCGGGCGGCGGAGTGCGAGACGAGAGGTTCGTCTTCCCCAACGGCCTCTGGTTACTCTTTGAGCCCTTTCGGCTCGCGACCGATCTTGCGTCACACGAGCCCCGCGAGCAACCCTCAACTGCTGCTTGATCCCCCTATTTACTCGACCTCTGGTTGAGGTTGAGTGGCGTGGTTTTCAGCGCCGAGTGTGGGGTTGTATATGTCGCAAAATGAGCTTAGGGGCAAACCCGAACTCAGATCCACGAGTTCGGGTTTGCCCCTAAGCTGCGTTTTCGCGCTACTCCCCCCCTCGAGCGCAATCCGTCCGCGCGCCACGGCGCCGATTGCCTACAGCAACCGCACGGCGAGGACGCCAAGGAAGATCACGACCAGCCCGACGAGACGCGTGGCGGTGAGCGGGTTCTTGCGGGCACCGAAGGCGCCGCGGGCCTCGAGGACCTGACCGGCGGCGATGGTGCCAGCGTTGAAGGCGATCACGGTCGTGCCGGTGCCGAGGATCGGTGAGAGGGTCGCGCCGGAGATCACGAAGATCGCGCCGACGAGGCCGCCGAGCCACATCCAGGCCGGGCCCGGCGTCGGCTTGCGGGTGAACTGCTTCGGTGAGGTGACAAACGCGGCGATCAGCAACAGCACCACGCCGACGGAGAGATTGATTTCGCCGGCGTGGAGGGAGGAGCCGGCGATCGTTCCTAGGTATCCGTTCACTGCGGTCTGCACCGCGGAGCCGACGCCGACTAAGACGCCCAAGAGGCGGAAGAGCCAGAGTTCGAGGCCGGTGGCGTCGCCAGATGCAGCGGCAGCAGCCGCGCCCTTCCCTGACTTGCCTGCGCGCAGCACCACAACGATGCCGACGAACACGACGATGGCGCCGGCGATGCGGGGCGGGGTGACGTCGATACGCGGTGCTCCGAACAACCCAAACCAGTCGATGATCAGGCCCATCACCACCTGCCCAAGGATCGGCAACACCACCGTCTGCACCGCGCCAAGGCGTGGAAACAGCAGAATGTTGCCCAGCACGAAGCACACGCCCATCACACCGCCGAGCCACGTCCACCACGGCGCGGACGTACCCGGCGCGAACTGTGGTAGCGGGTTGCCCTGCAGAATGGTGGTCGCCACGATAGCCACAAGCAACGCCACCGAAAACGAAATCAGCGCCGACACAACCGGATAGTTGCCCACGCTGAGACGCAGTCGCGAGTTGGCCGCGGTTTGGATCGGGATCAGCCCGCCGACGGCGAGCGCAACAAGGAGAAGCACCCGCCTATGGTTTCATACGGGTGGTTACTTCTTCCGGTCGCCCGCGCCGCCCACACCAGAGCCCGAGCCTCCCGCACCGCCCGGGCCGGTCGGGTCGATGTAGGCGCGGTAGAGGGCGTCGAGGAATTCTTCGTGGGTGACGTTGCGGCGGTCGTCGATACGATTACCCAGAATGTCGTGAATATCCTTGCGCGTCGGCGCGTGTACGAGCATGCCGGGGCGTTGCGCGCGCTCGGCACGTTGGCGCAGGGCGCTGGGGGTGCGTGGGAGGCGGTCGCCGACGCGGTGTTTGATGCGGGTGAAGAAATCGTCGACATTCGCCAGCGCCTCGATGCCCGGCACGTGCCAGCCGAACCAGTACGCCGCCACGCCGAGGCCGAAACCAATCAGAGCGGACACCGCGAGGCCCACGGACTCCAACCCGAGGTCGTAAAACAGTTGCACGCTAATCGACGCCACAATCGCCGGCACGACGTACCACTGGCGGTCGATAAGTATGGACGGGATCTGGCCGATCATCATCTCGCGAATCACCATGCCGCCCGTCGCCGTGAGCACACCCATGAGGATGCAGCCGAACCACGTGATGTCGGCACGCATCGCCGTCACCGTGCCCGTCACCGCCCACACGCCAACGATGATCATGTCGCCGTGGAAACGGAACAACTCCCACGTCAGCCCCGACAGCGGGATCAGAAACGCAAACAGCGACCCCACCAACGCCGTGCCGATGTACCAGGGGTTTTGCAACGCCGACGCGGGCGTGGCACCGATCAGGGCGTCGCGGATCATGCCGCCCGCCATGCCCGAAATGATGGAAATCAGCATGAAACCGACGGCGTCAAAGCGCAATCGCCTAGCGACGAGCCCACCCATCAGCGCATTCAAAAACACCCCAATAAGGTCCATCAGGGCAAACGAGAACCCCACGGCGGTGAACACGTTGTCGAAGTACATGCGCGTCATCGTAGTGGTTTACTCCTGTAATTCCCGGCGTTCGGTCCCGGGCGCCGGTGATGACGGTGTGGGACGTGTGCGTAGGTGTCGCCGGTTTGGCGTGGTTGCCGGTACCGCCAGACACGCTCGGACACACACATGGTGAGAATACAACGGTGAAGATGCCGATATTTTGCCGTCCTCACCGTTACGTTCTCACCATGTGTTGGGTGGGGTCGGGAAGGTGGCGTCGCAAAGCTAAACGGCACATCCAACACCGCGCATCTCGCCCAAAATCAGCGAAATGTGCCGTTTGGCCGAGAAGACGGGGCAGGTCTGCGCCTGAAGCGCCTGCCCCTACCCCAGGCGCTGGACTGCGTCGATGACGAGGTCCCAGAAGCGCTCCACGTCCAGGCGCGTGGCCACGGACGTGTTGCAGTCGGACGGGTCGAGCACCCGGAAATCCGCGATCGTCCGCCCGCGGGTCAGCGCACCCGACAGCTCCACGGACAGGGGCACGGCCACGGTTTCGACGACGGAGGGGTCGATGACGTAGGCGACGGCGCAGGGGTCGTGAACTGGTGGGTTGTCGAAGCCTTGGGCGTCTTTGTAGTTGCGGCGGAAGGCGTCGATGAGTCCGACGCAGAAGTCGCCGGCGGAGGTGCCAAGCGCAGCGAAGCGCGACTCCACCTCCGGGGTGGCAAGTGCCTGGTGGGTAAGGTCCAGGCCAACCATGACCACCGGCCAGTCCTCGCCGAACACGATCGCGGCGGCCTCCGGGTCCACCCACGTGTTGAACTCCGCGGACGCGGTCCAGTTACCGGTGCCGTACGCCCCGCCCATGAGCACGACTTCGCGCACGCGCGAGACGATCCGCGGCTCCATGCGCACAGCCAGCGCGATGTTGGTCAGCGGTCCGGTCGGAACCAACGTCACGGTGCCGGGTTCTTCGCGCATCAGCGTATCGACGATCCACCGCACCGCATGCTCATCTTCCACCCCAACCTCTGGTTCGGGCAGGTCGTAGCCGTGGATTTCCATGCCGGTGTCGCCGTGGATGTCCTCGGCGGTGACCACCTCGTTGATGAGCGGTCGCGTCGCACCCCGGTAGACCGGCACGTTGGTGGCCCCGGCGATGGTCAGCACCTGAAGCGCGTTGTGGGTGACTTTATCGATGGTGTGGTTGCCGCCGATCGTCGTTAAGCCAAGGAGCTCAATGTCTGGATTGCCAAGGGCGAGCAGGATGGCGACGGCATCGTCGTGACCGGGGTCGCAGTCGATGATGATCTTACGCACGGGCGGCCACGTCCTCTGCTGCGAGCGTGTCCGGGATGGTTTCCGGCTTCGGGATGAGGAACGACGCGGCGAACGCGCAGCCGAGCAGGATTGCGCCGGCGATCATGCCTGCGCGGTAGCTACCGTTGGTGGCAGTGAACACGGCGAAAATGATCGTGAACGACAGGCCCGCACCCAAGTTGAACGCGCCGCCGTTGAGCCCCGGCAGGTAGCCCTGGTTGTGCTTCGGCGCGAGCACGACGCCAAGCGAGCCGAGCATGATGTTGCCCATGCCCGCGTAGGTGATGCCGGCGAGAATCGACATGGCCAGCAGCAGCGCGGGCGTCGCATTGCCGACGACCACCACACCGAACAACACCGACAACGCCGCACCCGCGATACCGATCTGCAAGATGATCTTGTAGCCCACACGGCCGGCAAGCCAGCCGGCAATGGGGCCCATGACGAGGCCGGCGAGCGCGTACGGGGTGAGCGTCCACCAGGACACGACACCGGCGGACATACCCGGGCCGGCCTCAGCGTCCTGCGCGAGGTTGGGCACCAGGCCGTTCATGACGGCGAACACACCGGTCATGGTGAGGGTGGTGGTGAGCAGCAGCGCCCAGGTGCGACGCTGGGTGAGCAGTTCAGTGGACATCAGCGGGTGCGGGGTGGACTTCTCGGTGCGCCAGAACCACACCAGCGACGCCGCGCCGATGGCCAGCAGGATGATGACCATGACCCAGTTGGCGGCGGCGAGCTCACCGGCCATGTTCAGCGCGGTCAGGATCGCGGCGGCACCGATAACCAGGCCGACGACGCCCTTCCAGTCCATCGGCTGCAGCTGGTCGGACTTGGTTTCCGGCACGCCGAACTGCACGGCGAACACGGCCACAAGTGCGGAGGCGCCGATGACCCAGAAGAGGGAGCGGAAGCCGAAGGCGTCGGTAAGCCAGCCGCCCAGCAGCGCATCCACACCCGCGATGCCGCCGTTGACCGAGGTCAGAATGCCCACCAGGAACGCAAACTGCTTCTCCTCACGCACGGCCTGACGCAGCATGACGGAGGTCAGCGCGACCGTCGGGCCGGACACGCCCTGGATCACACGGCCGATGAACAGCATGGTCACGTTCGTCGCCAGCGCCGCAACGACCGAGCCGATCACGGTGACGACCATCATGGTCACCAACACCTTGCGACGCCCAATCAAGTCACCCCAACGCGGCATAAACAGCGCAAACACAGCTGCGGCGGTGAAGAACGCCGTCTGCGTCATGCCGATCTGCGCGGTGGTCGCGTCAAGTTCGACCTCCATGGTCGCCAGCGCCGGCGACAACATGGACGCGTTGAGTTGGAATGCGAAGACAGCCACCAGCAGCGCTGTCATCAGGGGCACGACCTGGTTGGTCGGTAGTTTCTGCCCCGCTGCTGGTAGCGAGGTGTTCGTCATAGTCATGCGTGCAGTGTAAAACAGCCCTCCGCGCACCGCCCGCCTCGGTTCCGGTGCGTCGCCGAGCACTGCAAGCGACCCGCGAGCAGCACCTTACCGTTCATATGCAGGGCTCGATATGCGTAATCCCTGGTCACAGCGTTTCGGCTCAAATCGCTCGATTTTTCCGAAAACGCCCTCACCTGCAGTTACGCATATCGAGCCCTGCATATGAACAAATCCGCCGCGCCGCACCCGCGCCGCACGCGCGCAGGCGCCCTAGGACAGCGCGCCCCAGAGCGCCGTGTTGGTTTCCTGCCAGAGGGGTTTGGCCCAGTCGCCGAAGTCGCGGTCCGTGAGCACCACGCAGGCCTGGTCGCCGGCGACCCACAGGTAGGTGCCGGCCATGCCGAAGTGGCCGACGGTGTCGGCGGGCATGCCGTCGCCGGTCCAGTGCGGGGACTTCTCCCCCTTGATCTCAAAGCCGAGGCCCCACGGGCAGGGCTTTTGCATGCCGTAGCCGGGGACGACGCCGCGCAGGTCGCCGAACTGATTCGTAAACGCCTCGCGCACCGTCGAGGGGTCAAGCAACCGGGGCTCGAGTAGTTCGGCGGCGAAGCGCGACAGGTCCGCGACGGTGGAGCGCCCGCCGTGGCCCGCCGAGCCGTAGATCTCGGTCGAGTCCATCCCGAGGGGTTCGAAAATGCCTTCGCGGGCGTAGTCGGCAAACGTGATGCCGGTGGTTTCCTCGACGATGTCGGCGAGGATTTCGTACCCCGCCGACGAGTAGATGCGACGCTCCCCCGGCGCCTTTTGCGGTTCGCGGGAGTCGAAACCGACGCCAGCGGCATGCGAGAGGAGGTGGCGGATGGTGGCGTTTTCGGGGCGGGCGTCGTCGTCAAGCGAAAATGCCCCTTCTTCAACCGCGAGGAGCACAGCGTACGCGGAGAGGAGTTTGGTCACGCTGGCCAGTTCGAAGACGCGCGCGGTGTCGCCGAACGACGCCTCTTGCCTACCGACGAGCGCGCCCGCCACATTGTCAACCGGCCAATCCTGGAAAAACTTCTCGAGCTGCATGGCCCCACCCTACGTGGCGAGTCATCGATACGGCCGGACATCCAGACTCGCGGTGTGGTCGACTTCTCCCATCCGCGTGTTCCACACATGCCGACGTTTCTTCTGCGCATCCAAGCCCGGTTGGATCTTCGACTGAAAGCCAGGATCAAAGTCGTTGCGGGGGACGAACCAACTGGCTGTTTCAATCCGCGCGACTGCCACTGGGTCCGCCACATGTAAATCGTGCACGGTATCTACGACCGGACCCATGTCACTATCGTGCGACGCCAAAATTACTAGATCAATATCTGGACGCTGAGCAGCTAGCAATGTAGCGAGTCCCACCGTCAGATCGACACCTTTCTCTTCAGGTGGTCCCGCCAACGTCTTCTTTCCATTGACATCCATGATCGGCTTACCTCGGCCATCGCGCTGGTACCGATATTTGAGCGGACGTAGGGTCACCTCGACTCCATCCGATTCCCAATTCCGTTTCTGATCCTGGTTTCGCCGATAGGCATCGGGATCATGAATCGAACTTGGTAAACCTCGAAAGACTTTCACCGAATCAAGTGTCGCAGGGGGCGTAGTGGAGTTGGCCGCGTTTCGAGCTGCAATAAGTCTCTTGGCAAAGGCTGCTGGGTCGAGCAACGCTTCATGAAGCCCGACGCCGTCATCGCGTGAAAAGACTTCCCAGCCTGTGATGTGCACATTCTGATAGTCGATAAGTACGACAGCATTTAAAGTGCTGCTCCCCCTCCGCTTTGGCATGAGCGACGGTAACGCGTTAATCATCTGATCCCCCCGGAATTTAAAAACCCCGCCAATCCGTAGATAGCGGGGAACTATGTAAGCGAGTATACCGTTTTGGGTTCGTCTGTCAACCCCTTCGGGCAACAACCTAAAACGGCAGCGCAGGCAGCGTCACTCCCGGGATCAGGCCCGCCGCGCCGGCACCCACAGCACCAAGCAGGCCGAGCAGCGCCACGACAATCAGTGCGATGTGGTTCGGGGCGAGGCCCAGGCTTATCGACGACGGCGCCACCGGCACGACCCTATTCACATCCTTGCCGCAATCCGCGTAGCGCTGCGCGGTGTACGAGGCGGCGTTGGCAAGGTAGGCGGCCTCCGAGTGGCTAAACGGACTGTCGGCGGTGACGGTCAACCCCTTCGAGGAGTGCTTCAGGTCGTCGAGGACCAGCGCGCTTGAGGTGTGGGTAACGCCGGGTTCCCAAAGTTTAGCGTCGTCGATTTGGGTGAGCGTGCCCCAACCGTTCTCGCCGATGCCAGCACGCAGCTCGGACTGCTTCTTCTCCCACAGGGCAAGTGCGTCGGTGCGGGAGCCGTTGAAGAAGATGAGGTCGTCGCCAAGCACACCCGCCGCGAGCGCCGGGACCTGGTCGGCGTTGTACTCGATCGAGCATTTACCAGGGTCGCCCGTCGCTGCAACGGCAACCGGCACCGTAGCGGCACCAACAGCAGCAGAAACAACAGCCAGCGAGCAAACCGCCGCAGACACCAAAGACTTACGCATAGCCAGAAACCTTAGACCACGAGTGGCTACTGCGCCCAGGAAATCCGCACGTCAAAATCTTCCTGCTCGGTCCCCTTCACAAGTGCGGCGATGTGGCTGCGTACGAGGTGTTCGGTGCGCTCCCCCGCGCGGTCCAACAGGCCCTGCGACACGGCCTTGTCGCGCGCGGCTTCCTCTTGGCCGGCGATGAAGGTGGTGACGTCGTCGACACGAATTTGGTTGATGGGGTTCATGGTTTGGTCGTAGACCTGCACGCTGTCGGCATTGATGTGGGCGCTGAGCACCTCCACCGGTGGCAGCACGACGTCGATCGAACCAGAGCCGACCGAAACGTCGATGGCGGTTGCGTCGCGGATGCCGGCGGTAACGCGGCCGTCGTAAGTTACCAGGAAGTTGCGGCCGGTAAACGGCACGCGCAGCCCGAGGACCTCGAGGCCTTGCTGGTCGAACTTGCCCACGTCGGAGAAGACGTATTCCTCCACGGAGAGTTCGGCGATGTCTTCGAACGACGCCCCGATGGTGGTGGAATCCACCCGCGTCTCCCCCATCCCGATTACGGCTGGGCGCAGCATGACAAGCAACAACCCCACAACCGCCAGGACGGCGATGACGGAGGTCACAACGGCGCCACCACGGCGTGGGCGGCGCGGCGCGAGGTGTAGTTCTTGGGCGGTACTCACATCTGGTGATCTTAATTGCACCCCCATATTCGGATGGTTTGTACACTCATTGGGACCTTTGGGCGTACGCGGCTGAAGGATGTATCTGGCCACCGCACGGAAGAGATAACGATGACCGGTTCCACGCGTATCGACGAAACCCGCGCCGACAAGCAGCGCGAAAAACAAACCAAACCAGACAACAACCAAGACGGCATGACCGGCTTCCTCGGCTGGATCGAGCGAATAGGTAACAAGCTGCCGGAGCCGTTCTGGCTGTTTGTCATTTTGAGCGGCGTTGTTGTCGTGTCCTCATGGATTGCCAGCAAGGCGGGCCTCTCCGCCATCGACCCCGCCTCCGGCGAAGAGATCAAAGTAGAAAGCCTGCTGACCGGCGAGAATATCTCTCGCATGGTCACGGATGCGGTGGAGAACTTCATCGCGTTCCCGCCGCTGGGCGTGATCCTGGCGGTGATGCTTGGTGTTGCCGTGGCGGAGCAGACCGGTCTGCTGGCGGCGATGGTGCGCGCGATGGTGGACAAGGTCAGCGGCAAGATGCTGACGTTCATGGTCGCGCTTGCCGGCGTGACCGGTTCGATCGCCTCGGATGCGATTTACGTGATCATCATTCCGTTGGGCGCGATGGCGTTTCATGCGGTTGGGCGCTCGCCGGTGGTGGGTGCGATGGTGGCGTTCGCGGCGTCGTCGGCAGGCTTTAACTCCTCGCTGATCCTGAACATTACGGACCTGCTGCTCGCCGGCATTTCCACCTCGGCGGCACAACTCGTCGACGCCAACTATGAGGTCTCCCCTCTTGCCAACATCTTCTTCGTCATCCCGTCCGCCATTGTGCTGGCGCTGGTGATCACTGCGGTGACCGAGTTTTATGTGGAGAAGAAGGCGCAAGCGCTTATCGACGACGACCACATCGACGAAGACGAACTCCAAATCAACGACTCCGCCCAGCCGGACGATTCCCACCTGACCGACGACGATGACCTCTCACTCACCCCACTGGAGCGCAAGGGCCTCGCGTGGGCCGGCGTGACGCTGGTGCTCGCACTCGTCGCCTACTTCGTCCTGCTGCTGGTCCCGGCCTCCCCGTTCGCACGTCCGGAGGAGGGCTTCATGGAATCGCCCTTGATCCGCGCGATTGCCGTGCCGATCACCCTGATCTTCTTTGTCACCGGCCTGGTCTACGGCCTGATCGTAGGCACCATCAAGGAAGCCGCGGACCTGCCGAAGTTTATGGCCAAGGGTCTGGAGTCCATGCTGCCGATCTTGGTGCTGTTCTTCGCCGTCGCCCAGTTCCTGGCGTACTTCCAGTGGTCCAACCTGGGCCCCTGGACCGCGATCAAGGGCGCGGAGCTGCTGCAAGCGTGGGATCTGCCGAACGCGGTGCTGTTCCTCGCGTTTGTGATCATGGTGGCGCTGATCAACCTGTTCATCACCTCCGGCTCTGCCCAGTGGGCGCTGATGGCGCCGGTGGTGGTGCCGATGATGATGTACGTCAACGTCTCCCCCGAGGTCACCCAGATGCTGTTCCGTATCGGTGACTCCCCGTCGAACATCATCACCCCAATGTCGCCCTACTTCGCACTCGCCCTGACGTTCTTGCAGAAGTACTACAAGAAGGCCGGCGTGGGCACCCTGATGTCGCTCGCCCTGCCGTATTCGCTGTGCATGCTGGCAGGCTGGTTTATCTTCTTCATGATCTGGTACTTCGCCGGCATCCCGCTCGGCCCCGGCTCCCCGATGGGCTACGAGGTATAGTCAGTACCGCACGACATTAAGCGCTGGGTGTTATGCCCAGCGCTTTTGCTTTGCGACGAGCGACCTACCGGTAATACACCGTGTCGCAACGGTTGTTGTCCGCGTAGTCAATCAGTTCCACATACGCGTGCCCGACTGGCAGATCCCAAACTTTTTGGAACCCGTACCAGCCCAGAATGCCTAGCGTGCCCTCCCAGAGATCTTCCGTCTCGCTGATCTCTTGCAACTGGTCAAGTTCCCGATAAAACGTGTCGATCGCCGGCTTGAGCTTTTCTTTGTCCTCCTCTGAGGCGGTGATATACATCGCCCACGTTTGGTCCCTGACCTCTTGGAAGTACCGCTCGCCGCGGAGAAACTTGAATTCCCCATCATCCCAATCGCTAAACGACTCAACCGCCTCGCAGTGCGCCTTCTTCCGCACCTGCTCTGCCGCTTCGACGAGCGTGTTCTGGCTACCGCACGCTGTCAGCGTCGCCCCCACCGCACTTGCGGCCGCAACAGTGGCGACCAGTTTCCTGAATGTGTTCATCTTCCTCATGCTCCAGCATCCGCCAGCGCTTATTACTTTACGACGACCCCCTACCGGCCAATCTCCGACGGCTTGCAGACCGTGACCCGACGCATAAACCCTTCCGGTGCGCCCTGCTGGCGCAACTTGATGCCGTTGTAGCACCCCTGAGTCATGCCCGTGGAGGTCGTGCCGTCCGGCTTGATACGAGTCCACTTGCCGTTGACAAACTTGAAGGACTCAGTCCAGTCAGTTCCGTTTGCGCCTGCAACCGCCCACTTGCCGTCGCAGTAGGAAACGGAGGTGCCAAAGATTTTCGGCCACCCCGGCACAACAGCATCAAAAGCTTGCGGCGAACAGTTGCCACGGGCCGAGGCTGGGGCCGGCACCGGAACGCCCAACTCGCGAGCAGCACGAGCCAAATCTGGTGGAAGCTGCACCCAGCCCTGCTGAATAGCGAACACGCTACCCGCGCCAACAGCGGCGAGCGAGCCAATCACGATCGCGGCAATCGCCAGCGGGCTAAGTTCCGCGTTGGTACCAGCACCGGTGCCAGTCGAGCTGGCGTCTGTCTGCTCGCTGATTGCGCTAGCCACGGCGATGAGGTCACGCACCGCTTGCGGATCAATAGTTTGCTGTGCGGATGCAGCTGGGACGGCAACGGTGCTGCACAGCAAGGCGGCTGCGGCACCCGGTACGAGAAGATTCTTCTTCATGCGAATAAACCTAGACTGCTTCGCGTTTCCTGGCAGCGCTTTTGTTTTTGTCATTCCCCCGCACGTTTCCTGCAAACGTGTTTAAATCCAGTTGTCAACATTCCCGACACTTCCTGTGAAGGAGTTCTCGTGCCAAACAACATGAAGGACATGGAGCGCCTGCTCCGCGACTTCCAAAACCTGCTGCCGCAGATCATCGGCTCTATCGTCGCTGTGATCTCTGCAATCGCTGTCATCGTCGGCCTAATCAAAGGTGATGGCAACATCGGTGGCCAGAAGCCGTCCGACCGTCCTGGCGTGACCGCAAGCCCGAACCCGGGTAACTACTCGAAGCCGGAGTTCGCCGACGCCAAGTACCTCCACACCCACCGCGACCGCTTTTACAGAATGCAGTCTGGGGTTGGTGTGACGTTCAACGGCCAGGAGTACCCGAAGTCCTTGATCTCCACGAGTAACTATTACGAATCCGACGGGTACTTCGACGTGGACAAGAAATACTCCACGCTGAATTACACCGCGGCATGGGCCTCGAACATCCCGAACTCGGACGGTGTTGGAGTGATCGAGGTTTATCTGAATGGCGGCCTTCGCGACCGCGTGACAGTGAAGCCTGGCGAGTCCAAGACCCGAAACGCCGATATCCGTGGTGGCGGTCGCATTCACGTCAAGATGTATGCCGTGGATAAGACGGATGACAAACAGAAGGTCGCCCCGAACGGCCTGGCGGTGCTGACCCCGACGGTGAAGTAACCCCCAATCAAGCGTTGTGCCCCATCTCAAACGAGATGGGGCATTTTGCGTCCATGCCATCTCACGAACTGACGCCCTGCTTGCGGCGTCCACCAATAGCCATGAGACGCATTGCAATACGCGTTCACCTACACTGCATTCGAGGGGAGGAAGCAATGAGCTCAGTGAAAAACCCTACTGCACCGAATAAACGTGTCCAGAGGAATACAGGCGATCGCCCGAACGTCTCTCAAACCCGCGGAAAGATGACCGAGGTTCGTTCCGACTCGTCTAATCAGCAACGCCGTAACGACCCTCGACAGGCGGTACGCGAAGCACTCGACGAGGAGATGCGTTCGCGCCCAACGACGGTGTGGCAAGCGTTTTGGGAAGGCTTCAAGCGCGCGTAGGATTCCGCCAACGTGCAGCCTGACCTATTTAGCAGCGAAGACGATGGAATTGACTTCAGTATCTCCCGAGCAGCGGGGCGCTAACAGTCAGCGCATTTCCCCATCGCGCCTCCAAGTCGCCCGGTTAAGAAGGGGGCTGACAAAGGCCGATCTGGCAAATCGTATCGGGGTATCGCCATCGACCCTTTCGAAATGGGAAGCCGATGGTCCACCTGCCTCGAGATTCGCGTCCCTACTTGAGGACCTTGTCTCTACTTTAGATTTTCCTCCCGCTTTCTTTACCGCTGACGAAGTTGACATTCCATCCTTGGAACACACCCTCTTCCGTGCGGGTAGTCGCGCGACGCAGCAGCAGAAACTTGCGGCAATCTCTTCTGGGGTTAACGCGAAAATTTTGCTGAAGTGGCTCCGGTCCCATTTCAATTACCCCTCCCCTGACATCCCGGATCTCACTGGCATGGCCCCTGCTGAAGCCGCTCGCTACGTCCGATCCATTTGGGCGTTGGGAGATTCGCCCATTCCAAACTCTGTCCAACTTGCCGAATCGAAGGGGGTCGCGGTATTCGGTTTACCTCCCGCCGCCTTTGCTGTCGACGCGTTCTCTATATGGGAGGACGATCAACCGTTTATCTTCCTGGCGCGCAGAAGAACCCCGGAAGAAACCCGGTTCGACCTCGCGCACGAGCTCGGCCACCTACTCCTTCACAGTAAGAGCGATCCGGATTCCACTACCGATCGAGAGGACGAAGCAAACAAATTCGCTACAGAACTTCTCATCCCGGTCGACGTGATTCACGCAAACCTTCGACTGCACCCAAGTCTTGACGACATCCTCCGGCTCAAAACAAAACTAAAAGTATCCGCAATGGCTGCGGTCATGGCAGTTTTCAATGCCGGCAAGCTCAGCGACCGTCAATTTCGCCAGTACCTTGGGACACTTTCCAGCCGTGGGTTCCGGACCAGCGAGCCTGGAAGCGATTTACAGTACGAAAGATCGCGGGTCTTCGACTTCGTTTTTAGCCCGGAAGGTGGCCAGTCCGCGCGCAGCATCGCCGACGCTACTCACATCCCGGTACAAGATCTGCATTTTCTCACCCTGAACGCAGCAGCAAGCGCCATTCCTAGCCCAGAGCCCACGCATCCCAGCTCCCGCCCCTCCCTGTCTTCACACCGGCCGAACCTCCGAATAATCAAGGCTTAACTGCTCGCCCGTTGCATTTTGTCCATTCTGGTCGGCTGATCCACCTTCTTCAGAGTCCGCCGCTTTCTCGGCACCAGGCTCGGCCCGGCCAAGACGGACTACGGGGCTAGTCTGGCACCTACACCACACGAAAAGGCGGTAGAAATTCCTTTCAGCGTCTTTTCGCTTACCGACGAGCGCCTATACATTGGCGACGAACCCTCTCACAAATTTGTGTAACAGTTTGCCGATTACGGTAACAGCCACCAAATATAATTCAGTACATGATGCGGTTAACGGTGTACATGTTTCAATCGGGAACAACTCTGGAAACGGCCATCGACTCAGAGAAGGTTAAAGAGAAGAACTTCGAGCAAATAGACGAAATCCGCCTCGATAACTCTATTTGCTTTATTCAGACGCCAAGGCAAAAGAAACCGAAATGGGTCGGTTTCATTGCGCCTATCGCTGGATCAGAACTACCCTCTATCGCGACCCGTTCTGCTTCGGCAGTTCTTGCGATTGAAGCCTCAGATCGAATTTTTGCCATCCCATTTGGCTACGGTCGGGGCATTTTGAATCTCGACAAGATCGAACCAAATTTCGGATTGAAGGTTGCCCTCAACTCCGTCGATCCCAAAAAACTCAGAAGTTTAGATAAGAAGAACTACGAAGACATGGTCATCTCTAGCACGATTAGTCTAAGCAGTCAGTCCGATCTATCTAACTTCAGCCTCGACACGTACAGCGATATCCTTCGCCAAGCAACAGGCACCCCTATGGATCCTGATTTTGCCAATAGGGTGACCGGCGCCGACTCCTTAACTATCAATAAGGAGATCCAGGCTAACGAGCTCCCCGACTTTTGCGCTAACCTCAAGGCTCTCTTCGAACGCGAGAACTACAAAACGGAGTTTGGGTGGATCGACAACCTGCGAATTGTCAAGAACCGAAACCTTATCAAATCCCTCGATCAGATGCTCCTTGAAGATCTCAAAAACCAGCAGACCCGAAGGAGCCATTTGGCCTTGCCCGAGAACGTGGATTGGCAGGACATCGACTCCTTTAAGGTCCAAGGCACGAAGTCCGAAGACTTCGAAGAACTGGATTTGAACGACGTTCTTAACGCGATGGAAAATGACATCGACGATCTAACAATCGAAAAACTCAAACGCAGACGAGTCGGAGTTGTTTTTGCACGAAATGATGAACCCGACTATCGATGGTCGTTCTACCGATGCCTGGTAAGCGAGCAAGATTTAGATGACCACCTTTATGCGCTTATCGAAGGGTCCTGGTTTCAAATTCACAAATCCTTGGTCTCGGAGGTAAACACTTTCATAGATTCTTTACCGACCTCATCGGTAGAAATGCCGAAACACTTAAACGGAGAAACTGAACAAGATTACAACACGAGGCTCGCTGCCACTTCCGCTGACCTGCTCTTATTGGACCGTAAAACGGCTTCAGTTCCGGGCGAATCAGGAACCGTAGAGCTCTGTGACGTGCTCTCGAAAACAGGGGAACTAATCCACGTCAAGAGAAAGAGTCACTCATCCTCACTTAGCCACCTTTTCGCTCAAGGGCTGGTTTCAATGTCGACCTTGATTGGCGATAAGGACTTCAGAAGGAATCTACAAAACAAGATTAAAGCGGCGGTCGCGGACTCCGACCCTTCGCCATGGTTAAGTCTTATGGCCGAAAGTGATGGGCGGATCAGAGCAAATGGGTTCCAAGTGACTTATGCAATTGTCCCGACAAATTCGTACCTTGACAATCGTTGGCTGCCCTTTTTCAGCAAATTGAACTTAATGAGCCAAGCTAGGGCTCTCCGCATTATGGGTGTAGATGTCGCGCTAAACCGCATTCCTTCCGAGCGGTATGGTTAACAGCAATTTTCGTCTCGATCGTTGCGGGAACAGCTGCTCTAGAACTGCTTCAAATCTAGCTTGCAAACTCGCACTGAAGTGCCAAAACAGCGGCTACAGACGGCGCGCGGCGCGACAATGGACTAACGAACACCGAGCGACCCTCAAAATACGAAACTTAGCTAATCGCGTTGCTAGTCGTGCCTGGCGTCTGGGAGGTGAGTCTTAAGATAATCATAAACTTTTTCATAATCGCCGATATAGGCTGGACCAACATTTAGTGGCTGGGGATATAATCCATAGCCCTTAGTCACGCCCTTAACTGGATCCTTCGCCAAACAAGGGTAGAGGTGTTTCATCAACTTCCTTGTAGTATCGCTCCTTTTCTGCTCATCTCCGTCAAATGCGTTTTCACAGCACCGGTGAAACGACCCCAACGCGATATCCACTAGCGAATTGAATTTGGAAAATCGCGCAGATGTAAATGCGAAATGGATAATCTGTGGTATCCCAATCAACTTCTCCCCATATTCAATCTGACTCTGAGCAATTTTTTCTAGCTCCGTGTGCCCCCAATTCTCGTCGATTCGGTCTAGACAAACCGCCCCGGGATTTTCGCGCAGAAATGATTTGGCGTAATGACGGAACAGGTTTTCCATATTCCAGGTCACGCCCTCATTGCGCTTCAATGGGTTAGCAATTTTATGGTGAACCATGGTTACCAATAATTTGATACCGAGCTTGTTTATCAGTTCGAGAGCCTCTGACTTCGAAGCCGTCCACTCTGCGAATGTCAAATGGTCTGGACGACTATTGCTCGTAAATTTGAATAGGTCTGTGTCTCCATAGTCGTACTTTTCACGAATTGCCGCAACGCCCTTGGTGCCCGCGATAAATTGCTCTTCATCAGCGACCAAGCCTCCCAGGTAAAAGAAGGTTGTGTTGCCTGATCGTCCTGTTTCGTCGACATGAAATGTGTACATTTTGACCTTCTGCGTTTATGGGAAAGACTGAATCTGTTTTTCCTACGTTGCACACGAGCGATAAATTGCGAACCTACCCCTACACCCCAATCTCCGCCGGCGTACACACCGGCACCTCACGCATGAACGCCTCCGGCGCACCCTGCTGGCGCAGTTTGATGCCGTTGTAGCACGCCTGCGTCATACCCGTCCGCTTCATGCCATCAGCCGGAATCTTGGCCCACTTGCCGTCCGTGTTCTTAAAGAACAGAATCCAGTCCGTCCCCTTCGCACCCGCAACGGCCCACTTGCCGTCGCAGAAGTTCACGGTCGTACCGAAGCCTGCCGGCCACTCCGGCACAACCGCGTCAAACGCGCTTGGCGAGCACGAGTTCCCCGCCGGCTTCGCATTCTGCTTCGGCGCAAGCGCAGGCACCGACAGCGCCGACGCGATCGCTGCAAGCCCACCAAGCACCTGAGCGTTCAGCGGCTCCGGCAGTTCCAGCCACCCCTGCTGCACCGCAACTGCCCCACCAATACCAACGGCCGCCAGGACACCCAGCGAGATGCCCACAATGGCGCCATTGCTTAACGACGACCCCTCATCCCCCGCCGTACCTTCCTCCCGAGTAACAGCGCTATCGCCTTGCGAGGCGCTACTTTCTGCTAACGCATACGGAGCAACAACAGCAGAGGTGGATACGGCGGCAGCGACGCCGAGAGCAAGCATCGGTTTCTTCATGTCGCCCACCTTACTCACCATCACCGCTTATGTCGCGGGAAATAGCGCAATTCCCCACACTCCAAGCGAAACCGCCGCAGCGATGAGCAACCACCACACCACCCCGCGCGGCCGGCGAAACCACCGGTCCGCCACAAGCCACACCACCGAGGGGATAATCAGCGCCAGGCCCAAGAATGTCAGCGCACGCCAATCCTCAAAGCGCGGCGCCGTGAGCATGAACACCACGCCCAGCCCGATCAGGCCACCAGCAAGTGCGTGGGGACGAACCCCACCAACAGGAATAATCATAACCGCCACAGTAACGCACAAATACCCATATTTACCAGGTGATTTTGCACCTTCAACAATCCACGCTATTGTTATCTTTCGTTGCACAGCAATGAGCAACACAACAAAATATTCCTCCATAGCTCAGTTGGCAGAGCATTCGACTGTTAATCGAAGGGTCACTGGTTCGAGCCCAGTTGGAGGAGCAACAAGACGCCCCGCTCTCCGCATGCGGGGCGTTTTGGCGTTCAGCGTCAGACAAAGGCCAAAAGGGTGTCAGGTTCGGAGTATCGCCGGGCGCATCTACTGCTTGCCTCCACATAGAGCGATTCTCTCCGTAGTGTTGGCCGTACCTCAAGCAAAAGATGAATTTCCGAAGAATGGGCAATACTGAAAGGGACAACTAAATGTACGAATGATGGTTTAACAACGCTGTGGCGACCAACAAGCAACCAAGCGCCCTCTCTCACAAGCCCAAACATCAGCAAATCGACTGATCCAGATTGACCAACCCCCACTACTCCATCAAGAAGGTGAACGTCCTTCAAGAGCGACCAAAAATGGTTACACTCAGAATCCTCCAAGACTTTCGCCAAAGAATTCATGGTCTTGAGTCAGATTCGATAGGTCTCGAGTGGGACGAACGCCCCTTTAATCCAAAAGCAATCATTAAACGCTCCTGCGAGTAACCTTAAAACACAAATATTTTCAAGCCCCGTGGAGCACCCTAATGAAAAAGCCAAACCAATCAGCAAACCTATATAAGCCGTCCTGGATATTTTCAATGGCCGTAGGCTCTGCTGTCGGATGGGGCTCATTCGTATTGCCATATGATTGGATCCAGCAGAGTGGTTGGCTTGGCGCCAGTCTGGGGTTCACCATCGGTGGCGCGATCATTACCATAATAGGTTTGAATTACGGGGTTGCGATTAAGTGTTTGCCCGTAAGCGGAGGTGCAGTAGCTCATGCTCTTTCAGCTCGGGGACGACTTAGCGGCGCCATTGCGGGCTGGTCACTAGCCCTTGGCTACAGTTCGATTGTTGCTCTAAATGCGTCCGCAGTGCCACTAATTATTAGGTCTTTAAATCCCTATTCGGAGTCTGGTCTGCGCCTCTACTCTATTGCAGGATGGGATGTGTATCTTTCTGACGTTCTCGTTTGTTCAGCCTTTATCGTCGCTTTCGCTGTTATGGCTAATCATGGTGCTAGCATTTCGGGCCGCTTTCAGTTCATAGCGGTTGCTGCGATGATATCTACCGTCGCAATTCTCGTCGTATGGTCTCTAGCTCATTGCAATTTCTCCGAAGCTTTTTATCGACAGGCTTTACCAGATGGACAAACTCTTTTGGTGGCTACTGGTTCGGTCGTGGCTATCGCCCCTTGGGCCTATGTGGGATTCGACAGTATTCCCCAATTGGCTGGTGAATTCTCATTCCCACCCAAAAAGGCCCGAAAGCTTCTGGTCACAGGCATTATGAGTGCAACAATGATCTACATCGCAATGATTTTGGTAACTGCAGTTCTGACAGTTTCGGACCTAGAAATCTACAGAAACTCAGCATGGGCTATTGCCGATGCGGTTTCCGGCGCCTTCGGACCAATCGGCATGTTGCTTCTAATTGTTGCTGTTTCATCGGGTATAGTTACTGGCCTCAATGGATTCTTTACTGCAAGCAGTCGCACGCTGATGACTATGGGACGTGCGCGGATCCTGCCTGAAGTATTTTCCCGCCAAGATGGTAACCGTCAAGTACCCACAGTGTCGATCTACACAGTAATGTGCATTTGCCTTATTACACCGTGGTTCGGTCGTGCTGCTTTGAGCTGGATTGTAGATATGGCTAGCATCGGAATTACCGTCGCATACTTTTACACATCCTTGTGCGTACGCAAAATTGGTAAAACAGGTTTCAGTTTTGGTATGAATGAACGCCAACCAACAAGCACCAAGACCAGGCTTTTGGGCGACGCAGGATGCATTGTTTCACTTGCTTTTCTAGTTCTCCTTTTTCTCCCCGGAGCGCCCAGCAGACTGTCGCCCCAAGCATTAATGGCTCTAACGATCTGGATCGTAATTGCGATTGGAATGTGTACATTTCGTCGGAACCATATCCTCAAAACATCTGACGAAGTCTTAGCTAACGAAATATTCAACATGCACTTTAGTAAGCCCTTGAGTTGCACAGAAGAGCATCGCTAAATCGATACGCGGTTGATTCTGCAACCGTTCAAGGTTGCGTCCCTTGGTGTGGTGTAACGCTTGCTGATGGTGGGCCCTTGAAAATAGTGGGCGGCCACCGTCAGTAACCTTTCGACTCAACTTCCACATCTCACCGAAAGGCACATGACGATGACCGCTGCACCGCATTCTATCGACCCGACAACCTATCTGGATGATCTGCTGGCCCAAGCGTCGCCGGATCTGATGCGGCAGATGCTGCAAGGGTTTATCAACCAGATCCTCTCCGCCCAGGCCGACACCGTGTGCGGGGCTGAGTACGGTGTTGCTTCCACCGAGCGGGTCAACCAACGCAACGGGTACCGCCACCGCGACCTCGACACCCGTGTCGGCACAATCGATGTGGCAGTGCCGAAGCTGCGCCACGGCGCGTTCTTCCCAGACTGGCTGCTCGAGCGTCGCTCACGAGCGGAACGAGCCTTATCGACCGTGATCGCGACGTGCTATCTCAAAGGGGTCTCCACCCGCAGGATGAATGATCTGGTGGCAACCCTTGGCATTTCCAACATGTCGAAATCCCAAGGCTTACGCATGTCGGAAGAACTCGACGAGATGGTCGCAGATTTCAAAAACCGTCCCCTGGATCCCGGTGGGTATGCCTACCTGTCGTGCGACGCACTCACGATCAAGGTGCGTGAAGGTGGCCGGGTGGTCAAATGCTCCGTACTTTTGGCCACCGGTGTTAACGCTGACGGCTACCGGGAAATGCTCGGTATGCATGTTGCCACCGCGGAATCCAACGCGTCGTGGAAGGGCTTCTTCCAGGACTTAAAAGCTCGTGGACTTCGCGGTGTCTTCCTTATCACCAGTGATGCCCATGAGGGCATCCAAGTGTTGCCCGATGCATCCTGGCAGCGGTGCCGGACTCATTTCGCGAAGAACCTCTACGAAAAAGTCCCCAAGACCCAGTGGCCGATGGTCTTAAGCGATGTTCCAGA
>NZ_KV803820.1:334525-335999 GCF_001811185.1 Corynebacterium sp. HMSC067D03
AGTGGCCGATGGTCTTAAGCGATGTTCCAGACAATCTTCCAACAACCCGACGCCCAATCCACCTGGCGATGTCGATTTGGGGTAGTTGGTACCGCGAGTCCGCGTAGTTGGTACCGGTGTTCCACGTACCCGGTACTGCAAGGGGTTTTCTTTCATAGTTGATGTTGGCGACACCACAATCCGGTGGTGTCGCGTCAACATCTACTTGGAAGGAGCCGGTCCTTGTGGCTAACTTCAAACAGATCATCGCGATGTGCCTTGACGGTGCAAGCTACGCACAGATCACACACGCATTGGGATGTTCACGACGAGAAGTATCCCGCGCAAAGAAAGTCATCGCTGAGGAGTCACTAACGCCAGAGCGTTTCCGCCAACTCCCACCGGGATGGTTCGATGATCGATTCAGCGACGGCCGGAGTAAGCGGACGATGTCCTACGACCAGCCTGATTTTCAAGCCCTTGCACGCAAGCTCCAAAGCAAAAAGCACGTGACCAGGCACAAGCTGTGGATGGACTACTTGTCGCAGCCGTGTCCGACGGACAAGACAAAGTACCAGTACTCCCAGTTTTGCAGTGGGCTCAATGAATTTCTCCGTGCTCATGATCTTGTCGAAGTCGTCACCCATGAGCCGGGGCAAGAGCTTTACGTCGACTGGGCTGGCGACAAAGTGCCGGTGGTGGATCAGGCCAGTGGTGATACCGCATTCAAGGCGTCGCTGTTTGTCGCGGTATGCCCGTACTCAGGGCTGATGTACGTCACTGCTGCTGCGAATGAGAAGATGCCGGCTTGGATTGCATGCCACGTCAAAGCGTTGAACTATCTTGGCAAATTACCGGCGGTCATCGTGCCGGATAATGCCTCTACGGCGACCTACCGGCCGAGGAAGCATTCAGGCTACCGGATGGTCACTGACCGCTACGCAGCGTTTGCCGACTACTACGGGGTCACGATTGTGCCGACAAGGCCTGGCAGGCCCCGCGACAAAGCGGCAGTAGAGCGTGCTGTGAAAATCGCCTACACCAAAATACTCGGGTATTTCAGCGACGAGGTCTTCTACAATCTCGATGAACTCAATGAGGCAATCGCTGACCGGCTTGCCGATATCAACAGCGCAATGACACGGGCTGATGGCACAACACGGCGCATGCGCTTTGAGCAAGAAGAAGCACCAGTGATGCGCGATCTGCCGCCGACACCGTTTACAGAAGTGTCATACAAGCGACTCAAAGTCGACCGTAATTGGCACATCACCTGTGACTACCAGTACTATTCTGTGCCATTTCAGCTGGTAGGAGAGGCAGTGACGGTCAGGCTCACCCCGCAACTGGTGAGCATCTTCAACGGTGATCAACTAGTTGCTGAGCACACACGCCTTCACGGATTCAAATACCGGTACTCCACTGATCCCAACCATGGGCCAAGCGGCGCCGATGAAGGGCACTGTGTTTTGTCAAGTTGTTTTAGGCCGTTTCG
>NZ_KV803821.1:0-566 GCF_001811185.1 Corynebacterium sp. HMSC067D03
CCTTCACATCTGACGCCAGGTTGATTTCTGCCTGGCCGAAATCAACCTGGATGACCCCGGGAGACCATTCCAACTCCATGAACCCATCTCCTGGGGCTTTATGGTCCTGCCTCCACTGCTTGACGTAGCGCTGTACCGGCGAATACGAGCCGGTATATCCATGTTCGGCGGCAAGCCGGTCACAGATGCGCTGCGCAGTGTGGCGTTGCTTGCGCGGCATGCGCTGATCTTGCTCAAGCCACCGATCAATCACGGCACACAACGTCTCACCGAGCGCTAGTGATCCTGGCTTATGTAACTTAACTGGCGGGATAGGGCTGAAATCGTCCTGGTTGACGTACTTATCGACCGTAGCGCGAGATACCGATACCGCCTTCGCGATCGCTCGTCGGGACATTCCCTCGTCATCGAGCTGTCTGATAGTTTCGATCGTGGTCATGCTGATTGTCATCTACTTTCTGGTCCCTTCCTGAAAAACCAAGTCCCGGACCTCGCAGCCAAACGAAGATGGGACATTTCTCAGGAACAGAAACCTACTGGGATGGTTACTCGGCATGGCCCTTTTT
>NZ_KV803822.1:0-1865 GCF_001811185.1 Corynebacterium sp. HMSC067D03
TGTGTTTTGTCAAGTTGTTTTAGGCCGTTTCGGCTCGAATTTTTAGGCCAGTTCGGCACGGTTTTGGGCCGTTTGAGCGTTGCTGGGGTTTTGAGGGTTATTTCATGAGGGCGTTTGCCATGCGGTAGGACTGGCCGGTGAAGGTAATCATGCGTCCGTGGTGGACGATGCGGTCGATGGCTGCCGCTGCCATGTCATCGTTGCCGAAGACTTGGCCCCATTGGGAAAACGCGAGGTTGGTGGTGATGATCAGACTGCGTTGTTCGTAAGCGTCGGCGATGGCTTGGAAAAGTAACCGTGCACCGTCAGTGTCGATGGGGATGTAGCCGAGTTCGTCGATGACGAGGAGCTTGTTTTTGCCGAGTGCTGCGAGTTCTTTGTCGAGTCTTCCTGCCTGTTTAGCGTTGCGTAAGTGGTCGACTAGGCCGGCGGCGGTGAAAAACCTTGCTGGGATGCCTGCAAGGCATGTTTGGGTGGCTAGCGCGATGGCGAGATGTGTTTTCCCGGTGCCGACGTCCCCGTAGAAGACGAGGTCTTCACATCCGTTGAGAAACTCAAGCGTGGTGAGGTGTTCGCGGGTGATGTCCGTGGGCAGGGTCACTGGTGACCAGTCGTAGCCGTCGAGGGTTTTGCGTACTGGCACACGCGCACGATGCATGAGGCGGCGGGCTCTGGATGCTGCTCTGGAAGAAAGTTCAGATTCGAACAATTCGATGAGGATGTCGCACTGGCGTGGGGTGGCGTGTTCAACGCATTGGCGTAACACAGCGGTGGTCAAATAGAGCTGGCGGCCGAGTGTGACAACTTGGTTTTTGGTGGTTGTAGCGCTCATTTTAGGTCGCCTCCGCATGCTGTGGGGTGTTGATTGTGGTGGCAAGGAGTTGGTCGTAGGTAGCCAGGTTTGCTCTGGTGTGCTGTGTTGGTGGTGGGGTGCTGTATCGTGCAGCGATGCCAAGATGCGGTCCGGTTGGTTGAGCGTTGGCTTCTAAAAGTGCTGCAGCGGCGGTGACGGTGGCGTCGAAACCGCATTCTGCGGCGGTGGTTTGTGCATGGGTGAAAAACTCACGGCGTGTGACGGTATCTGCTTCGTCGAGGTAGCCGACGACGTTATCCGGCATATGGTGGCGAAGTGGTGAGTTCTTCCACGCTCCCGGCTTTTTGGCTAACCCTGGCAGCAGACTTATGGGGTTGATCACTGTAGCGTCTGCAGTGCCGAAGACTCTCGGCAGCGCGATGATGCGTCGAGACTCCTCGTCTAAGACGGTGATGGTGTCGTGGGACAATTCCAGTGTGACTTGCCTGTTTGCCCAGGCAGGCCCGACTAGGTAGCGGTTGCCTGCTACGGTGACAATCCCGGTTTTATCGGTGCGACGCACTTCGAAACGCACCGGATTAAACCGCACCGACGGACATGCTTTGAGCGCTTGTTGATCGTGTTGAAACAGATCAGCGATTACCGCTGCCTTCTTATAATGGGTCTGCTTGGCAAACGCGGCACACCCAGAGTCCAGAAGAGCGTTTAGTTCTGCCAGTGAAGCAACTTCTGGCACGGGAACGAGCAGGTTTCGGCGGATGAACCCGACAGCGTTTTCCACATTGCCTTTCTCATGGCCTGAATACGGGTTGCAGTAACGCGACCGAGTCCGATAGTGCGCTTTAAACGCGGCGAAGAGCTCTGATTCGACAACCTTCGGGCCGACACGGCGTCCAATAGCAGTAGCGTTATCGAAGACCATCTCAGTCGGCACTCCGCCGGCAGCATCGATGACATCGAGCAATCCGGTAATGACACACTCGGCGGTTTCACCGGCGAAGGCCCTGCAAAACCTCATATTCGAGTACGGAAACGTCACCACCAAAAGGTG
>NZ_KV803823.1:0-40049 GCF_001811185.1 Corynebacterium sp. HMSC067D03
GTAGGTTACCGCCGACCCAACAACTTCACACATGAGGCACCCGCTTCCACCACCGGTGGAGGCGGGTGCGTTCGTTTGTTCGCAGACCTCACCCGGTCGACGCGGTAACACAGCATGCCCCCGGGTGGTTGTTGTGGGTAGCGCACGATATGGCGCCCGGCCCAGTATCAGACCCTGATCCAGCGGACCTCCTCACCCTGGACGTCGTGGAGGACAGCTCCAGCTTTGACGGCTTTACCGTGATCGCGACGGCGGCAATCCCGCGTTAACGGGGATGGGATGTCGACGACACAGTGGCTGTGGCAGGGCCCTCGGGCGAGGCAGTTGAGGCCACCCTCGGCGGGCTATTGCAGAGTTCCAACATCCTGCAGTCGTTCGTAGTGTCGGACGAGGCGGCTGCGGCCACAGGCTTTCGGGGCTAGGGCCGTGTCTTCATGATCGGGGTGAACAACGACGGCACAGTTGACTAAGCGCAGCTGCGGGCGAACCTCGAAGATGCGGTCCGCCTGGATATTGTCGTCCAAGTCCGCTCGACCGAGGACATGACCAGGGAAGTTGCTGCCCTGATCGCTCAGATGCCGTTTATCCTCTACGCGCTGCTCTCCTTGGCAGTGGTCATCGCCGTCCCACACAGTCAGTGGAACCTGCTGGCGGTGGCCGCCCCTGCATTTTCCAGGGCCCACCATCAGCAAGCGTTACACCACACTAAGGGACGCAACCGGAGTTTCAGCCAGTAGCGCGCGTACTTGTGGTTCAAAGGCATCGAAACTCGTGGTCTTTGCCCGACGCGGCGGATATTGCGGAGGTGAATCCGAAGCGAGTGCTCGCTCGACAGTTTTCTTCGCGCAGCCAACCTCGTTGGCGATCTTACGTATCGATAACCCCTGCCCACGCAGATACCGGATCTGTGCCCATTGTTCCAAAGAAATCACCCATCCAATCTTTTTCGGATGGGCTACTTTTCGAGGAGCGTTTTGGGCTACTTTTCAAAGAGCGCTGATAGGCAGGAACATCGTCGGAGGAAATTGAAGCGGCACTGAAGGGTGGCAGCATACCCACTTCACTTCCAACAATCCGAGAAGAAGAGACCCCCACGCCAAGTGACGCCACGACCGATAGTTACCCGGATCCCATTCAGGTAACACAGGGAACCGAGGTTCCGGAATAAGATCGAACGAAACGAATGTCGTGGACACCCCTAAAGGAACTTAGAGAGAAACATGATCTATGTGGTTTTTGGTGCAGTGGTCGCGCTATTCATCTCCTTATGCATCATGGCAATCGGGTACCTAGTCCACCTTTCAGCTAAGCGGAAGGTGCTTTCTCCATACCGTTTCTTAGTCGTAATGGTTTTACTAGCACCCGTTTTTCTGATTTACGACATACGTAGCGATGAGATGTGTAGCGGCCTTTTCAATTATGCGGTCAGCGGTTACTTAATTACCGCAGTCATCATTAGTTCTCTGTGGCGCAGTATTGCGGATGGCCTCAGCGAAGCGCGAGAGTAGGAGCGGTCGCTAGGAGAGGGTGTTTATCCAGAGTTTCCCGCGAGGTATTTATACAAGGTGGTCCGTCCGATCCTCAGTCGGCGGGGCACTTCAAAGTCCACCCCGGATGCTGTCATCGCCGAGTCGATACTGAATCGGCTTGTCGTTGGCGCTGAGATCATCACACTGGAAGGACCGAACATGCGCCTCGAAGCCAATACGCAGTAGCGGCTCATAGTCAACGCCCGGGTGTTACCCGATACTCACCCGAGCGTTACTGGATACTCACCACAGTGTTACTAAATCCATGGTCCCAACACAATGTGGAGCGGAGAAGCGCGCCACCAAATTACCGACCGCCCATTGGTTGGTGTCGACCAACTTGTCCGCAATGCAGAGCAACAATGGCTGCTACTAGGTCATCGGCAACGGAATCGTTGGTCTGTACCCACTAGTCCGCAATGCGGAGTCAGTAACCGAACGGGCTTCACTATGCCGCTGCATAGTTGGTGCTTACCCATTAGTCCGCAATGCGGAGTGAGAAAGTCCGCAACTTGGTTGACGACAGCAGATTCGTTGGGGTTCACCCACTAGTCCGCAATGTAGAGTCAAGACTCGAACCTGCCGTAGACCCCAGCCTCGCAGTTGGCGAACCGCCATCAATGCAAAATGACGCCTGATCGGCTGCAGGTTCTTACACTCCGCCCAGGTCGGCGAAAGGTGTGATGTGCGGTTTTACTCTCCCGGTTCGTTTAGAGACCTAGCCGCAGCGGTTGAGGAGCCACAAACGGTGAAGTTGCTTGCTGGTGTGGTGGTCGTCGTAGAGAAATTGCACGAAATCAGCGATGTGGGGCCTGGGCCGTATAGTCGGCAAAGGAATGTATTGCCGCAGGGAGGATCACGTGAGCGTCGCAGCAGCACGAGCAGTCAACTTGAGAAAGTCCTACGGGCAGGGCGACACGGAAGTAGTGGCTCTTGATGGGGTGAACGTTGAGTTCCGACAGGGGGAGTTCACCGCGATCATGGGCCCGTCGGGATCGGGCAAGTCGACGCTGATGCACGTGATGGCTGGGCTAGATTCGGCGACGTCGGGCGAGGTGTTTGTCGGCGGGACGGAGTTGTCGCAGTTAAACGATAAGGAACTGACGGCGCTGCGGCGTGACCGGTTGGGCTTCATTTTTCAGTCGTTTAACTTGGTGCCCACGCTGACAGCGGCCGAGAACATTCAACTGCCAACAAATATTGCTGGTCGATCGGTGGACCGGGAGTGGTTTGATGAGATCACCGAACGCCTTGGTTTATCGAAGCGACTGAGCCATAGGCCTGCGGAGTTGTCGGGTGGTCAGCAGCAGCGTGTGGCGTGTGCCCGTGCGTTGGTGTCGCGGCCGGAGATCATTTTTGGTGACGAGCCGACGGGCAACCTGGACTCTAACTCGTCGCAGGAGGTGCTGAGCATTTTGCGGACGGCGGTGGATCAGTATGACCAGACGGTGGTGATTGTGACGCATGACGCGAGGGCGGCGTCGTATGCGGATCGTGTGGTGTTTTTGCGGGACGGGAACATCGTTAATGAACTGCGCAACCCGGATATGGATGCCATTTTGGGCGTCATGGCGACGATGGAGGACTAGGGGCCAGTGAACTCCACGATGAATAAGGTGTCGCTGCGTAACCTTGCGGCGCACAAACTGCGGCTCGCGCTGACGGTGTTGGCGGTGGTGCTTGGCACGTCGTTCCTGTCTGGTGCGCTGATGTTCACCAACATGCTGTCGTCGACGTTCGACTCTGCCGTAGACACTGTGCTTGACGACGTCGATGCGGTGGTGCGCCCAGCCGAGGGCGAAAGTGCCTTAGACAAGGAGACAGTCGACGGCATTCGGGCGAATGGGGACGTTGATCGTGTGAACCTGATGGCTGATGAGTCGGTTGTTATCGCGACTGACAATGAGGTGGCGGTGCAGACGCGTCTCGGGTCCTCGCGGCTGGGCGTGTATTACGAGCCGCAGGACACGGTTGGCCGAACGGTCGAGGTGGTCGAAGGTCACGCACCGAAAAAGATCGGCGATGCGGTGATCAACGCCAATGGCGCGCATGAGTATGGCCTGCATGTTGGGCAAGAGTTGATCGTTGTGGACCGTGATGGTCGGAATACGGTGCGCATTACTGGGCTTATCGACGACCCCCTGGTGCAGGCCACCTCTTTACGCCTCGGGGTAACCGAAGAGACTTACTTGGACTATTACTCCTATGACGAGCGTTTCCCGGCGATCACTGTCGGGGCGAAGGAAGGCGTGGGGGCCGCGGAGGTTGTGGACAACCTGCGCAGCGAGTTTCCTGGACTGAAGATAGAGGCGGGGGAGAAGGTTGCGCAGGAAACGACGGAGCAGATTCGGGACGCTCTGAGCTTTGTTACGTACTTCTTGGTTGCGTTTGGTCTGGTTGGCCTGTTGGTGGGCACGTTCTTGATTGCGAATACGTTCTCCATGATCGTTGCGCAGCGTACGAAGGAGTTTGCGTTGCTGCGGGCGTTGGGGGCGTCGCGCGGGCAGATCACGCGGTCTGTGGCGCTGGAAGCGGCTTTGGTCGGGTTGTTGGGCTCGGTGCTTGGCGTGGTGGCTGGTGCCGGGCTGGTGTTGGTGATTCGTGCGGGGATGAACACGTTCGGCATGCCCCTTCCGCAATCGGGGATTGGGTTGTCGGTTGATGCGGTGGTGGTGCCACTGGTCGTCGGCACGGTGGTGACGGTGCTTTCGGCGCTGGCGCCGGCGCGGAAGGCAGGCAAGGTCCGGCCGGTGGAGGCGATGCGGGCGAGCGAGGCTGCGACGCCGCAGCCATTGATGTGGCGCACCATAGCTGGCGCAGTATTAGTCGTTGTGGCGGTTGTTGCGGCGGGTTACGCAATGGCGTGGGATGACGGTGCGACGCGCCACCGGGCGATCCTGGTTGGTGTGGCTGCGTTGAGCGTGATTAGTGGTCTGTTCCTTGCGGGACCTGCGTTGAGTCTGCCGGTTGTGCCTCCGTTGGGGCGTGTCATCGGGGCACCGTTCGGGGAGGTGGGCAGGCTCGCGTCGACGAATACGCGGCGCAACCCGCGCCGGACCGCAACAACGGCGTTCGCGCTGATGTTGGGCATTGCGCTGGTGACCATGATTGGCATGTTGGGCGCGTCGATGAAGCAGTCGGTAGACGATGTGGCTGCAAGTGAGGTGAACGCGGATTACGTGCTGATGGGCCCGGAGATGGGGTCGTTCCCGGTGCCGGGGGATCTGCCGGACAGGCTCGCTGAGGTGGACGGTGTGGGCAATATCGCGTCGTACACTCAGGCACCGATCACGGTCGACGGAGAGTTTGGCCACCAGTTCGGGCCGGTCGGGATGACGGATGTGCTGCGCGGTGACCCGTCGGATCTTATCGACCTCAACGTGGTCGACGGCGACGTATCGCTGACTGGTGACTCGCTGATCGCACCGGAGCACATCGCCCAAGAGCGCGGCTGGAAGGTCGGTGATACAGTCCAAGTGGCCGCACCGAGTGCTCCGGGAAAGACCGTCGACGTGACGGTTGCCGGCCTGTTTAGTGGGTCGAATGTGTTGCAGATGTTTGTGGTGTCGGATTCGGCGGCGGCGAAGGTGTCGTCGATAAGCAATACGCGCCTGCTGATGGTGGGCGTTGACAGCGACGGCTCCACCGATCTGGAGACGCTGCGCGCGCGGCTGGAAGATGAGGTGCGCGGCGACATTGTGGTGCAGGTGCGCTCCGCGGAGGAGATGAGTGGCGAGGTTACGGCGCTGATCGATCAGATGCTGTTCATCCTGTACGCGCTGTTGTCGCTGGCTGTGGTGGTGGCGGTGCTTGGCATTGTGAATACGCTGACGCTGTCCGTGATTGAGCGTAGGCAGGAGATTGGTATGTTGCGCGCGGTGGGCTCGCAACGCAGGCAGATCCGCACGATGATCCTGCTGGAGTCGGTGCAGATGACGGTCTACGGCGCGGTGCTGGGCGTGCTGCTGGGGCTTGGTCTCGGTTGGGCGTTCCTGACGGTGCTTGAGAGCCAAGGCTTGACGACGATTGCCGTACCCACCGGGCTCATCGCCACCGTCCTGGCTGCCTCGGTAGTAGTGGGGCTGCTCGCCGCAGTGTGGCCGGGCCAGCGTGCTGCGAAGACACCGCCACTGGATGCGATTGCGGAGTAGGGCTTAGCGGGTGGCGAACGACGCCACCTGCGCACCGATTCCGGCCGCGAGCACCGCGAACGCCGCGGTGCTTATCCCGTACTCGGCGGCGAGGCGGAACTTGCCGTCTTTAATCAACGCCCCGAGTTGGCGGGCCAACAGTGACAGTGTTGAAAGTGCGCCGGCAAACCCAACACCAACGGCGGTTTGCCACATGGAAGGCAGGAAGATTGCCACGCCGATGATGCCGGAGGCGGCGATGTTGGCAATGAAGGTTGCCATCAACAGGTTATGCACGACGGCCATGATCGCCCAACGCACAAACCCGCCGAGCATGCCGCCGAAAAAGACACCGAGGACGGCGCCGAGCATCCACGTTGCATCAGACATGGTGCTTCACCCGTGACGCATCTCCGGCCATCCACGCCAATGTGGCAGTGCTAAGACCCAGCGTGATGATGAACGCCGCCCACCACACCGAGGTGTGCGACGACGCCAACGCCACCGCAGAAAGGGTGCTGAACCCGCCGAGGAAACCCACGCCCCAAAACGGCCCCGGCGCGAAGTAGCCCATGGCGTAGCAGGCGGTGAGGTTCACTGCGAAGGTGACGGCTAGGGCGAGCGCTTCCGGGGTGGCGGGGTTGACCCAAATGAGCAAAATGAAGCGTGCAAGCGCCCCGCAGCCAGCACCGAGGGCAACGATGAGGCCGGTTTTCAGGGATGTTATCTGCACGTCTGTCCAGTGTAACCGTTAAGCGCCAAAGGCTCGAAGGCCCCAGCGCAGACCGAACCAGGCAGCCAGGATGCCGATCACGGCGGTAGACAGGCCGTAGCGCAGGGCCTCGCCGTGCTTTTTCGCCTTGATGAGCTCGCCGAGTTCTTTGGCAAAGGTGGACCAGGTAGACAGCGCGCCGGCGAACCCGACGCCGAGGGCTAACTGCCAGGCCACCGGGGTGGTGACGGCGAAGCCTGCGACGGTGGAACCGACGACGTTGGCGGCGAAGGTGGCGGCGTGGGCGTTGTGGATGATGCGGGTTAGTCCGTAGCGTGCGGCGCCGCCGAACAGTGCGCCGGCGAAGACGGCGGCGAGGGTAAGGGCGAGGCTGAGAACGGGGATGCTAAGCATGGCGGCGGCCCCTTACGGCGTCGCCGGCGAACCACGCGCCGATGGCGGTGGCGTAGCTCAGTGTGATGATGCCGAGCGCCTCGATGGCCTGCGATTGCATCGCCGCGACCGAAATGGCGGAATAGGTGGTTAAACCACCGAGGAAGCCCGTGCCCCACAGCGGGCCGGGCTTCAACAGGCCCATGGCGAAGCAGCCGGCGATGTTCACCGCGAAGGTCAGCGCCAGTGCGGCGGTAGAGCCGGGGGCGGCGCCGAGGATGACGAGGTGTCTGACCACTGCGCCCAGCGCCGCGCCGAGGGCGACGGTGAAGGTGGTGGTGAGGGTGTCGTCGATACGCATGGGCGCGAGCCTAGTGCCAATCCATCTTCTGGCGTTCAACGAACGCCGCGACCTCCTCCGGCGACTTCTTCAGGTGCGGATCCCACGCGAGGTACTCGCGGGTCTCGCGCACCACAATGCCGGACAGCAGGAGCAGACCGATCAGGTTCGGGATGGCCATGAGCCCGTTGGACAGGTCGGAGAACGTCCAGGCCAGCTCCAGCGACGCCACCGCGCCGACGAAGGACAGCGCGGTGAAGAACATGCGGTAGGGGATCGACGCCCACTCGCCGAAGAGTGCCACGATGGCGCGCTCGCCGTAGTAGGACCAGCCCAGGATGGTGGAGAACGCGAAGAAGATCAGGGCAACGGACACGATGAGGCTGCCCCACTCGCCGGGAAGCGCCTGGCCGAAGGCGGAGGCGGTCATGATGGCGGCTTCCTCGCGGCCCATGTCCCAGGTGCCGGCGGTGACGATGACGAGGCCGGTGATGGTGACGACGATGATGGTGTCGATAAACGTCTGCGTCATGGAAACGAGAGCCTGGCGCGCCGGGTGCTGCGTCTTGGCTGCCGCGGCGGCGATGGCGGCGGAACCCATGCCGGATTCGTTGGAGAAAATACCGCGGGCGACACCGAACTGGATGGCCAGCATGATGCCGGAGCCGACGAAGCCGCCGGTGGCAGCGGTGCCGGTGAATGCGTCGGTGAAGATGGTGGCAATCGCGGCCGGTACGCGGTCTGCCATAAGTACCAGTGCGGTGATGCCGCCGCCGACGTAAATGACAATCATCAGCGGTACGAACGCTGCGGTGATCTTGCCGATGCCCTCAATGCCGCCCAGGACGGCAGCGCCAACGGCGAAGAAGATGATCACGCCGGCCACGTTGGCGCTGATGCCAAACGCGTCGTGCATGCCGGCGGCGATGGAGTTGCCCTGCGCGAGGTTGCCAATGCCGAAGGACGCGAAGATGGTGAACAGGGTAAACGCGGTGGCGAGGAATTTGCCGAAGCCGCCGCCGACACCAGTCTTCAGGTACTCGTGCGGGCCGCCCTGCTGCTTGCCCTTCTTGTCGGTGGTGCGGAAGCGCACACCCAGGTAGGCCTCGGAGTACTTCGACGCCATGCCGACGATGCCGGTGAGCCAGATCCAAAACAGTGCACCAGGGCCACCGATGGAGATTGCGGTGGCCACACCGACGATGTTGCCGGTGCCCACCGTCGCCGCCAGCGCGGTGGTCAGTGCCTGGTAGTTGGAGATGTCGCCCGCGCCCTCTTCAGCCTTATCGACGAACGCATGACGCGTCGCCCGACCCAGCGTGCGGAATTGGATACCGCGCAGCCGGACAGTGAGGAACAAACCAGTGCCCAGCAGCAGCGGAATGAGGACGAAAGGCCCCCAAACGATGGACGAGATAGTGCTCAAAATGTCGTTGAGGGTGGAAGCCATGCGGAAGAGTAAAGCATACGCATAGCCGAATAATATAAAACTGGCAGAGTTTAGATTCACGGACGATGATGGAGCTGTCCATACACCCCCTCAGCCCGCAACAAAAGGAGCCCCCATGGCACACGAGCGCGCCGGCCAACCCGCCCGCGACGAGGACCTCATCGACATTGCCGAGCTGGTCACCGCCTACTACACCCGCGATATCGACCCCGACAATGTGGACCAGCAAGTGGTGTTCGGCACCTCGGGTCACCGCGGGTCGTCGTTAGATAATGCATTCAACGAAGCGCATATCTTGGCGACGACGCAGGCGATCGTCGATTACCGCCGCGGCGAAGGTATCACCGGTCCGGTCTACATCGGCCGTGACCCCCACGCCCTGTCGGAGCCGGCGATGGTTTCCGCGCTCGAGGTGCTCATTGCCAACGAGGTACCGGTGCGTGTCGACGCCGCCGGGCGCTACACCCCAACCCCAGCCGTCTCTCACGCGATTTTGACCCACCCCGGCGGAAGCGCCGACGGCATCGTGGTTACCCCATCGCACAACCCACCGCGCGACGGCGGCTTTAAATACAACCCGCCAAGCGGCGGACCCGCACCGGCGGAAGCTACGGACTGGATTGCGCGCCGGGCCAACGAATACATTGCCGCAGGCCTGAGGGGCGTGAAGCGGGTATCGGTCAGTGGCGTGCTGGACGAGCGTGCGGAGAAGTTCGGCTACCTCGATCACTACGTCTCCGACCTGGACAGCGTGGTGGATATGGACGCCATCAAGGCATCTGGCCTGCACGTCGGCGCAGACCCGATGGGTGGGGCGAGCGTGGACTACTGGGGAGCGATCGGGGAGCGCTACGGGCTGAACCTCGTGGTGGTCAACCCACGCGTGGACGCCACCTGGCGGTTCATGACCCTGGACACCGACGGCAAGATCCGCATGGACTGCTCCAGCGCAGACTCCATGGCATCGCTCGTGCATAACCGCGACAAGTACGACCTGGCCACCGGCAACGACGCCGACGCGGACCGCCACGGCATTGTCACCCCGGACGCCGGGCTGATGAACCCGAATCACTACCTCGCCGTGGCCATCGAGTACCTGTTTAGTCACCGCGACGGCTGGGCGAAGGACACGGCGGTGGGCAAGACCTTGGTGTCCTCGTCGATGATCGACCGCGTTGTCGCATCGCTCGGGCGTGACCTCGTCGAGGTCCCGGTTGGATTCAAGTGGTTCGTGCCAGGACTCGTCAGCGGCACCATCGGCTTCGGTGGCGAAGAATCCGCCGGTGCGTCCTTCCTGCGAAAAAACGGCAAGGTCTGGTCCACCGACAAGGACGGCCTGATCATGGACCTGCTCGCCGCCGAAATCACTGCGGTAACAGGCAAAACTCCGTCGCAGCGCTACGCCGAGCTCGAAACGCAGTACGGCTCGCCTGCATATGCGCGTATCGACGCCCCCGCAAACCGCGAAGAAAAAGCCACCCTGAAGGCCCTTTCGCCCGACCAAGTGCAGGCGAATGAACTGGCGGGTGAGGTTATCTCTGCAAAGCTAACGGAGGCCCCAGGAAACGGCGCGGCCATCGGCGGACTGAAGGTGACCACCGAAAACGCCTGGTTTGCCGCGCGCCCCTCCGGCACCGAAGACAAGTACAAGATCTACGCCGAATCGTTCCTCGGCGCGGAGCACGTGGCGCAGGTGCAGGAAGAAGCCAAAGCGCTCGTGTCACAGGTCTTGGGCAAATAGGGGAGTAGAATCAGCCGAGTGAGCACAACGACAGCCGCGCCTGCAACGCGCGACACAAAAACACTGGTCCTGGACGTGTTGTCCGCGTTAGCGCGGTTCTACATGGCCTACATTTGGATCTCTGCTGGGTGGGCAAAAATTGGTGTCCACCTGGATACCGCCAAAACCATCGAGGCCTACGAAATCTTCACCCCAGCCTGGTCCGACTTGCTGGCCCATATCATCGGGCCGCTCGAGCTCGCAGGTGGTTTGTTGCTGCTGCTGGGCATCAACCTGCGCTGGTCGGGCAAGGTGTCCATCTACGTGCTCGTGCTGTTCATCATCGGCATGCTGTCCGCTTGGCAGCGGGGACTCGTTATCGACTGTGGCTGTTTCGACCCGTCCGCAGCCGGCGAAGGGGAGACGAATCTGCTCGCTACGGTGTTCCGCGATGTCATCTACATCGCCATCACAGGCTTCATGATGTGGCGCCCGTTTAAGAAGTTTGCAATTTACCCCTAAACTTGACCGTTGTACGCAGTACCCGTCCACCGCGCCGTGATCGCGGCGCCAACAACAGGAGACACGTGTGACCACACGCAAAGTGCAAAACCCGAACCAGAGCGGTAGCAAGGCCTTCATCTGGGCCGTCGTCGCTGTTATCGCGATTGCTCTGCTTGTCATCGGCATCATTGTCTACAACGGCAAGGCAAACCGCAGCGCTGCAAAGCAGGCGGAGATGATCGACGTCACCGGTATCAACGTCGAGTGGAACCAAGAAGAAGACATCATCCACATCACCGGCGAAAACAAGGATGCCAACAAGGCTGAACTTTTCGAAGACTTCTCCTGCTCCCACTGTGCAGACCTGCACGTTGCTACCGATGAGCAGATGCTGGAGAAGGTCCGCGCGGGTGAAATCAACGTGGACCTGCGCCCGATGACCGCACTCGATGGCGGCATGACGGGCCACTCCACCAAGGCACTGGCTGCCGAGCTGGCGCTGCTGGCCCACGGCGATTTCTCTTCCGCGTTCACCTTGCGCAACTTCCTGTTTGAGAACCAGCAGTCGGCGTACAACAAGTACGACGAGAACGGCTTCGCAGATCTGGCCGCAGACTACGGTGCAAGCGATGAGGCTGTGAAGGATATTCGCGACGGCAAGTTCATCGACACCGCGAAGCGTCTTGGCGACGACAACCGCAAGTACCAGGAAGACAAGACCGGTGAGGCATGGACCCCGCGCGTGCTTGTCGATGGCGAGGATGTGGAAAAGCTCGTCGATATTGAGGAACTCCGAGAGATCACGGGCAACCCGAACCTCGACGAGAAGGAGGACTCTCCGCGTGACTTCTGGCCGGAGGTCCTGGCCAGCCGCTAAACACAAAGACCAATATCGGCTTTTAGCCCCAAGCGGCCTGCATTTGCCCAGGTCGCATCCTGGAGCGGTGGCTAAAAGCCGATATCGCCTTTTGTGGGGGCTGGCGATTTGGCCGGGGGCGGGCTGGCCCGGTATATTGACCAAAGTTCCAAGGGGCTATGGCGCAGTTGGTAGCGCACCACACTGGCAGTGTGGGGGTCACGGGTTCGAATCCCGTTAGCTCCACTCCACAACTACATACCGTTTACACGCGGGGCTATGGCGCAGTTGGTAGCGCACCACACTGGCAGTGTGGGGGTCACGGGTTCGAATCCCGTTAGCTCCACCACGAAGGCTGTCCGACCGTTTGGTCGGGCAGCCTTTCTCGTATCGTGGGCCCATGGATACTTCAATCGGTCAGCTTGGGGTGGTGACCTCAGCAGGTGCCGTTTCGAGGGTGCTGTTGCCCGGGGATGCAGGGCAGTCGCGTATCGACGACACCGTCACCGCTGCCCTCGCCACCCAACAGATCGCCGAGTATTTCGCCGGGGAGCGCAGGGCGTTCGACGTGCCACTGAACCTGGATGGCGTGACCGAGTTCCGGGCTGAGGTGCTGCGGGCGCTCATGGAGGTCCCGTACGGTGAGACGACGACGTATGGGGAGTTGGCTCGGGCGGTGGGCCGCCCCAAAGCAGTGCGCGCAGTGGGAAGCGCCTGTGCGACGAATCCGCTTCCGATCCTGATCCCGTGCCACCGCGTGCTGCGCAGCGATGGCGCGCTTGGGGGCTACCGTGGCGGGACAGAAGCAAAACGTTTCCTACTGGCATTGGAGAGCATTGATGTCTGACACGTTTGTGAAGCACGGCAGCGCGCCAGGAGCGGCGGCAGCCGAGGCCGCGTACCTGCGCTGGCTGCGTGAGGGCTCGGCTGCCGTCGTGGAGGTGTTGGACCTTGACGAGGAGGCGAACACGCTGACCATCGAGCGGGTCGACAGTGCCCGCCCCACCAAAGACGCAGCGAGACAGGCGGGACGCGAGTTGGCGGCCATCCACGCGATGGGTGCGGATGCGTTTGGTGCGCCGGCAGACGGCTGGGAGGGGCCGAACTTCATTGGCACCCGCGAGCAGGCCTGTCGGCCAGAGAAACGGTGGGCGGTGTTCTATACCGAGCAGCGCGTCCTGCCGTTCGCGGAAAATGCGGTGCGTGCGGGCAACCTGAACCGGGAAGGACTGGAGACGGTGCGGCGCGTCTGCGACGCACTGGTGCGGGAAGACGGGGAGGCTCCCTTGGCGCGCATTCATGGCGACCTGTGGACGGGCAACCTGCTGTTTTCGCCGGAAGGCCCGCGTTTTATCGACCCGGCCGCGCACGGCGGGCACCCGTTGACCGACTTCGCGATGCTGGAGCTGTTCGGAGCGCCGTACCTCGACGCGATCGTCGGCGGCTACATCGACGCCGGAGGCGAGCTCGGACAGGATTGGCAGCGGCGCATCGCGATCCACCAGATGCACCCGCTTGCGGTGCACGCCTGGACACACGGTCCGTCGTACGGATCGGCGCTGGTGCGGGCGGCAGAAGAGTCCTTGCGGGTTGTTGGGTAGCACACTATCCTGCAATGTAAGACATGTAATACATCGGGAGGTGTCGCATGAACATCGAGGAACGCCTACAGGCGCTGTTAGCGAGACAAGCCGACGGCACCACGGTGTCGATGCGCCAACTAAATCAGAAGACGCGTGCTGTGATCGACCGTGTTTCGAAGGAGGGGGTCACGTTGACCGTGACCGACAGGGGAGTGCCAATCGCGGAAATTCGTCCGGTGAGCCAGAAAACCGGACTAGATCGACTCGAGGAGCTTGGGCTGCTTGCGCAGAAGGGAAAAGTCTTCGAAGAAGGGTGGAGGCCCGCAGCGTCTGCAGTATCGCTTGAAGAGTGGCTGGAAGAAGAGCGCGGGGAAGATCGCTTAGAACGGGTGATGGCGGATCTGCAGGCTCTCGACTTGGCGCGTACCGAAAAGGGCGAAGGGTGATGACTGGGGTGGAGCCGCTTGCATATGTCGATGCATCTGTACTGATTGCCTCCTCGGGCAGGGAGGCGCATAGCGAGTGGGCTTTGTCTGTGCTCTGGGGAAAGGCTTTGGTGAGCTCGGCCATCGTGCGTGTGGAGTTAGCTCGTTTTGCGCATCGAATGGGCTACGGCGCCGAAGATTTGAGCGAATTGGAATCTAGAGTCTCGTTCCTCAGTATCGATGATCGCGTCATTGAGGCGGCAGTTGCAGTGAGTGGAGAAGCGAAAGCCTTGGACGCCCTGCATGTTGGGACTTGGGCAAGGATGCAATCACTAGGGCTGAACTGCCCATTCATTACGGCGGACCGGAAACAAGCAGCAGCTGCACTATCGGTAGGGGCGACGGTGGTTCACCCCTATGGTGGAGATCTGCTCTAGCTGCGCCACCAGGTGTCGGCAGGGCCCGGCGGCATGTGGCGCTTGTGCTGGCCGATGCGCCACAGGTGCTCGAGGCGCTTCTGGGCGTCGGCGGGGATGGTCTTGCCTTCGAGGTAGTCGTCGATGTGCGCGTAGGTGATGCCAAGCGCTTCCTCGTCGGGAAGGGCTGGGCGGTCCTCCTCCAGATCGGCGGTGGGCACCTTCTCCCACAGGCGCGGATCGGCGTCGAGGTGCTTGAGCATTGTCGCACCCTGGCGCTTGTTCAAGCCTGCCAGTGGGATGAGGTCGGCCGCGCCATCGCCGTGCTTGGTGAAAAACCCGGTGACGTTCTCCGCTGCGTGATCGGAGCCGATGACCAGCAGGCCACGCTCACCAGCGATGGCGTACTGGGCGATCATGCGCATACGTGCCTTGACGTTGCCTTTGTTGAAGTCGCCGAGTCCCTCCACACCGAGCGCGCCTGCGACGGCTCCGGACAGCGCGGTGGTGGCCGGCTCAATGTCCACGGTTACCGTCTCGTCCGGAGCAATGAACCGCAGCGCCAGTTGCGCGTCGTCCTCGTCGGCCTGTACGCCGTGGGGGAGACGGACAGCGACAAACTCGGCAGCCGAGCCAGCCTCGCGTCGCTTCACTACCGCGAGCTGGGCCAACTTGCCGGCGAGGGTGGAGTCCTGCCCGCCGGAAATGCCAAGCACGTAGCCTTTTGCGCCGGTGCGGTCGAGGTAATCGGCCAAGAATTGCACGCGGCGGTCGATCTCTGCGGCAGGGTCGATAACGGGGGACACGCCGAGTGCGGCGATGATCTCGGATTGCATAGCGCTCATCGTATATGGGAGGGGGATACGTGAGGGTTTTGATTCAGCGCGGGTGATGTGTAACATTTATCCCCGTGTTGCGACTCGGCAGTTCGCCGTGCGTCGCTAATTGCAGGTAATCCGAGCAGAAAGGAGCGCCCGATGAAGGTCCGCAAGTCGCTTCGGTCGCTGAAGAACAAGCCGGGCGCCCAGGTTGTGCGCCGCAACGGCAAGGTTTACGTGATCAACAAGAAGGATCCGCGCTTCAAGGCCCGTCAGGGTTAATTGTCGCGAGCAGGCGCCCCGTCACCGTGTGGTGGCGGGGTTTTTGCGTTCCCAAAAACAGGCGAAGTTCTAGGGCGGGATGAATCTATTTCGAGGAAATTACACCCGTGAAACAACAAAACTGTGTGTTGCGGATGAGCGTGCGGACTACATGTAGGTAATTCTGGGCACCTATCCTGGGAATATCACCCATGTAACTACTACATGTAGTAGCAGTTGCCCTTCTCAGCCCCAAGGTATAGTGTCTCTTGGTGTTGCCCCGCGGAGACGGGGACAGAAGAAAATCTCCCCAAAGAACCCGCAGAGAAGGGACCACAAGCGATGTCGATCACCGTTTACAGCAAGCCGGCGTGCATGCAGTGCAAGGCAACCGAGAAGGCGCTGAAGAAGGCCGGCCTTGAGTACACCACCGTCGACATTTCTGTGGACGAAGAGGCCCGCGATTACGTGATGGCCCTCGGCTATGTTCAGGCTCCGGTGGTTGAGGCTAACGGTGAGCACTGGTCCGGCTTCCGCCCGGAGCGCATCAAGGGTCTGCTCGCAGCGGCTTAAGCGTCGCGCGCATACCGACGCCATGAGGCGCACAACTGGCAGTAGCCTTCTGAAATCTGCACAAGAAAGGTAGTGGCCATGCTGGTCGTCTACTTCTCCTCCGCCACTGAGAACACGAAGCGGTTTGTGGAGAAGCTCGGCCTTCCTGCGAAGCGGATCCCCCTGCGCAGAACCGATCCGGAACTCGTCGTCGACGAGCCATACATCCTCATCTGTCCCACTTACGGAGGTGGGGTGAGCGTGAGTGGTGGTAATTCCAGGCCGGTGCCGGCGCAAGTGATCCGCTTCATGAACAATGAGGGCAATCGCACCTTGATGCGGGGTGTGATCGCCGCCGGAAACTCTAACTTTGGTGCGGATTACTGCCTTGCTGGGCCGGTGATCGCTGACAAGTGTAAGGTCCCGTACTTATACAGGTTTGAGCTCATGGGCTCGGCCGAAGATGTCGTGCATGTGCGCAACCAACTGATTGAAAACGCTGAACGATTGGGTTTGCGTGGGGGACCGGAGGTCGTCGATACGCAAGCGCACGTGCAGCAGGCTCCGGATGAGTCGGAGCGATTGGCAAAACTGCGCGAAAAATACGCCGGTAAATACAAAAGAACTACGAACTGAAAGGCCTCGAAGTGTCTACTCTGCCCCTCGGTAAGAATGTCCCGGAGCCGGCTCATGAAAAGGACCAGCTGGATTACCACGCGTTGAACGCGCTGCTGAATCTTTATGACGAGAACGGTCAGATTCAGTTTGATAAAGACCGTGAGGCTGCGAACCAGTTCTTCCTGCAGCACGTGAACCAGAACACGGTCTACTTCCACGATCTGGAAGAGAAGATCGATTACCTGGTTACGAACAAGTACTACGAGCCGGACACGATTGAGAAGTACGCGTGGGAGTTTATTAAGGACACGTTCAAGCGCGCCTACTCTTACAAGTTCCGCTTCAAGTCGTTCCTCGGTGCGTACAAGTACTACACGTCGTACACGCTGAAGACGTTCGATGGTCGTCGTTACCTGGAGCGTTTCGAGGATCGCGTGGCTATGACGGCGCTGTTCCTCGCCGATGGCAACCAGGATCTTGCATTCGCGCTTGTCGACGAGATCATGACCGGCCGTTTCCAGCCAGCCACCCCGACCTTCCTCAACGCAGGTAAGGCACAGCGCGGCGAACTTGTGTCCTGCTTCCTGCTGCGTATCGAGGACAACATGGAATCCATCGGCCGCGCCATCAACTCCTCGCTGCAGCTGTCCAAGCGTGGCGGCGGTGTGGCGCTGCTGCTGTCGAACATTCGCGAGTCCGGTGCGCCGATTAAGCACATTGAGAACCAGTCTTCCGGCGTCATCCCTGTGATGAAGCTTCTGGAGGACGCGTTCTCCTACGCCAACCAGCTCGGTGCCCGCCAGGGTGCAGGTGCTGTGTATCTGAACGCGCACCACCCGGACATCATGCGGTTCTTGGACACCAAGCGTGAGAACGCCGACGAGAAGATCCGCATTAAGACGCTGTCGTTGGGTGTTGTCATTCCGGACATCACCTTCGAGCTGGCTAAGCGTAACGACGATATGTACCTGTTCTCCCCGTACGACGTCGAACGCGTCTACGGCGTGCCGTTCGCAGACATTTCTGTGACGGAGAAGTACGAAGAGATGGTCGAGGACCCGCGCATCCGCAAGTCCAAGATCAACGCTCGTAACTTCTTCCAGACCCTGGCAGAGATCCAGTTCGAGTCCGGCTACCCGTACATCATGTACGAAGACACCGCGAACCGTGCGAACCCGGTGAAGACCGGCCGCATCAACATGTCCAACCTGTGCTCGGAGATCCTGCAGGTTAACTCTCCGTCGGTGCTGAACGAGGACCTGACCTACCAGGAGATCGGCCACGATATTTCCTGCAACCTGGGCTCGCTGAATATCGCAATGGCGATGGATTCCGAGGACTTCGGCCGCACGGTCGAAACGGCAATCCGTGCGCTGACAGCCGTGGCAGACAAGACGTCGATCGAGTCCGTGCCGCCGGTGCGCGACGGCAACGAGTCCTCCCACGCCATTGGTCTGGGGCAGATGAACCTGCACGGATACCTCGGCCGCGAGCACATTGAGTACGGCTCCGAGGAAGGCCTGGACTTCACCAACGCCTACTTTGCCGCGGTGATGTACGAGTGCATCCGCGCATCCCACAAGATTGCGGTGGAGAAGGGCAGCGCATTCAAGGACTTTGACAAGTCCGAGTACGCAACCGGTGAGTTCTTCGACCGCTACGATCCGGCTGATTTCGCACCGAAGACTGACAAGGTCAGGGCACTGTTTGAAAAGTCCAACATTGCTGTGCCGACGGCGGAGCAGTGGGCGCAGCTCAAGGCCGACGTGGCGCGTGACGGCATCTACAACCGTTACCTGCAGGCTGTGCCGCCGACCGGTTCGATTTCCTACATCAACAACTCGACCTCGTCGATCCACCCGATCGCATCGAAGATCGAGATCCGTAAGGAAGGCAAGATCGGCCGCGTCTACTACCCGGCGCCGCACATGAACAACGAGAACATCGAATACTTCAAGGACGCGTACGAGATCGGCTACGAAAAGATCATCGATACGTATGCAGTTGCCACGAAGTATGTGGATCAGGGCCTGTCGCTCACCCTGTTCTTCAAGGACACGGTGACCACTCGCGACATCAACCGCGCACAGATCTACGCATGGCGCAAGGGCATTAAGACCCTGTACTACATCCGCCTGCGTCAGATGGCGTTGGAAGGCACCGAGGTCGACGGTTGCGTCTCCTGCATGCTCTAAGCACGTAGGGAGGGGCTCGGGGGTTGGGGTTCCCGCCTGTAGGAGGCGGGAACCCCGGGGGTTAAATTTCCATGAACTCGTTGACACCGCGCAGGAGTCGTCGAGAAGCATCTTCTGCACGATCCGGATCGTTGTTGGCGATCGCGTCAGCGAGCTCGATGTGAATCTTCATGGTGTTCATCTCCGGATCGTCCGGCATGATGCCGTACTCGGAGCGCCCCTTCATCACATCCATGATCGGCTGGGTCAACTGGACAAACATTTCGTTGCGTGACGCGGTAAGCAGCAACGAGTGGAAGCGGGCGTCGGCCTCTTGGAACTCCTCAGAGTTACCGGCGACCTGACCGGCGAGCTCCACGATGCGCTCGGCGAGGGCGCACAGCTCGCGTGCTTCCGCAGGGGTGGCATTCGTCGCGGCGAGGCGCGCGGCGGACGGCTCGATTGCGTCGCGAAGTTCGCGCAGGGAAGTGATTTGGGCGTGCCGTTGTTCGTCGCTACGCAAACGCCAAGAAATGATTTGGTGGTCGAACACATTCCACTCGGACTGGGGGAGCACCTTCAAGCCCACGCGGCGTGACGACGACACCAACCCCAACTGCTCAAGCGCACGCATCGCCTCGCGCGCGACCGTGCGAGAGATACCGAAACGCTCGGACAGATCATGAAGGGTGAACGTGTTGCCTTCCGGCTGGACACCCGAGACGATCTCTTCCCCTAACACATCCAGGATGGACGAGAGTAGGGGTTGCGTGGGTGAGCGCTTGTCGCTCGAAGTCACAGTGCCCTCCTTCAGGCAGCTAATTGTGTGTAATTCGTCAGTATCTTAGGCCATTGAGACGCTCATTCAATGCAATTTCAAGCCCGATTTCTCTTATGGGGGTCTCGGGTAGGATGGTCGCCATGACTGACGAATACGCGAGTTACCTTGAGTCTCACACCAAACCGGTGAAGGCGATTAACTGGAACAATGTGCCCGACGACAAGGATCTCGAGGTTTGGGATCGCTTGACGGGTAATTTCTGGCTGCCGGAGAAGATTCCGGTGTCCAATGACATTCCGAGCTGGAACACGCTGACTGAGGATGAAAAGGCCGCGACCATGCGTGTGTTCACCGGCCTGACGCTCCTGGACACAATCCAGGGCACGGTTGGTGCGGTGTCGTTGCTTCCGGATGCTACGTCGATGCACGAAGAGGCAGTGTTGACCAACATTGCCTTCATGGAGTCGGTGCACGCGAAGTCCTACTCCAACATTTTTATGACGCTTGCGGATACCCCTTCTATTAATGAGGCATTCCGTTGGTCTGAGGAAAACGAGTACCTGCAGCGCAAGGCGAAGATCATCCTGTCCTACTACGAGGGCGATGATCCGCTGAAGCGCAAGGTTGCATCCGTAATGCTGGAGTCGTTCCTGTTCTACTCGGGCTTCTACCTGCCGCTGAACTGGTCCGTGCACTCGAAGCTGACGAACACGGCCGACATTATTCGCCTGATCATCCGCGACGAGGCTGTGCACGGCTACTACATCGGTTACAAGTACCAGCTCGGTGTGCGCAAGGAGTCTGCAGAGCGTCAGGAAGAGCTCAAGGACTACGCCTTTGACCTGCTGTACGACCTGTATGAGAACGAGAACCAGTACACCGAGGATATTTACGATCCACTCGGCTGGACTGAGGACGTGAAGCGCTTCCTGCGTTACAACGCAAACAAGGCGCTGAACAACCTTGGCTACGAGGGACTGTTCCCAACCGATGAGACGAAGGTCTCCCCGGCCATTTTGGCTTCGTTGTCGCCAAATGCCGACGAGAACCACGACTTCTTCTCCGGCTCCGGCTCCTCCTATGTCATCGGACGTGCGGAGGATACCCAGGACGACGACTGGGACTTCTAGGCGCACTTTGCTTGTCGACGACGCCTCGCCAACCGGCGGGGCGTTTTCGCGTTCTGTGACAACGCTGCGGGTCAACTGCAGGGGGTTCACCCCGCAAGGGGGAACAGTATTCGGAGAGGCTGGAAAAACAGTGTGCAGAACGTTATGCTGATCCGGTATCACTCGTGGCAGCTGTGCGTGATTCGAGGCAATTCGGGTCAAGTGCAGTTGTCGAAATCAGGAGGATTCAATGACCGCTGTGGCACCTAGGCTGGACAATCACGTCCCGCCGACACGCCCCGAGCCGACGGGCCATGCCCGCAAGGGTTCGCAATTTTATAAGCAACTCATCACGACCGACCACAAAGACCTCGGCATCATGTACATCATCATGTCGTTCGTGTGGTTCTTCGTGGCTGGCCTGATGGCCCTGCTGATTCGTCTGGAGCTCTTCAGCCCAGGCCTGCAGTTCCTGTCCAACGAGCAGTTCAACCAGCTGTTCACCATGCACGGCACCGTGATGCTTCTGGCATTCGGTACCCCAATCGTTTGGGGTTTTGCTAACTACGTTCTGCCGCTGCAGATCGGCGCCCCTGATGTGGCCTTCCCGCGTCTGAACGCATTCGGCTTCTGGGTCACCACCGTTGGTGTTATCGCCATGCTGGCCGGCTTCGTTACCCCGGGTGGCGCTGCTGACTTCGGCTGGACGATGTACATGCCGCTGGCTGACGCAACGCACACGCCGTCCGTTTCCGCCAACCTCTGGATTGTCGGTGTAGGCGCTACCGGTGTGGGCACCATTGCTTCCGCCGTGAACATGCTCACCACTGTGCTGACCATGCGTGCGCCGGGTATGACCATGTTCCGTATGCCGGTGTTCACCTGGACGGTGTTTGTTACCTCGATCATCGCGCTGATGATCTTCCCGCTGCTGACCGCAGCTGCAATGGGTGTGCTCTTCGACCGTCTCATCGGCGGCCACATCTACGACACCGCTAACGGCGGCACGATCCTGTGGCAGCACCTGTTCTGGTTCTTCGGCCACCCTGAGGTGTACGTCCTCGCACTGCCGTTCTTCGGCCTGGTGTCCGAGATCGTCCCGGTGTTCTCCCGTAAGCCGATCTTCGGCTACATCGGCCTGGTCTTCGCAACCCTGGCTATTGCAGGTCTGTCCATGGCTGTGTGGGCACACCACATGTTCGCCACCGGCGCTGTCCTGCTTCCGTTCTTCTCGTTCATGACCTTCCTGATTTCGGTTCCGACCGGTGTGAAGTTCTTCAACTGGCTCGGCACCATGTGGAACGGTCACCTGACGTTCGAGACCCCGATGCTGTGGGCAACGGGCTTCCTGTTCACCTTCCTCTTCGGTGGTCTGACCGGCATTATGCTGGCTGCTCCGCCGTTGGACTTCCAGCTGCACGACTCCTACTTCGTGGTTGCGCACTTCCACTACACCCTGTTTGGTACCGTGGTGTTCGCTTCCACCGCTGGCGTGTACTTCTGGTTCCCGAAGATGACCGGCCGCATGCTGGACGAGAAGCTGGGCAAGATTCACTTCTGGCTCGTTGTTATCGGCTTCAACCTGACCTTCATGGTTCAGCACTGGCTGGGCAACATGGGTATGCCGCGTCGTTACGCTGACTACCTCGACACCGATGGCTTCACCCTCCTGAACCAGGTGTCCACTGTTGGCTCCTTCATCCTGGGTATCGGCTTCCTGCCGTTCATCTGGAACGTGTTCAAGTCCTGGCGCTACGGCGAGATCGTCACCGTCGACGATCCGTGGGGCTACGGCAACTCCCTCGAGTGGGCAACCTCCTGCCCGCCGCCGCGCCATAACTTCACCTCCCTGCCGCGTATCCGCTCCGAGCGTCCTGCGTTCGAGCTGCACTACCCGCACATGGTGGAGACCCTGCGTCGTGAGGCCCACACTGGCCACCGCGAGGCATAACACCCCAGCCAAGTAGCAACGGACTACTGGCCTCCTGAACTCAGCCCCCGCTTCGGCGGGGGCTTTGTTGTGCCCACTACCCTGAACCAGGATGAATGCCGAGACAACCGAAATCACAAGCGCATACGAGCTGCTGCGGGAACGCGTCGCAGATGACTACCGCCAACGCAGCGAGGATCCAAACGACCCATCGACAGTGCAGGCGATGCAACTCGCCATCAATCTGCCCAAGCAGGATCCGCCCAGCCGCAACGCGGTGCTTGTTTGCGCCGCCCGCGCCGTCGTCGCCGTATGCCTCGACTCTCGTGCGGGCATCGATGGTTTCTGGCGCGACGGGGTAGAGCAGTGGTATTCACACCGCATCCGTAAGGTTGCCCGGAGGGCACGGAACAAGGCTTGGGATGACGTGCAGGCGTTACCTGGGGTGACAGTGGGATCGGTACGCGCGTTTGTTCCGTCTGCTGTAGGGGATGTGCCACATGCGATAGCCAAGTTGCAGATCAAGGGCACAGAACTCGAGGAGGGCGAAGACCTGCCGCTCGTCGAGGGTGCTCCGTTGATCGCAGTGGACAGTTCGCTTGCGATGTCCGCGGGCAAGGCGGCCGCACAGGTAGGACACGCCTCAATGTTGCTTGCTGCGGCGCAGGACCTCGAGTGGGTGCTGGACTGGGCCGAGCAGGGGTTCCCGCTAAACGTGCGTGAAGTGTCTGCTGATCAGTTCCGTGAGTACTGCGGTCGGCCAGGTGCGGTCGCGGTGCGAGACGCGGGCTACACGGAGGTCGCGCCCGGTTCCACCACCGTGGTGGCTATCCCTTAGCCACCAACCTCTTCAACGCGCCGCGAACGACCTCGGGGTCGGTGGTATCCCAGAAGGCGGGGAGGCTGCGGCGGATAAACGAGCCGTAGCGCTTCGTCACTAAGCGATTGTCCAGCACTGCCACGACCCCGCGGTCATTGACGGAGCGCAGCAAGCGGCCGGCACCTTGCGCCATGAGCAGCGCCGCGTGGGTGGCGGAGACCTCCATGAAGCCCGACCGGCCGGCGGCATCGGCGGCGTTCGCTCGGGCCTGCAACAGGGGATCGTCGGGGCGGGGGAAGGGGATGCGATCGATGATGACCAGCGAGCACGAGCTCCCTGGAACGTCGACGCCCTGCCACAACGTCAGTGTGCCGAACAGACATGAGTTCTCTGACTTGGCAAAACTATCAACCAGTACACCGGTGGAGTCCTCGCCCTGCAACAAGATGTCGAAGGGGAGGCGGGCCCGCATGGCTTCGGCGGCCTGTTCGGCGGCTCGTCGAGAAGAAAACAGTGCCAGGGTGCGGCCACCGGCGGCGGTGATAAGGTCCGCGATCTCATCGAGCGTTTCCTTCGCAAGCCCATCGCGGCCCGGGGTGGGCAGGTGCTTCGCGGTGTAGAGGATGCCCGACTTGGCGGGGTCGAACGGGGTGCCAGCGTCGAGCGAGTCCCAGGTGCGCTTCGGCAAGCCCCAGGCGCTGGCCATGGCGTTGAAGTTGCCGCCGACCGTCAACGTGGCAGAGGTAAGCACCACGGTGCGCTCCCCGAAAAGCCGTTCGTGGAGCAGCCCCGCGACCGACAGGGGCGCGACGGAGACGGAATCGCCGTGGCGGTCGGAGCGGGTGAGCCACACAACGTCGGTGTGCTTGGCCGGATCCGGCTCGTCGAACACACCGAGGATGCGCACGATCGCGTCGTGGAGATCCTCCAAGTGGTTGGTCAGGTTGCCACGCTCCGCAAACTTCTCCGGATCGTTCTGGGCCTCACCCTCGGGCGGTTCGCCGATGGACTGGCGGGTCTTCCACAACGCGTCGCGCAGAGCGACAAAACCACCACGTGCCGGGTCGGAAATGGTTTCCCACCGGCCGGGGGCTTCGAGGTCGATGGCGGCAGTGAAGTCGTCGATAACGTCCTCGAGTGTTTCGCGTTTCGCGCCAAGCTTGTCGGCACGGCGAGCTGCCATGGCGAGTGCGCGTGCGGAAATCTCCGCGGTAGCGACCGAGGTGATGCGTCCGTCGAGTTCGTGGGCCTCGTCGATAATCACAGCATCGTGCTGGGGGAGCACGTCCACATCGGCGAGGGCATCGATAGCCAGTAGTGCGTGGTTGGTGACCACGATGTCCACGTCCTTGGTGCGCTCCCGGGCGATCTCCGCGAAGCAGTCCAGGCCGTGCGGACAACGCGTCGCCCCCAAGCACTCACGGGAGGTCACCGAAACTTGGCGCCACGCCTGATCTGGCACACCAGGAACCAGATCGTCGCGGTCACCGGTCGGGGTGTCCTGTGCCCACTCGGCGACGCGCTTGACGTGTTTGCCCAGCCAGGTCAGATCCTCTTCCTCGATGAGGGTGTCGCTGGGGTCCTCCGCAAGCACCTTGTGCAAACAGACGTAGTTGTTACGGCCCTTTTGGATGGCAAAGGTTGGTCGCTGGGGCAGGAGAGGCTCAAGCGCGTCGGCAAGGCGCGGCAGGTCACGGTCGACCAGTTGGCGCTGCAGCGCGATCGTCGCAGTGGAGACCACAACGGTTGTGTCGTGCATCTGTGCATAACGGAGCGCAGGAACCAGGTACGCCAGGGACTTACCCGTACCAGTGCCTGCCTGAACGGCAAGGTGACGTTCGGAATCCAACGCACGAGTGACCGCGTCGGCCATCTTGACCTGGCCAGGCCGGCGCGAGCCGCCGAGCGACTCGACGGCAGCCGAAAGCAACTCACCTGTGCTGTGCGAAAGCGGTTCGTCTGCCACGGCCTACTCGGTGGGCTCCGGAAACCCGATAAAACGGGTCGGGATGGCAACCTCGCCGCGCGACAGAGCGAGGCCCTCCCAGGGCAGGGTGGTGCGTGCTTCGGCGTGCAGCTTTCGGCTGTCCTCGATGCTTGGCTGGTTGTCCAGGACCTCACCGTCGCGGATCATCGGCACGGTCAGCTCGCGGTAGTCCAGGTTCGGCTTGCGGGGGATTTCGGCGCCCATCGGGTGGATAATCTCGCCCACCGCAACGCCGGAGGAGCGGTACGCGCGAAGCGCAGACTTGCCGCCGCCGTAGGTGACCTTGCCGGAAGAACGCTTGGCCACGGGGTGGCCTTCGACCTCGACGAGCTTGTAGACCAGGCCAGCCGTAGGCGCGCCGGAGCCTGTCACCACAGAGGTGCCGACGCCGAAGCCATCGACTGGGTCGCCGCGCAGACCTGCGATGGCGAACTCATCCAAGTCGGAGGAGACGATGATCTTGGTGTTGAACGCACCTGCCTCGTCGAGTTGCTTGCGCACGCGGCGTGAGACGATGCCGAGATCACCAGAATCGATACGCACCGCGCCGAGTTCGGTGCCAGCAACCTCGAGCGCGTTGTCCACGCCCTTGGTGATGTCAAAGGTATCCACCAGCAGCGTGGTGTCCTTACCTAGGGACTTAATCTGGCCGGCAAAGGCGGCCTTTTCATCGGGCTGGCCGTTCTCGTCGACATGCAGCAGCGTCCACGAGTGGGCGGCAGTACCGGACGCCGGGATGCCGTGGCGTAGCGACGCCTCCATGTTGGAAGTTGCGTCAAAACCCGCGATGTAGGTCGCACGTGCAGCCGAAACGGCAGCCTCTTCGTGGGTACGGCGCGAACCCATCTCGATAATCGGCCGGCCGTCTGCCGCGGAGACCATACGCGACGCGGCGGAGGCAATCGCGGAGTCGGCATTCAGGATGGACAGGATGACAGTTTCCAAGATGACGCACTCGGCGAACGTGCCGCGCACCGTCATGATTGGGGAGTACGGGAAGTACAGATCGCCCTCCCGGTAGCCGTCCACCTGGCCGGAGAAGCGGAAGTTGCGGAGATATTCGCGTGCTGCATCGGAAAGGAAATCGGCGGTTGCGATCTGCTCTTCGGTGAAGCGGAAGCGGGTAATTGCGTCGAGGGCACGCGCGGTACCTGCGACGACGCCGTAGCGGCGCTCGTTGGGCATGCGGCGGCCAAAGACTTCGAAAACACACTCGCGTTCGGCTGTGCCATCTTGGATGGCGGCGTCGAGCATGGTGAGCTCGTACATATCGGTCAGAAACGCGGTGGAGGGCTGCGGTTGGTTCATGGTGTGCAAGCGTACCCTCCCGTCCCCTCCCGTCCGACGGGGTAAGGTGGTTCACATGTTTGCTTCAGCTCGCAACGCTGCCGAACCGGCGCATATGAGTTCGCCGATGGCGACCCCGGAGCTCGACGAGGCCGTCGATGTCGAGGTGGCCACGAGCGAGAACCTGCCATGGTTGTGCATTGTGTGGGACGACCCGGTGAACCTGATGAGTTATGTCACCTATGTGTTCCAGACGGTGCTGGGCTACGACCGTAAGCGCGCCCAGGAGCTGATGATGCAGGTCCACACTGAGGGCAAGGCTGTGGTCTCTTCTGGCGAGAAGGACAAGGTAGAAACCGACGTGAAGAAACTGCATACCGCCGGTCTGTGGGCGACGATGCAGCAGGCAGGGTAGGGGAGACGAATGCAGCCTTGGCGTAAGAAGAAGGGGTTGATGCGTTCAACCCCGAAGTACACGACCACGTTTGATCCGATGGAGCGTGAGGTCATTGGGGATCTCACGGCGACGGTGTCGGAGGCGTTGATTGCACGTGCGCAGTCGGCTCCGAAGGATGAGTTCGCGGAGATGATGGGGGTTTCCACCGGGCACACGGAGGCGCCACAGGATCCGAAGTTGGCTCGATTGTTGCCCGACTTTGAGCGTGAGGGCGACGAGGAGTTCGAGGGCGACAACGGTTTGTTGCGCAGCTTGCATGAAAACGACATCATTCGTGCGAAGTTGATCAACCTGCAGGTGGTCAACGAGGCGCTCGGCCCCACTGGTGGCGTTGAGGTCACCATCGAGGAAGAAGACGCGCACAAGTTCATCGCTGCGGTCAACGACATGCGCCTCTACATTTCCGCTGACACTTCGGGTGGCGAGGGCGCTCAGCAGGAGCGCGCGATGCTCGTGGAGTGGCTCGCGTACTGTCAGGATTCTTTGCTCGACGCATTGATGGGCTAGCTCGAGCGCATGCGTATCGACGACCCCTTGGCCCGCATCGGCCACATCTCACTCGCGGACACTGGCGTGACCGCGATCCTTGCACCGCACGAGGCAGGCATGGTCGCGGCAGTGGATGTGCGTGGCGGTGGCCCCGGTACACGTGAGACTGACCTGCTCGAACCCCACAACACCGTTGAGCGGGTCCACGCGATCATGCTCTGTGGCGGCTCCGCGTTTGGACTTGCGGCCGCCGATGGAGCGATGGCCGAGCTGGAACGCCGCGGTTGGGGCTTTCCGGTGTTCGGCGAAGACATGCCGGGCCCCCGGGTGCCGATCGTGCCTGCGGCGGTGATCTTCGACCTTGTCGTCGGCGACCCGGCGCACCGCCCCACTGCGGCCGATGGTGCAGCCGCGATCACCGCCGCCTTCGACGGTGGTACAGGAGCGACCGGCAGTGTCGGTGCTGGCTGTGGCGCAACCGCTGGCGTGCTGCGGGGTGGGTTTGGCCAGGCCACGGTGAGCACGATGAGCACGGACGGCTACACGGTTGAGGCGTATGTGGTTGCCAATCCGGTTGGGATGGTCGTCGATAAGCACACCGGGCTCCTCTACGGCGATGGTGCGAAACCCGCGGTGGACCTGGAGCGGTTTAACGCGCTTGAGCGCCCCACACCGAAACTGAACACCACGATCGGTGTGATTGCCACGAATGCGCCGCTCACAAAGCCACAACTCAAGCGCGTGGCAATGACCGGACACGACGGCATCGCGCGAGCCATTCGCCCCGCGCACTCGCCACTCGACGGCGACACGTTGTTCGCAGTGTCCACCGCTCAACCTGGTGCGCAGCCGGTCAGCGATGTTGAAGCTTTCGGACGCATCGGAGAAGCCGGCGCCCAAGCAGTGCAGGCTGCAATCGTGGACGCTGTAGTAAACGCAACCGGTGACTTTGGTATCACCGCCTGGCGCGACATCGCACGCGCCTAGCGCAGGCAGCTAAGCTGCACCACGATGAACAATAACAACCACCACACCCCTGAAGGCTGGGGCTACGGACGCACCGAACAGCCCGGCTACGGCAAGCCGTTCCAGCGTCCGTTCTCCCACCCAGAGACCCAACCGCCCGCGTTCGGCGGCATGCCTGCGCCGGGTGTGCCACACAACCCCTATGCCAACCAGCGTCAGCCGTACGGCCAGCCGGGCATGGGGTTGCAGGGACAGGGTTACCCGGCGAGCAGGTCGCTCAAACGCAGGCAGCAGCGCAAATCCGGGCTGCGCTTTGCAGGTGGCTTCCTGGCCCTGATTTGGGCTGTGTTTATTCTCCAGCTCTTCTTCCCGTGGCTGCAGGGCTTTGGCATACACCCGCTGGACATCAACGGTCTGCCGATGATTTTCACCTCGCCGCTGCTGCACGCGAATCTGGAACACATCATTTCCAACTCGCTGCCGGGTGCGCTGTTTGCCTACCTCATCGGTTACTCCGGCAAGCGCGTGTTTTGGGAGGTGACAACGTTCGTTCTGCTCATCGGCGGACTCGGCACCTGGGTGTTCGGCGGTATTGGCACGAACCACATTGGCGCATCCGGCCTGGTGTATGGCTGGTTGGCGTACCTGTTGGTGCGTGGCTTTTTCAACCGCTCGATTGGTCAGATTCTTACCGGCTTAATCCTCGGCTTCTTCTACTCCGGTTTGATTTGGGGTGTGCTGCCGGGCACTGAGGGTGTCAGTTGGCAGGCGCACCTCTTCGGCGCGATCGGTGGCATTGTCGCCGGCATGATCATCACGTCTGACGATCCGCCGGAGCTCGCCGCGAAAAAGCATGCGAAGAAGCAGGCGAAGGCTGCGGAAAAGCAGGCGCGCAGGTGAGTAACCAGGTAAGCAACCAGGTAAGTAACAACGCGCCGATTGGGTTGTTCGACTCCGGTGTCGGCGGGCTGACCGTGGCGCGTGCGGTGATGGATCAGTTGCCGGGCGAATCCTTGATTTATATCGGCGATACCGCCAACAGCCCGTACGGTCCGCAGCCGATCGCGGATGTGCGCGCTCATTCGCAGCGCATTGCCGACGATCTGGTGGAACGTGGCTGCAAGATGCTTGTCATTGCGTGTAACACCGCCACCGCCGCGTTTCTTCATGATGCCCGCGAGCGCTACAGCATCCCTGTCCTCGAAGTGATCCAGCCTGCAGTACGCCGTGCGATGGCGACCACCCGAAACAACAAGATCGGCGTCATTGGCACCGAAGGCACCGTCACCTCTGGTGCGTATCAGGACTTCTTCGCGGTCAACCCGAATGTGGATGTCACCGCTGTTGCCTGCCCTGATTTCGTCCCCCTCGTGGAGCAGGGCGTGACCTCCGGCAAGCATGTGCTCGAGGTCGCCCGCGGCTATGTGGAGCCGCTGCGCGAAGCAGGCGTGGACACGCTTGTGCTCGGCTGTACGCACTATCCGCTGCTTTCCGGCGTGATCCAGCTGGCCGTGGGCGATGATGTCACGCTCGTGTCCTCTGCGGAGGAAACCTCGAAGGATGTGTTGCGCGTGCTCACGGAGAGCGATTTGCTTAGCGACGACACCACCGCTCCAATCCGCATCTTCGAATCCACCGGAGATCCTGGCACATTCGATGAGCTCGCCCGCCGATTCCTCGGCCCTCAGGTGCATGCGGTGGGCAACAGACTGTAAAACTCGCCGTGCGCTTCGGCGATCCAGTGTGAAATTAGGGCGCATTCATGGCACAGTGTTTCCATGAAGTTGACCATCCTTGGGTGCTCCGGAAGCCTTGCCGCGCCGGGGAACCCCGCCTCCTCCTACGTCATTTCGGTGCCGGGTGAAACCGATGTGGTGATGGACTTTGGTCCGGGAGCGCTCGCCGCGATGCAGGAACGGTTCGATCCTGCTGCGGCCCACGTGATCTTCAGCCACCTGCACGCTGATCATTGCTCGGATTTCCCGTCGCTGTTGGTGTGGCGCCGATACCATCCGGAGGCACCTGCGCAGCAGCGCCACCGCCTCATCGGGCCTTCGTATGCGGTTGAGCACTTTGGCCGCATGAGCGCCGATGGTCCGGATGATGTCGACGATTGCACCGACACATTCGAGTTCACCACCTGGCGTACCCGCGAGCCGGAGACGTTGAGCGGTCTGACGGTCACGCCGTTTGAAGTGGTCCACCCGGCCCAGGAGTCGCATGCGCTGCGCGTGGAGGACGCGCACGGCAAGGTGCTGACGTTCTCGGGCGACTCGAGCTACACGCCGTCGCTTATCGACGCCGCCCGTGGCGCCGACCTGTTCCTCTGCGAAGCAGCCTGGGGTGCGTCGTCGGAAGGCAAAGCCGAAGGCATGCACATGTCTGGCAAGGAGGCGGGACGCCTCGCCCGCGAAGCCGGGGTGAAGACCCTGGTGTTGGTCCACATCCAGCCGTGGACTGACCCGCACAGTGTGCTTGAGGCAGCCCGTACTGAGTTTGATGGCGAGATTCTGCTGGGGCAGGCCGGCGCCGTCTACGAGGTGTAAGGGTCGGGCCTTACTGCGTTACCCCTTTTAAGGGGTGGAAGGTGACCTAGGGGGTCGGGTGCGCTAAATTAGCCACCACAACGACCGGTTCCGCTAGGCTACATCTTGAGTAGTCAGTCCAGGGCCGGTTTTCAAAATCTTGGGGGTAGGGGATCGTGGTATCCACGAAACCGTTTCAGAACTATGAAGACTTGCTCACGCTATTGGGCGAACGGGGGATGCGAATTGCAGATCTTGCGTCTGCGGAAGAGTCGCTGCGAAACATCGGATATTACCGTTTGAGCGGATACTGGTACCCGTTTAGAGAGCCATTCCCGAATCAACAAAAACTTCACGGATACGAACTCACACGCAAGAATGAATTCCGTGAGGGAACGAATTTCGACGACATCATTCGACTCATGAGGTTCGATACCCGATTGCGTAAGGCAGCCTTGAGTGCGTTGGAGCCCGTGGAGATTTGGCTCCGTAACGCCATTGCACACGCGATTGGTAGCGTGCACCCGCTGCTTCATCTTCATCTTGACGACCCGTCAATGCTTGACCTGCAGATGCAACCTCCCATTAAGGAACCGAACCAGGTAGAGCGGTATGCAAAGTGGTTGGACCGCTTTGACGCATCTATTGGTTACTCCAAAGAGGATTTCGTACACCACTACCGGGATCGCAACGAAGATCTTCCAATTTGGGCTGCAGTGCAGACCTTCGAATGGGGAACGCTGCACAATCTGTACGATCTGCTTCCAAAGTGGATGCGCGAGCAGATCGCTGCTGATACCGGGCTCACGTTCAAGGAGCTCGGGTCATGGCAGCGATCGCTGGCTTATTTGCGAAATACGTGTGCACATTACGCGAGGCTGTATAACCGTGTAGACGATGCACCGCTTGTGCCAAGAAAACCAAGTTCCACACTCAGCTGGATTCGGGCGTATCCGGAATCGTTGCGAGACCGGACATTCTTCAAATTGTCCATGTTGCAGTACCTGCACGGTGTGATCGAAGGAGAGCCACATTTCGGGCTCACCAAAGTTGCTCACGAATTCCTGATGGCCAATTTCTCGGGACACGATCTTTCGACGCACTCACACTCGTTGCCCATCCTCACCGCAATGGGGTGCCCTCCGAACGTGATTAATAAATCGCCTTGGGTCTAGTTGGCTTGCAGGGACGCGACGCCCGCCTGCGTTACGCTTGGGGCTATGACTGATTTTTCGCGTTTTGACGGTCGCGCCGTCGACGAGCTTCGCCCTGTCCGTATCACCCGCGGTTTTACTTCGAACCCTGCTGGCAGCGTGCTGGTGGAGTTCGGTAACACCCGCGTGATGTGCACCGCTTCGGTGGAGGAGGGCGTTCCCCGTTTTAAGAAAGATTCCGGCGAAGGCTGGCTGACCGCCGAGTACTCCATGCTTCCTTCCGCGACGCACGAGCGTATGCCGCGTGAATCGATGCGAGGCAAGGTAAAGGGCCGCACGCACGAGATTTCGCGCCTGGTGGGTCGTTCCCTGCGCGCTGCGGTGGATCTTTCCGAACTCGGTGAGAACACCATTCAGCTCGACTGCGACGTGCTCCAGGCCGACGGTGGTACCCGTACCGCGTCGATCACAGGCGCGTACGTTGCACTTGCGGACGCGATCGCTGTGCTGAAGGAGCGTGGCGTGGTGCCGGGTGAGCCGCTGCTGAAGCCGGTAGCGGCGATTTCCGCCGGCATTATCGACGGCCACGTCTGCCTCGACCTGCCGTACGAGGAAGACTCCCGAGCGGAGGTGGACCTTAACGTGGTGATGCAGGAGGGCGGCAACTTCGTCGAGATCCAGGGCACCGGCGAGCACGGCCTGTTCGGCCGCGAGCAGCTCGGCGAGATGCTCGACGTGGCAGCCAAGGGTTGCGAAGAGCTCTTCGCAGCCCAGAAGGCGGCGCTGGGATGGTAAAAGTCCTCGTCGCTTCCCGTAACCCGGGCAAGGTCCGCGAACTCGACCAGGTGCTGCGCGAGCTGGCCATCGGGGGAGTGGAGCTAGTGTCGCTTGATCAGGCCCCCGCGTACCCCGACCCCGTCGAGGACGGCCTGTCCTTTGAGGAAAACGCCGTACTGAAGGCCCGGGTAGGTGCTGCCGCGACTGGTCTTCCGTGCGTCGCTGACGACTCCGGCCTAAGCGTCGAAGCCCTCAACGGCATGCCGGGCATCCTGTCCGCTCGCTGGTCCGGTAACCACGGCGACGACGCTGGCAACAACGCCCTGCTGCTCAAGCAGATGGAAGACATCAACCAGCGCCGCGCAGCGTTTGTGTCCTGCTGCGCGCTTGCCACCCCAGAAGGCGATGTACACGTCGCAGAAGGGCGTTGGGAAGGCGAACTGCTTCGCGAGCCCCGCGGCGACAACGGTTTCGGCTACGACCCGCTCTTCGCGCCGGATGACGCGCCGGGGCGTTCCTCGGCGGAACTGACCTCGGAGGAGAAGAACGCACGGTCCCACAGGGGCAAGGCGTTGCGGGAGTTGGCAAAGCACATCGCAGCGCTGGAGTGACGAAAATCGTTACAGTGGCGGTATGAAGAAAACAATCGCATTCGCAGCAACTGTTCTCGCCTCCAGCGCTCTTTTGACCGCTTGTGGGCAGGACGGTGACTTCGACGGCACCTGGTCGGGCGACGTCACCGCAACCCAGGAGGGGACCGGCGGTGGTCGGGCCACTGTGACCATTGACGGTAAGGATTGCTCCTGGGAGCTGACCGAAACCGACGGTGAGACTAACGAAGCGAACTGCCTGCGCGACGATAAAGAGTTCAAGCTGGAAGATCCGCTGACGCACCAGGATCTGGAGTACGACGCTGAGCGTGCAGGCGACACGTTGACACTGTCGCCGCAAAACGATCAAGCGGAGAAGGTCGGCGTCATGGTGCTAACAAAAACCGACGACGAATAAGTTTCGCCGCCGGTTTCATCCCCCGAAGTTCCAGTTCGCCGGCGTTAGGCGAGCTGGAACTTTTCTTTAACTTCCTTGCGGCGCTTCTCTTCCACAAAGAAGGACATAAACGGCACAACGCCGGAGATAGCTGTTGCCACCCAGGTGCCGCCGGACCAGCGGGCCTTGGAACCGAGATTCAGCGACGTCATCAAGAATGCGACGAAAGCAAAGCCGTGTACGCGCGCGACCCAGGACAAGTAGTCGACGTTCATGTCGAAGCCGTACTGCATGATCATGCGGGCAATCAGCAGAAGCAGCAGGACGCCGGTGATCCACGCCGCGATGGAGAACCACAGCAGAGCCTGCTTAACGCGGCGCTGGCGCTCCGGGTGGATGCGCTCTGGCTGTGCTGCTGGCTGAGTTTGCTCGGTCATGCGTGTTCACCTTTACCTTCCGGGTGGGTTTCGCGGCGCGGTGCCACAAGTTTGTTGTATTCGTCGACGTCGATCTCCGGACGTGCGGGCAGGAAGTCCTCGTCGATTTCCGTGACGGGCTTGTGCTTGCCGTAGCGGGCGAGATCGGCCTCGTACAGGTCATCCATGGTCAGCCCTGCGTTCTCGGCGTCAATCTTGTCGTTCTCCATGCGCATACCTACGCGGTAGGCGTAGATGAAGAACAGCGCGAAGCATGGCCACTGCAGGGCGTAGCCCAGGTTCTGGAGAGTGCCGGTGCCGGATTGGTAGCGTTCCCACTGCCACCGGGCGAGCAGCAGGCACGTCACTGCGGCTGCGATGAGGAGCAGGATGTGCCACCATCGCACGCGGAGACGCTCACGCTGCGGAATCGGGGTGGTCCCGTCCGCGTCCGTGTGTTCCAACTTTTCGCTCACGAGTGGTGATCTTACCCGGTAAAACCATGGTGCCAAACTAAAGTTTGATACCGCGGTTTCTGTGGATGGGGGCGCGGCGTGTAATATCCGTTCTCGACGCGCCCGTGGCGGAATTGGCAGACGCGCTGGATTTAGGTTCCAGTGCCTTATGGCGTGAGAGTTCAAGTCTCTCCGGGCGCACCAATTCTTTATGGGGGAGTGGGGACTTACAGGTTCCAGTCGCGCAGGATGCGGCCAACGTGGCCAGTTGCCCTGACGTTGTACTGGGCTTGCTCCACGGTGCCCTTACCGTCAGCGTCGACGGAGGCAAGGAACGTTGAGCGGATAACGCCTTGGACGATCTTGCCGTAGTTCTTCTTTTCCCCGAATGCGCCGTAAGCCTCGAGGGTTTCCTTGGATTCGTCGGAAAGCAGCTGCACGGTCAGGTTGTGGTCGTCGCGGAACTTTGCCAACTTCTCCACCGGGTCGGGGCTGATGCCGAGTACGGCGACGGAGGCGTCCTTGAACTGGTCCATATTGTCGCTAAAGTCGCAAGCTTCGGTGGTGCAGCCGGGCGTGTTGGCCTTCGGGTAGAAGTACACGATGACTCGCTGGCCAGCGAAATCGGCAAGCGAAACGGTTTCGCCCTTGTCGTTATTCAGGGAAAAAGCGGGGGCGGTGTCGCCTTGTTGCAGTCTGGTGGGTTCAGTCATGCCTCCCCGTTTTACACTACTGTTGGTACGAAAAGACGTCAGTCTAGAAAAGTCCCAAGTAAACGTAGGAGTTTGAAACCGTGGCACGAGATATTCACGACATTGAGCGTGACCTTGCACGCACCCGCAGCCAGCTGGCCAGCACGCTTGATGAGCTTGCAGATCGCACCAGCCCGTCCAACCTGGCCGACACGGCTAAGGGGCAGGCAAAGACCTGGCTCGAGGACGAGACTGTGCAGAAGATCATCGCTGGCGTTGGTATCGGTATCGCAGCGCTGATCGGTATCAAGGTCTACAACGGCCGTAAGCGCAAGAGCGAGCTCAAGGAGCTGCAGAAGCTGCTGTCGCGTAACTAAGCGCGAGCGTCTGTACGCCGGTACCTGCAATGTTGTGGGTGCCGGCGTTTTGTCGTCGATACGCTCGTGTCCTTGTTGAATTCAAGGTAATCTCGTTTTACGACCGAAAGGGAGCATCAATGGTTAATGATCAGGCCGACCACGAACTCGAGCGGATGCGCGGCAGTAAAAAGCCGCTGTGGATCGCGCTTGCCGTCATTGCCGCGATTGCGCTGGTGCTGACGGTGGCGGGGCCGTCGATACGCGCTGCGTTCACACCGGATGAAGAGACCGCCGCAACGTCGACGGACACCGACGCCGAGTACAACGGCACTGACGTCCACTTCCTAGGCATGATGGTGCCGCACCACCAGCAGGCGATCGACATGTCGGATGTGCTGCTGGACTCCGACGTCGACGATGCGCAGGTGCGTGATCTCGCCCAGCGCATCAAGGACGGTCAGGAGCGCGAAAACGAGCAGATGAACGCCTGGGCCGACGAGTGGGGCATCGATCAGGACATGGAGCTCCACTCGAAGCACATCGCCAATGGCATGTTCCCGCCCGAGCAGTTGGACGAGTTCGCGCAGTTGCGTGGCGACGACCTGCGCACCGCTTTCCTCGAAATGATGCACTTCCACCACGCCCACGTGATCAAGATGACGCAGGACGAGGTGGACGGCGGCGCCTACGAGCCGCTTCGCGAGTTGGCCCAAGACATGATTGAGGTGCAAACCGCCGAAATGGGCGAGATGGAAGAACTTCTGGGCTACAACCCGACGAAGTAACTAGACAATCTCGGCGCCAGCCTCAAACATTTCCTGAAGCGCTGCGGCACCGCCCTTGTCATTGACAGGGGAGCACATCGCGCGCAGGACGCGCACCTTGAAACCAGCCTTCAGGGCGTCCAGGACGGTGGCTCGCACACAGAAGTCCGTTGCAATGCCACAGACGTCTAGCTGGGAAACCTCGCGCTCGCGCAACCAATCCTCAAGCGATGTGCCAGCCTCAGTTGCGCCCTCGAATCCGGAATAAGCGGCGGTGTACTTGCCCTTGCGGAAAAACTCCTCAATCAGCGAGGTATCCACCGGTCCGCGCATCTGCGCACCATAGGAATCAGCGACACAGTGCGGCGGCCAGGTGTTGACAAAGTCCGGTGTCTCGCCTTCCTTGGCAAAGTGGTCACCTGGCTCGATGTGCCAATCCTGTGTTGCCACAATGTGGTCGTACTCCAAACACCTGTTATCAGGGGTGGAGATCAACTCCGCGATTTTTGACGCCACCTCATCGCCGCGGGCGGTGGCAAGGCTACCGCCGGGGCAGAAGTCATTTTGCACGTCAACAATTACCAAGGCTGTTTTCATGAAGATCAGCCTAGTCTCAGCTGCGAGAAAAAGTGACGGGTACACAAAAAGCGAGGCTGGCGGGTAAAATACCTGCCAGCCTCGCTGTGCTGTGCGCCATCAGGGAATCGAACCCCGAACCCACTGATTAAGAGTCAGTTGCTCTGCCAATTGAGCTAATGGCGCGTATTTTGTTTTGTTGGTGTTGCTCTCTGCAACGAGGTAATACATTAGCAGCGTGTGTTGAATGTGTGAAATCGGCAGGTAAGAGCATATTTTTCGGCGATGTTAAACGTTGTATAACGCTTTGTTTGTGGATGGTGGCTTTTTAGCCGTTAACGGTTAAAGTATTGGCGTTTGAGTTTTGGATTTGAGTTGTGAGGGGTCCATTGTGCTCCACCTTCGCGCGGTTCGCCGCTGCACCGCGGTCCTGACGGCGCTGGCTGCAGGAGCGATGATTTCGGCCTGCTCACCGGGGGATGGGTCGAGCCGTCTCGAGCAGGTTGCGGAGACGGACCAGGCTGCAGAGACGACGCCTGCGGCGAAGCCGCCGAAAGTCTCGGTGAGCAATAACGCCACTGACGTCGAGCCTGGCCAGCCGGTGAAGGTGCTTTCGGAGGTCGGATTGGCCTCGGTGAAGATGACCAACGAGGCCGGCAAGGAAGTCGAGGCGGAGTTCAACGACGACAAAACCGAATGGTCTACGGCGGAACCGCTTGGTTACGGACGCGAGTACACCATTGAGGCGCGTGATGTTGAGGGCCAGAAGGTGGTGTCGTCGTTTACTACGGTGTCGCCGGCTGTGACGGTTAATGCGTACGTTGGTCCGCTTGACGGCTCGACGGTTGGTGTCGCCCAGGCGGTAACCATCCGCTTTGATAGCCCGATCCAAGACACCAAGAAGATGGAGAAACTCATCTCGGTGGAAACCTCGAACGACACCGAGGGTGGATTCTTCTGGCTGGATCCTTACGAAGTGCGCTGGCGCCCGAAGGAGTACTGGGAGCCCGGTACTGAGGTCACTGTGAAAGTGGATCTGTATGGGCGCAAACTCGCCGAAGGTGTCTACGGTTCCGACGACACCGAAATCAGCTTCACCATCGGTGACAAGGTGGAGACTGTCGTGGATAACTACGACAAGATGCTGCGCGTCTACGCTAACGACGAGTTGGTGAAGGAGTTCCCGATCTCACTGGGAACCGACGGTAGCTACGACACCCCGAATGGCACCTACGTGGTGGGGGATGAGCACCCCAGCCTTGTCATGGACTCGCGTACCTACGGCTTGGCGTTGGATGCGGGCGGGTACGTCACGCCGGTGGATTACGCCACCCAGCTGTCGTACTCGGGCATCTACGTCCACTCCGCGCCGTGGGCGCTGTGGGCGTTGGGGTCCCAGAACCAGTCGCACGGCTGCATCAACGCTTCCTATGAGAACGCCAAGTGGTTCCAGGAGTACGTCAAACGGGGTGACCCGGTAGTGGTGAAAAACACTGGCGGATCGACCCTGACCCCGTACGACGGCTTGGGCTACTGGAACCTTGATTGGGAGCAGCGCTCCGGCGGCAGCGGCGAGCAGCTCTACTCCTAGTGCCCCTAGGTGCAGTTAGTGCCCCCAGGCGCAGTTAGGCTTTCGCGCGTTCCTCCTCGGCTTCAATCTCGGCGTTGAAATCGCGCTTGGAGGCCTGCCACTGATCCTCTGTCATGCCGATGCGCCAGTATCCAGAGATGGACACGTCTTGCTTGGGGACCTCGGATTCGACGAAGAGGAAGCGCCGCATTTCCTTGATCATCTCGGCAACGCCGTGGATGAACCAGCTGGTGTTCTTTCCGTCCGGCACGCCGGCCTGTCGCACGACGCGGGATAGCTCCGTGCCATGGGTCGCGCCGTTGCGGATCACCCAATGGATGTCCACGCCATCGCGGGCTGGGAGCTCAAACTTGCGGTCTTCGGCTTCGATCTCGATGTACGCGGTCGCAGTTGCGCCCTCGGGGAGGCGCTTTAGGCCCGCGCCGATGGCCGGTGCTGCGGACTCATCGCCGGCGAAGATGAAGTGCTCGTAGTCGACCGAAGGGCCCCACGCGCCACCTGGGCCGAAGAAGCCGATCTTCTCTCCAACCTCGGCTACGCGAGCCCACGGACCGGCCAGGCCTGCATCGCCGTGGGTGACAAAGTCAACATCGAAATCCCCGGTCGATGAGTCGAGGTTGATCAACGTGTAGGTCCGGGTCACCGGTTGCTTGTCGCGCGGCTGTTGTTCACGGACCTGTTCGACGTTAAATGGCCAGGAGTAGTCGGCGCCCTCCGGCACGAACAACAGCTTGAGGTAGTGGTCCGTAAACTCCAGATCTTTACCGACAAAAGCGGGGGCGTTCAGGCTTAAGCGAACCAGATCGGGGGAGAGCTGGCGGCGACCGGTCACGGTTGCCTCATTGGCCTTCCGGGGTTTACGCCTCGCGGCCGCTTTGTTGGCTTGTTCAGTCATCGTTGTCCCTGCCCTTCAACAACTCGTGGCTGCTTCTGGCGGCGGAAGTTCGCACGCCAAATAGTTAGGTAAGGCTAACATATTTAAGGAGGGGGTGGAAAAGCAATGTGGGGTTAAGGCTCAAAAAGTGTGTCTGGTTGGACTGATTTTCGGCAGTTGATCTGGGTTAATGCTGAAAGTATAAGCGCTGCGGGTATATATCTGGCAGTTTCGCTCTCAATCCACGGTGTGGCTGCCCTGGTGTGCTACGGGGCGGTGGTTCGGTTGCCCAATGCCAAAGAACCGACCACGCTGCCACTGTGGCGGCGATATGAAACGAAACGGCACCACCAGCAACGGAACCACCCGATGGCGATGCAAGGCTTGCGGTGCGTCCAGCGTGAAACACCGTGACGATCTAGCCAACGCTGCGGTGTTCGCTCAGTTCATCGATCACTGCACCACGTCAAGCTCGTTAAGGGCAATGGCTCAACGCCACGGGATCAGCCTTGCCACCATGAAACGACGGTTTACTTGGTGCTGGCTGGTTGACGTGCCTGACCCGACCATCG
>NZ_KV803824.1:0-293 GCF_001811185.1 Corynebacterium sp. HMSC067D03
GAGGATGAATTGCATGACGCGGTGGTGCAGGCGTCGAAACGCAAGCGCGTGCTCTCTCCGCAAGTGGCGAATGTGCTGGCAGACCGTCTGGTCAACCCCGACGAGGCTCTGTCCGCCCGCGAGATCGAACTGCTTCGCGCACTGCAGACGGGCGCGTCGAACCGGGAGATCGCCGAACAGCTCTTCATCTCCCAAGCCACGGTGAAAACCCACCTGATCCACATCTATTCAAAGTTGGGGGTTGACAACAGAACAGCTGCCGTAGAGCAAGCTCGGCAGCGTCGCATCATCTA
>NZ_KV803825.1:0-16242 GCF_001811185.1 Corynebacterium sp. HMSC067D03
TACTCAAACGGAACAAAACCTGGGACACTTCAGTTTTCTTTTCAGAAGATATCGGCCCCGTCCTTGCCCCTTAGTAGTGCTCCACCGCGTACATCACGACGCCTTGGTACAGATCACCGTCCACTGGCAGCGAGTGTCCGACGAACTGTGAGCGAACCACCTCGAACACGTTGGAGGTTCCACGGTTCGACAGCGCTTCGTCCAGTGACCGCGCGAGTTGCTCCTCAACAGTAGAAGCACCAGCGTGCATGAGCATTACATCGAGAAGGTCCTGGATACGACGTTCAACCGGCGACTCATCCTGGGGTTCTTCCGCACCACCGATGAGCGCGTCGTCCGGCACTGCGATCCCGCGCGCCTTGTCTTCCATTGCGGCAACTGCAAGACGGGACATTGCAGCGGTGAGAACGTTCAGCGCGTCTTCGCCACCGAGCATGAGGTTAGTGAACTGCTCGTGCTCAGCGTCGGCGCCCAAGATTGCGGAAAGCACTTTGTCGCGAAGTTTCGGTGACTTTGCCAACGCCTCCTGCGGGTTCTTGGTGGCAAGGGCTTCCACTTCTTCGTCGTTAGCTAACGCCTCCCACACGGCATGAACCATGCGGGTATTCGCCGAGTTGGACATGTCGATGCCTGCAGCGGAGAACAGCTCGTTGACCTGCTCCACTGCTTCGCGGAATGCGCCTTGCAGCGGATCCCCTGCCCCACCGGTAGAGACACGACCATCGAACCCTGGAACAGGGAGCGGGGCTCGCGAATCCTCGATGTTGAGTTTCAGCTCAACGCCTGTTTCAACGTCACCCATGACGGCGGTCTTCACTACCTCGACGCCGGTGACGTAGTCCTCCTCGCGTGCTTTCTTGCCAAGCTTGAGGTTGCGCGCGAGCAGGTCAGCGAAGATTGCACGCTTGTGCAGAGTGATGTCTTGGAAGTCGATGAACTGGCTCAAGAAGTCCCACGCGTGAACGTACTTCACCAGGTTCGCACGGAAATCTGTCGCCACTGCTTCGTTGTTTTTATCCCCGGAGATCAAAGCGCCTCCGTAGAACTTGGTCCACCGGGTAATGATCGGATCGATACCAATTCGAATCAGGCTGTCTTTCTTCTTCACATCGATGTCCCGATCCATCACCGTGTTGGCGATCGCTTCCATCTCCTCGGTGTCGTAGAACTGGGAGGTGTCCAGCACGCGAGCAAGATCCGCAAGCACGTCGGGGTCTACCTCGGTGTCGATAGATGCCTGCGAGTAGTACGGCTGGAACGACTGAAGAATCGTTTCGGGGTCATTGACGAAGTCGACCACGAAAGTCTTGGTCTTATTCTTCGATGGCATCGTCCTGTTCAGGCGCGAGAGCGTCTGAACCGCCATCACGCCGGACAGAGGCTTATCCACGTACATCGCTGACAGGCGTGGTTCGTCAAAGCCTGTCTGATACTTGTTTGCCACGATGAGGAACTTGTACGCCTCACCGTCGAACATCTTCGTCGTTTCCATGCGACGATGACCCTCAGGTGCGTTTTCGTTATTGAGGGAGGATTCCGTAACAATTTCCTCAATGTCCTCATCCTTGGACACGTCAAGCGAACCAGAGAACGCCACAAGTGCTTCAAGCCCCTGATACTTCGGGTTGGACTTGATCACGTCCTGCACTGCCCGGAACCAGGTGTATGCGCTCATGCGGTCGTCGCAAACGACCATTGCTTTCGCGGTCGATCCGAGCAGGAAGCGCACGTTGTTGTTGAAGTGCTCGACGGCCACTTCAGCCTTGGAGTGGATCGTCTTCTCGTGGGAGCGAACGAAGTGCTTGAGTGCAGATTTTGCCTCGCCAAGAATGACGTCGTCTTCGCGGCCAAGTTGATCTTCGATCTTGGCGTAGAGCGATAGCGAGATGTAGTTCTGAAGCACATCCAGGATGAAGTTCTCGTCGATTGCCTGCGCCATGGAGTACAGGTCAAACGCCACGTACTTCTCTGGATTGTCCGGAGATGGCTCACCAAACACGGCAAGCGTCTTCGCCTTGGGTGTTGCGGTCAACGCAACGAGCGTGACGTTCGACGACCGCGCGACCGCCGAGTCTCGCTGCTGCTGCAGACGGTCCTTTTCAACACGCGTGAGCTCGCCAGACGGAGTCGAACCAGCAGGGTCGCTGAGCGCTGCCCCACCATCGAGCGTCTCTTCGTCTTCAATATCCGCAGCCGCTCGCGTTGCTGCTTCCGCAAGCTCGTCAGGGGTGTCCGAAAGTGTCTCGAGCAGCGTGCGCGATGCCTTGCCGTGCTGGGACGAGTGCGCTTCGTCGATAATGACCAGCCAGCGGCGGTTTCGCAGTTTCGGCGAACGGTCAATCGTTTGCGCCAGCGCCGGGAAGGTCTGCAGCGTACAGGACAAAATACGCTTGCCCTGGGTGAGATAGTGGTTGAGTTTCTCCGACTTTGAGGTGTCATCGCTGGTGATGTTGATGACCATGCCTTCAGAGGCCTGCAGCAGCGAGAGTCCGTCCGCGACGTTCTTATCCAGCACGGTACGATCCGTAACGACGATTACGCAATCGAAAAGTTTCGTACCGTCTTCATGGATCATCTTGTTGGCACGGTGCGCCAACCACGCAATCGTTTTCGTCTTGCCGGAACCCGCAGAGTGCTGGATCAAGTACCGCCGACCGGTGCCGTTGGTTGCAACATCGCTGGTGACGCGTTCAACAGAGCGCAATTGGTGGAAGCGCGGGAAGATCAGACGCCCCTCGTTGCCCTTCGTAGACGGCTCCCACAGTGCGTAATCCTTCAGGATGCGCAGCAGCAGATCTGGTGAGCACACCCAGTCCCACAGGTAGGAAACGTTGTACCCGTTGGGGTTGTCTGGGTTGCCAGCGCGGCCTTCCTCGGTTCCCTGGTTGAACGGAAGGAAGACAGTATCGGTGCCGTTGAGTTCCGTGGTCATCATGACTTCACGCGAGGACACCGCGAAGTGGACGAGACAGCGGCCGGGGTTGAGCAGCGGGCGGCTGGAGCGATTCGGCTTGCGGTCGTGCTTGTACTGCTTGACAGCATCGTCAATAGACTGCGTGTTGTCAGTCTTGAGTTCCATGGTGATGACGGGAATGCCGTTGACCAGCAGCACAAGGTCAATCTCGCCTAGGCCACCTTTTTCAAAGTGGACTTGCTGCAGCACGCGTAGGCGGTTTTCCTTCGCCTTGTCGATCACATCCGTCTTCGCCGAGTCATACGGGTAGAAGCCCGCCATGTCCGGGAAGTTCACGGTGCCAAGGTCTGTCTGTGTAAACGAGAACCCATCTCGCAACGTGCCCAGGAGTCCGCCGTTGACCTTCTTTGTGATGCCATCGAGAATCGGCGTGTAGTCAAGCTCCTTGGTCAGACGCTTCAGCAGCCGGTGCTCGCGAGACTTTCGCTCTGTATCGTTCGCAGACTCAGGAATCGCCCGCTCGTATTGCTCCGGATACTGAGTCTTCAGCCAGTGGAGTACGTCTTCGGGGAACAGTCCAAGTTCGGGGTCGAACCCCTTGTCGTTGGCACCCTCGTTCCAGATCCAACCTTGGCTGTTGAGAGATCGGCAGATGGTCAGTTCCATCGCTTCTTCAAGTATTGGGTTCACCATGATTAGACCTCTTTCCGGCCCGTAACGACTTCAGTGATCAGCGCAGTTTTGCGTGCTTTGAGGTTTTCGATGAGTTTGGTGGATTCCTCGATGAGCGCGTCCATTTTCGCGGTCTCTCGGTCGAGTTTTTCCGCGATTTGGCGTTGTTTCTCCACGGGAGGAAAAGAAATCCTCTCGCGCAAAACCTTGGAAGCTGCGATCACCGGCTGAGCAGAAGCTTGAGAAAGTTTGCCAAGATTAAGTGACCTTAAAGAATGCTCTAACCAGGTCAAATCGACAGATATTTTTGGCTGAACAATTAGTGCATTGTCGGTTATGAACGCAGGTGCGTGTACCCGGTGAACATTTCCGCAGAGAGCACCAACTCTCCCTACGATCAAGCAGTCCTCGTCGATGTTGCCTGTGCGAGTTCGCCCCAACACACCATTCCCTCCAAATACGGGCAGATCATGTTCGGGGTCGACTTCAGATAGCGGGATGAAGTCTCCGGAATATAGCCTGCAAACGAGACCAAGCGGGATCGCGGGATAGGTTTCTTGTGAGAGAACCTCAGTGACTTTCATTGGCTTCCTCAGCAGGAGACTCTTTACCAGCACTTCGAATTCTCCGATCATCGCGTCCATCTCACCGGTTTCCTTATCGAGGTAATCAGCGATACGGCGTTGAGTTTCGAAGTCAGGTAGAGGGATACTCTGAACTGCAACCTTTTCTGCGGTGAAGTGTTTTAGCGAGACAGCGGAACAGACCCTGTCGACGTGTCCACTCCGGTAGAGATAATCCATTGCATAAAATAAATACTTCGGGTGAGTTGTCAGTTTCGGTCTTAACCGTATGACCGAGTTTTGAAACCCTACTCCCGGGAGATCATTGCCAATGAAGGCTGGCCTTCCGACATCTCCGCCCTCTGTGACTAGCGTGTCTCCTTCATGCAGGCTCAATCTCTGAAGCTCAGATGGAGTAAACCACATTTCACGGGCTTCTGAATCCTCGTTAAGAAGCCCATTCGTCCCTATCTTTCCAGCATAAATGTATTTACATAACAGATCATCGCCGAATTCCTGGTTCGGTTGAAGCATCTTCCCAAGAGTTACTGTTGATGCAACCCAAACTGGCGCCAACGGAAAATCAGTCATCGGACCGTACCTCCCTGAACATGCCGTAAATACGATCCAGAGACGCAGCGATGTCTGCGTCCAGTTCCTCCAGCGATCGGGACTCTTCTGGCCTGTAGAACAGGCGCGTCAACGGCAACTCCGTCCCCACCTTCGCCAAGGACTCATCCCACTGCATATCCGGGACAAACGGGAGCACTTCACGCTCCATATGCTCGGAAACATCCTCTAGGTACGGCACACGCTCGATCACCTTGGTCGATGCATCTACGACCGGGTTGCCCTTCTCGTCGAGAGAGGCTGGTGCGTTATCATCTTCAACGGCAAGCGCTTTCATGATGTGCTTGAGCAACGGAGCGCCCATCTTCACGCCATGTTCCTTAGCTGCAGCCTTCAGCGCCTTTGGGAGGTCGTTGTACTCGCGCCCGTCCATCTCACGGATGACTGCTTCATGCTCCGGGAATGCAGACTTATGCTCCATGGCTTCTGCCACCGTTTCGTCCGTGACACTCACCGCGTAGTGCGCCAACTTGAACATCGGCACGTCGCGGTAGGTCAGGTCGTCGGCAGTGACGATGATAGAGCGGTCGTTTTCCTTGAAATCCTTGTAGATCTTCGTAATCTCGCGGATGTTGTCTTCCGAGAACTCGACGCGCTTCTGCCCCATGTTCTTGCGCATTGGCGCACACATCTCGGTCGCGTCGATGAACTGGATCTTGCCACGGCGACGTGGCTCCTTGTTGCGATCAAGAATCCAGATGTAGGTAGCAATACCGGTGTTGTAGAACATGTCATTCGGCAGCGCGATTATCGCGTCCAGCACTTCAACGCCGCCTTGTGCACCGATGAGATACTTGCGGATGCTGTCCGGACCGCTTTCCGCATCCCCTGTAAACAGTGGTGAACCGTTGGTAACTACGGCTGCGCGTCCGCCCTTCGTTGCGCCTTCTGCGGCAGCGAGTTTGTGCGCAATATGCATCAAAAACAACATCTGCCCGTCGCTGACTGCGGGTAGCCCCTCCGCAAAACGTGGATCGCCCTGCTCCTGGAGCGCTTTGACGTCCTTCTGGAACGCCTTCCAGGAAGAGCCGTACGGCGGGTTCGCCATGATGTAGTCAAAGGTTTCATCGGCGAACTGATCGTTGGTCAGAGAGTTGCCGAACTTCAACACTTCTGGATTCTTAAACCCCTGCATGAGCAAGTCAGACTTGCCCATAGCGAAGGAAGATTCCTTGAGCTCTTGTCCTGCAACGACGATGTCAATACCTGGGTTGATAGCCCGGAGCGCATCACGTGCGGCAATGAGCATGCCGCACGTACCGGCGGTGGGGTCGTAGACGGAACGGATGATGCCGTCCTCTTCCAGTTCCGCGTCATCCGAGGTGAACAGGATGGACGTCATCAGGCGAATCGCGTCGCGCGGGGTATAGAACTCACCAGCGTCTTTCGCCTTTCGGGCAAACGAGCGATACATCAGGTTTTCAAAGATGTCGCCCATCGTCTGATCCTGGAGCGCCTCGTCAGACATGTCGATGGACGCGAAGTGGTTCACCACATTCCAGAGTTGGTTATTGCGGTCAAGGAAGTCGATGAGTTTCTCAAACTCGAACGCTTTCCAGATCTCTTGGATATTTGCAGAGAACGCCCTGAGGTACTGACCTAATCCTTCCTTCAACGTGTCGTCGGAGGTAGCCAGGCGCTCGAGAGACAACTCCGAGGTGTTCCAAAAGCGAAGCTTGAACATGCTCTCGATCATGAGGTTCACGATCGAAGGGTCTGTTCCCTTCACGTTCTCCCGGTGAACAAGATCCAAAACGTCTTTCTTCGTCGATTCCAGTCGCCCCTCGAGACGGCGCAGCACCGTGAACGGAATGATGTAGTCACCGTAATTCTCGGCTGGAACGATCAAGCGGAGGTAATCGTCGGCAGTCTGCCAAATGGCGGCATTGAGGCTGTTGAGCTTGGCAGTTTGCTTCGGCGTGATCGAATCGAGGATCTCTGAGGTGTCAGTCATCGTTGCTTCCTTATGAATCTGTAGACGCCTGATTGTCCCACAGGAATCACTCATTTTCAGGCAACAAATATTGGTGTTTCACCGCACGAGCGGGAGGTTTGCAGCGCAGTACCGCTAGCCAAACAAACCCCTGCACGCTCCCCCGTTGTACGCGTGAACACATTTCTCTTTACCTTCCTGCAAATCACAAATTAAGGCAGGCTTTGACTAGGCACGGGTAGTCGTCCTTCACGTGGCGTACGGGGATAAACCACAAAGCAAGAAGCGCAAGTGCGGCGATCACCCCAGCTGGAACGGAGTAGAACACGAGCCATCCGCCCACCCCAAACAGAATCCGCCCTACTGCAAAGAACGCCGCCCCTAACAGGCTCAGGATAAGCGCCGCGACGGAGTTGATACGGACATTCCGGCAGTTCATGCACCACATCATACGGCGGAACCCATGGGCTGTATCTCAATCAGCCAAAGTGACGAGGCAGTAAATGAGGCGCCTTAGAGCAGCACAACGATGACCACCAGCACAGTGATGGCAGCATCCAGAAGTCCGACGACCTTCGGCGTCCATGGCTTCTCACGACGTGCGCCGGTAATCGGCATCAGCGTCGCCCGCGCGAGCAACACGACGGCCACGACGATGATCGCTGGGTGGAACGGATGCCCGCCGGTGCAAAGCACGGCGACGACGGCGGCGACAAGCACGACGACGTGATAGCCCACCGACCCGATGAACCAGGGCCTGGAGCCGCGTTCACGGATGAGCGTCTTCACGTAGGGCACAGTGCCAACGAAGTACGCCAGGTACACGGCAAATGCGGCCCACGCCTCCGCATCCAGGCCTCCCCCGGCCCAGGCGGCCACCGGCAGGATGAGGCAGGCTGCTACGACAGTGGAAACACCCGACAACAGCGACCTCGGACGCCGCTTCCATGCCTCGAATACGGCTATGGCCACCAACGGTGCGAACGCCGGGACCCACATGAGAAGCCGCCAGTTGAAGATCAGCGTTGTCACACCCGCGACGGCCGCGAGCGCCCCGTAGACCACGACCGGGGGCCGGTTGCGTTCGCGGAAGCGCGAGCGGATCCAGACGCTGCTGGCGAAAAACGTGAAATAGCCGAGCCACCAGGTCAGCACCAGGGGAATCGCAGTCCACGACGGCGCCAGGATGACGCCGGTGATAGCGGGGACGGTAACCATAAACCAGGCGCCGTGTTGGTCGGGCACCCAACCGGGTGAGCGTCGGCGTGTGCGGGGGTTGCGCGACACGCTACGCTGCGCCTGGCTCTTCGACATGTTTTCACCCTACTGATGCGAATCCGTGATGGGCAATTGGCGTGGTCTTTTCCGTCGATTCGAAGCACCCGGCGCCGTCGCGCGCTTCAGGCCAATCGCGTTCTAAAAACCACAAAGCCCCGACCCAAAGTGGATGAGGAGAGGTGGCAGGCCTAGCGTTAGTCCTATGACGTTGCCAAAGTTCGGTCCCGCTTGGGCCGGTGCTTTAATGGGAACCTCGATTGCGTCGAGTTTGACTGGGTTACATGGATTTCATGTAGCCCAGCTCGTGTTTGCGCTCATCGCGGCGGGACTCCTTGTTGTGTTCACGGTCGGCGTGCGCAATGAGCCGCCGCGGCACCAGAACATGGCGGCGTGGGGCATGTACGCGATGGGGCTGCTCGCGTGCGGCTCGGCGTGGACGGCACTCACGGGCAACGATGCGTTCCAGCTGTTCAGCTGGTGGGTCGGTGCGCCACTGGCCATCATCGTGTGCTTGTGGCAACTCTGGGGTTTGTGGAAGCAGTCCGCGCACTACACCGAGCCTGCGTTCCCGTGGGGCTTGGCGCTCGTGTCCCCGATGGTCGCTGCGACATCCGCCGGGCAGCTGGCCACCCATCACGGCGAGTTTTATCACTACGCGGGTGAGCTGTGCTTCTTCCTCACGTTCTTCACCGCGATCCCACTCTTCCTCTACTGCTACTGGTCCCGCACGCGCCCACGTGGCGCCGCCGCGGGTACAGCGTGGATTCCCCTCGGTGTTGTCGGCCAGTCGACGGCAGCATCGACATTGCTTTTCGACGCCCACCTGTACGGCCTCATCATGTTCACCCTCGGCGCACCGTGTGTCCTCTACGCCATGTACTGCTTCTACGAGGCTGTCCTCCACTGGGCGCCCTACGGCCCTGGTTGGTGGGGCTCTACCTTCCCCGTGGGCACCCTGTGCTTGGGTGCTTGGGACGAAGGCTGGCACACACTTTCCTTGGCGCTCCTCGTGCTCTTGCTCCTCCACTGGGGTGTCTGCGCGGTGCGCTTTGGCTCCTGGGAACTAAGCCAATCTGGCGCTAGATGAACTAGCTATCCGCGCTTCTCCGATGCCGTCGTCGTGGCGGTCCACGACTCGGCATAGGGGCCGCCCTTCGCCAGCAATTCATCGTGCGTGCCCCGTTCTGCGACCGTCCCGTCCTCCGAAAGCACGACGATGAGGTCGGCATCGCGGATGGTGTGCAGGCGATGGGCGACGACGATCACAGTGTGATCGCCGCGCAACGCCTCAATCGTGCCGACGATCGCCCGCTCAGTGGCCGCATCCAGCGAGGACGTCGGCTCGTCGAGAAGCACCACCGGGGAATCCTTCAGAAGCGCCCGGGCGATGGCGAGGCGCTGCCGCTCACCTCCCGACAGCAGCGTCCCCTCCTCCCCCACCGGGGTATCCCACCCGGAAGGCAGCAGCTCCACGATGCGGTCCACCCCGGAACGCCGGGCAGCCTCGCGCAAGCGGTCCCCGTCACCGGGCCTGGAACCGAAGCCGGGGTCGGCGAAGACCAGGTTGTCCCGCACGGACGCGTCGAAAAGGAACGTCTCCTGGAACACCGGGGTCACCAGCGAGTTCACGCCGTCGGTGCCGATCCGAGGCAAGGGCACCCCGCCGATGAGGATCTCCCCCGAGTCCGGATCGTGAAAACGCGACAGCAGCCGCATGACCGTCGTCTTGCCCGACCCCGACGGTCCCACTACGGCAACCAGCGCTCCCTGAGGTGCACGGAAGCTGACGTCGTCGAGAACCTTCTTATCTCCGTACCCGAAGCTCACACCGCGGAACTCCACGTCATGCCCGTCGGGCAGCTCCGGTGCGGCAGGTTCAGGAAGGGCGGGGATTGCCCGCAGGTCACGCAACGCAGCCAACGTGTTGCGGCCCGCACCGAAACCGCCGGACAACGCTCCCGCCGTGGTGATCGGTCCGGTGAACTGGACGAGCACGATGAGCATCGGCGCCAAATGCGCCGGCGCCATCCCGCCCGTCGCGGCGACTGCCACGGCGACGATCACCGCCGCCGTGAACACCGCATGGACGACCGAACCCAACCGTCCGATGGCCGCCCCCTGCGTCGACGTCGCCTTCGCGAACGCATCGTGCTGGGCCTGGATAGCCTCATCCACCATCGCGTCCGCCGCCGAACCGTCGCCCGCGGCGCGAATCGCCTGCTGGCCGCGGGTGAACTCGATCAGCCTGCTGGAGACGGCAGCGACGGCCTCAGCATGCGCTTCGTCCGACTCCCCGCCGACCCGGCCAATGGCCCGGTAGGCGAAGAAGAGCACCGGCGCCGACGCGACAAGAACCAAACCGACGCGCCAATCCACCGCCAGAATTCCGAAGGCGATGACGGTCGGCGTAACCACCGCGGCGATGACGGGCCGCAGGATCACGTGCGGCACGGACGCCGCGAACGCGATACCCGACGACGCCATCTCCGAAAAGCGGCCGGCCGTGGACTTGGTGACGTACCCGAGTGGCAACGTCAGCACGCGTTCGCCCAGGGAACGCAGCAGGGACGAAAGCACCGCTGCGGAATTCGCCCTGCCAACTGTCCCCGCGGCGAGGGACAGCACCGCATGGGCGGCCGCGAGGCCGGCGATGACGCCGGTGAAACGCCACGCCGTCGCATCATCTCCCTCGGCCAGAGCCGACAGCAGCGGCAGCAGCGCGACGAACGCCGCTCCCTGGGCCAGCGCGGCAAGCGTGGCCAACGCAATGAGCCACACCAGCGTCATTCTCGAGCGCCGATCCGTCATCGACCACAAGTCTCGAATCATCGGTTCCCCGCCTTTTCATCGTCTGATTCAGTACCCCGCGGGGCGGATGGTTCGTCGTCGAGCGTGAACGCGCGCCACAAATCCCGGTAGCGGCCACCGCGCGCAAGCAACTCGTCGTGGGTACCCGCCTCCGCGACCGCTCCCCCATCGAGAACGAGGATGCGGTCGGCGTTGCGGATCGTGCTCAACCTGTGCGCGATCACAATCACCGTCCGCGAACGGGCCAAACGCTCGATTGCGGACTGGATGAGGGCCTCGGAAGCCGGATCCGCGTAAGCGGTTGCCTCGTCGAAGATGAGCACCGGCGCGTCCGTGACGATCGACCTCGCGATGGCTACGCGCTGCGCCTCACCACCGGAAAAGGTCACATCGACGTTGACCACCGAATCCAGGCGCTTCGGCAGCGCCGCGATGACCGCATCGAGGTTCGCGAGCTTCGCGGCCGCCATGATTTCGTCGTCGGTGGCGTCTCTCCTGGCCAGCCGGATGTTCTCCCGCAACGGCAGCGTGAACAACTGCGGATCTTGGAACACCACCGACACCGAGCGGTGCACGTCGCGCACGGCGATGTCACGAAGATCGACGCCGCCCAGCAGCACCGAGCCTTCAGCAGGGTCGTGGAAACGCGCCAACAGCCGGGCGACGGTGGACTTTCCGGAACCGGAGGACCCCACCAGCGCAGTGAGGGTCCCTGGTTCGAACGTCGCGGACATCCCGTCGAGGACCCGCGGCCCATCGCCGTAGGAGAAGACCAGGTTCCGGACCTCGAGCGCGCCTCCGCGCGCGGGCACCGGATCGGCGGGCTCGGCGATCGGCGGCGTGCTCAGTACCTCCGCGATGGACTTCAGGGCAGCGATCCCCGCGATGATGGGTTCGGAGTTCATGGCCACCCGCACGATCGCCGCGGAGAGTCCAAGGCTGAGAACCAGCCCGGCGACGAGACCCTCCGGTATGCCGCCCGCGGCGTCCCTCAGAGCGAGGCCGGCCCCGCACACCACTGCGAGAACTGTGGTCGGGGACGTCACCACGTCGATGAGCCCGAGATAGATGTTCGACTGCCGGGACCAGGCGGACCACGCGCGGACGAACGACAACGCCGCGGCATCGTAGCGACCCGCGCCCTGGTTAGCGCGCCCGAAGGACTTCATCACCGGGATACCGCGCACCAGCTCGATGACCGCGGCCGTCACTCCTTCGGAGGCTCGCTCGTAGTCGCGCTGAAGAGCGGCTCCGCGCGAAATCATCACGCCCATCAGGGCGAAGGTGACCAGCACCGGGATGACCGCCACCACCGCGATCCGCCAATCCACCACGACGAGCGCGATGAGGGAAAGCAGGGGAACCAGCACCGCCACCACGGTCTCACCGACGGTGTGGCCCATGAGCTGGTGGACAGCCGCGACGTCCTTCTCAACCGACTCGATGATTCCCGACGAGCGCCGGGCGTCCAGCCAGCCCAGCGGTAACTTCCGGATTTGGGCGACCAGCCGGCGCCGGAGGTGGAGCTGCAGGTCGTTATCCGCCCGGTGCGAGAGCATGCCGGCGGCGCCGTCTGCGGCCATGCGCACCGTTGCGGCGACGACGATGACAGCCACGGCCAACCACGTCCGATGCTCCGGGGCCTCCGGGTACGTCATCGCGATGTCGATGATGCCGACCAGCGAAGCGACGGTAGCCACCGACGACAGGACAGATAACGCGACCACCGCCCGCATCCGGGTCCGAATCGGGGCGAGCAGCGACCACGGGCCTACGGTCCCGTCCACAGCGCTCACTTGCCCGCCTCCCCGATCGCGCTTTTCTTCGTGAGAGTGCGGAAGTACACCATGCCGACGTGTGAGGCTCCGCCCAGCTTCAACCCGTTGGCTTCGGCGAGGTCCTCGACCTCGCTGCCCGGCGACCCTGCCGAGCGGCGCGAGGACGTCGGCGACGTGGAATTCCGTCCGGCCCCGAGCCCTTCGACGGCGGCGTCCATCGGTTCACGCGCATAGCGGCTGAGGAACCTCGGCTGGACCTTGTCCTCGTAGGCCGCGAGGAGTCTGAGGTTGTTCTGGACGATCTGGGCAATCGACTTCATCTGGTTCTGTCTCCGGGTGTGTGGGCCGCGTCCACGCGGCGGTTTCAGGTTAGGTGATCGGGTTCGCGGGCCGTCGTCGGCGGTGCCGCCCCCTCTCGGCCGACTCGTCGACTCATTGGTCGCTGTGGTGGGTTCATCAGTCACAAGCGGCACTGTGTTGCCCTCTCAGAAGATAATAACCATTATTACGTTAGGTTAGCCTAACCTCGCATGCGACTCAAGCCCCGTCTCGTGCGTTTGATAGACATTGCTGAAACCGAGATCGCGCAAAACCAGCACACCATTGAGTGACGCGTGGACGAAGACTCAGGATGGGCGCAAGAATCCGCAGGCGTTTTTAACAATCTTCTCGGTGAATCAGCCTGTAAATCCGGGGAATCCCCGTACTCAGGGGACGATCACTACCCCGCTGGAGTGGGAGCAGAAGGCTTCTCCGGATAAGCGCTCTGGTAATGGCCCGAAACCGAAGGTGCGGGCGTGTCCCAAAATGGCACGGCTATGGATCCGGCGCTCGGTCAAGGGGTTCCAGCGCCCTTTCACCGCCATCGACCATAAAGAAGCCAGCTAGGGAGAGAAACACCATGACCGCGATGAAGGCCCAGGATTCGCGCCATCCGAAGGCTTTGTATTGCCTTGTCTCTGGGCCTGTCTCTGGGCCTGTCTCCGGGCTTTCCGTCACACTGCTCATCCTCTTGCAACAGCACATCCCCCCTCGCTCATGATCAGAAACAGCCTATAGTTGACGTGTCACAAACTTTTCACGCGATAAGGGAGGACACGATGACTACAGACGCACAGAAGGACTGGGCAGGCGATGCCCAGAACGCCTCAACAGACGGCGAGTTCAAGCGGGATACGAACTATATCGGTGACCGCATTGTGTCGTCGATAAGCAATGAAGCTTCGCACTGGCCCGTGCAGCCGCACCGCTACCGTCTCATCGCCGCACGTGCCTGCCCATGGGCGCATCGCGCTGTCATCGTGCGGCGCCTGATGGGGCTGGAAGATGTGATCTCCTTGGGCCTGGCTGGCCCGACTCACGACAAGCGCTCCTGGACCTTCGACTTGGATCCGGGCGGCGTGGACCCCGTGCTACAGATCCCCCGCCTGCAGGATGCATACTTCGCACGCTTTCCCGACTACCCGCGCGGCATCACCGTGCCGGCAATCGTGGAAGAAGCAAGCGGCAAGGTGGTGACGAACGATTACAACTCCATGGTCCGCGACTTCCAAACCGAGTGGACCGCCTACCACCGCCCCGGCGCCCCGAACCTGCTGCCACCGGAAGAGCTGCGCGAAGAGGCGGAGGCGATCAACGACTTCCTCTTCCGCAAGTTCAACAACGGCGTGTACCGCGCCGGATTCTCAGCCTCCCAAGACGCCTACGAAGAAGCCTACGACGACGTGTTTGAGGTCCTCGACTGGCTCGAAGACCGCCTAGCCAACCACCGCTTCATCATGGGTGAACACATCACGGAGACCGACGTCCGCGCCTACACCACCCTCATCCGCTTTGATGCCGTCTACCACGGCCACTTCAAGACAAACCGCAACAAGATCACCGAACTCCCAAACGTCTACGGCTACCTCCGCGAGCTGTTTCAAACCCCCGGCTTCGGCGACACCACCGACTTCACGGAGATCAAACAGCACTACTACATCGTCCACCGCGAAGTGAACCCCACCCGGATCGTCCCCTCCGGGCCCGACCTTTCCGGCCTCACCCAACCCCACGGCCGCGACCATCTCCCGGGCTCCCCCTTCGCCGCAGGCACCACCCTCCCCGGCCCACTGCCCGAATCCGAGAAGCTGAAGAACCCCACGGATTTCCAACGGGAGCTCTTCGGGCTGGAGTAGGTCTTCTGGGGTTAGGGGCCAGAAAGTGTGTCTGGGATCGGGGATTTTTAGGTTCTGACCTGTAGGGTAGCGTGAAATATATGCTTTGGGAGCATATATCTGGCCTCAACACGGTGAATCCCCGGTGTGGCTGCCAGTCTGTGGTAGTAGGCGGTGGTGTGGTGGCTCAATGCCAAAGAACCGACCACGCTGCTACTGCGGCGGTGATACCAAACGCAATGGAACAACCAGCAAAGGCACTACCCGATGGGCGATGTAAGGCCGTGGAGCCTCAGTCAATAAAAGTCGGCCAGATGTCACAGTAGCAGACCACCAGCCCCGTTAGACCCCATGCGTAGCTGTATCCCCACTATGCACAGTCTTTCACTTGCACACTTGGCAAGCATTAGACTTGCAATTAAGGCAAGTATTACACTTGCCTTAATTGCAAGCCAGTGAAGTTGACGTTAGGGAGAAGAACGATGAGCGACGACCTTAAGATCATTCACGACGTTCAAAAGCGCACCACGTGGACGCAGAGCTGGTGGGCGGTGGCGATAGTGGCGCTTGGCGCCGGCGGCGGTATCGCGCTATTCAAGCTGTCATGGTGGTACGGCCTCGCGGTTCTTGTACCGACGTTCGTTCTGGGCTATCTCCTCAAAGATAAGATTGCGAACCCCTTCGTTCGGGTCAATCCCAATATGGGGCCGAGTAATGATCGCGCCACCTGGTCACGAGTACTGCTGCCAGGTGCCATGATGTTCTCCACCGTGCCGACGCCTGATACTTGGCCGTGGATGATTGTCTGCGGCGTCGTTGTTTCTACGGCGACGGCATGGATGTTGTATGAGAACCGCAACGCCGCCGTAAAGGGCGTCAATGTCTAAGGATCCTTCACCACGCCCAGCAAAGCTGGATCCGGTCATCCACCCCATCAATCGGCTTAAAATTTGTGCCACGCTGTTCCATTCAGGCGCAACCGGCGGCAGGCAGATGAAATACGCCGTGCTTGCAGAGCTCACCGAGCTTCCTGCCGATACGCTTTCCAAGCAGTTGAAACATCTTGAGGACAGCGGCTATATCAGCCGCACCCGCGAATATGGCTCCACGCGCGCGAAAGACGCCGTCTGGGTCGCGTTGACCCAGACTGGAACAGAAGCCTATGCACAGCACGTTGCGGCGCTTAAAGCCATGACAGAGGGCTCATAGATTGGGTCAAGTCCCGTGAAGTGGTGTAGCCGTTTGTGCTTTCGGCTCGGTATGAAGTTCGGGGTTTTGGTTAGGCGGTTAGTTGGTGGTGGTCGCCATGATCACCTCCTGTTTGGTGCATGAGGCGTTTGGTGTGTTCGAGTGCAGATAGTGACATGTAGCGTTTTTGTTGGATCCAATCGTCGTGCTGTTCAGCGAGGACCGCGCCGACAAGCCGGATGATGGATTCGCGGTTCGGGAAGATGCCAACGACGTCGGTGCGCCGGCGGATCTCCCGGTTTAACCGTTCGGTGGGGTTGTT
>NZ_KV803826.1:0-220 GCF_001811185.1 Corynebacterium sp. HMSC067D03
GGAGTTTGATTGGCCTTTCACCCCTACCCACAGCTCATCCCCTCAGTTTTCAACCTAAGTGGGTTCGCGCCTCCACAACCTCTTACAGCTGCTTCACACTGGCCATGGGTAGATCACCCCGCTTCGGGTCCAGGACATGCCACTTGACACCCTCTTAGGATTCGCTTTCGCTACGACTACCCCACATAACGGGTTAACCTCGCGACATGCCGCTGACTCG
>NZ_KV803827.1:0-304 GCF_001811185.1 Corynebacterium sp. HMSC067D03
TTAGTGTCGCGTAGCTCTTGGTTTTCACGGCGTAGCCTCGCGTTTTCGGCGGCCAAGTCTTCAGGCACAGGTTCTGGGATGTTTCCCGCACGGCGGGCCTGCTGGGTCCATTGGCGAGCCGTGTGCCATGAAACCCCCAGCTTTGGGGCTACTGCCTGGCATGCGGCTTGCATCGACATATTTTCCGCCAAGATGCGATCTTCCACGAGACGGACCACGCGGTCCTTGGCATCCTGGTCAAATTTTCTTGGCATATTCCAGATTTTCCCATCTACTCAAACGGAACAAAACCTGGGACACTTCA
>NZ_KV803828.1:0-217 GCF_001811185.1 Corynebacterium sp. HMSC067D03
CGAGTCAGCGGCATGTCGCGAGGTTAACCCGTGTGGGGTAGCCGTAGGGAAACCGAATCCTAATGGGGTGTTGAGTGGCATGTCCTGGACCCGAAGCGGGGTGATCTACCCATGGCCAGTGTGAAGCAGTAGTAAGATGCTGTGGAGGCGCGAACCCACGTAGGTTGAAAACTGCGGGGATGAGTTGTGGGTAGGGGTGAAAGGCCAATCAAACTCC
>NZ_KV803829.1:0-8665 GCF_001811185.1 Corynebacterium sp. HMSC067D03
TTATCGGTCGGATCAACCGGCTTCACACCAGAGGAATCAACCGTGGTCTTCTCGGTTCCCGGAGTGACAGGCGCGTCGTCATTTTCGACAGTCACCGGAACATCAACAGTGTCGGTGGTGCCATCCGGGTAGGTCACAACAACCGGGACCGTGATCTTGTCACCCGGCTTGGCATCCTCAGGGATGGTTACCTTGATCTCACCGGTGTTCTCATCGATGGTCACACCGTCTGGGACGTTCTCACCCGGGGTGAACTTGGTGCCCTCAGGAGCCTTAGTGTCCTTGCCGTCCTTGTCTTTAAAGACAGGCTTGTCCACCGTGACGTCCTCACCAGGCTTGCCGGAGCCATCCTGGTCGTACTTAGGCTCGTAGACGTATGCGTCGTTGCCGACCTCCGGATCACGCGGGTTCTTATCCTCAGAATCCGGGATACCGTCATTATCGTCATCCTCGTCGGTGACATCCGGCTCACCGTCACCGTCGGTGTCGAGCTGGAACTTCGCAGTCGCATCGTCAACAGTGCCGTCCGGGTAGGTCACCTTCACCGGAACATCGAATTCCTCCGGAGCAACCGGCTTACCGTCTTCACCCAGCTCCTTGATCTTCTCCGGATCAGCCTTCACCGTAACGTCACCGGTTTCCGGATCAACCGTCACGGTGTAGCCCTCAGGAACAGTCCAGTCGCTGCCATCTTCGTTCTTCAACTCGAACTTAGAACCAGCAGGAACCTTCTCGAACGGCTCACCATTCTTAGTGAACTTCGGATTCGAAACCGCAGGATCCTTCGCCGGATCGACCAACTTGGTGTCATAGCTCGGCTCGAAGACATCGTTGTAAGCCTTCTTCGGGAAGAACTTCACATCAGCAACATCAACCGAACCATCGGCATAGGTCACACGCACAGGAACAACAACCGGATCCTCGCCATCCTTCGGCAAGTAGTTCTCCGGAATAGTCACCACACCGGTCTCCGGATCAATCTCAAAGCCTTCCGGAACACCGATCTTCTGCTCCATCACCGGAACAGGATTGCCTGCCTCATCCAGCACCTGCTTTTCCTGCAGATTGCCTTCATCATCAAGCACCGGATCGCCGTTCTCATCGACTACCGGCTCAGTTGCGAACTGTGGGCTGCCATCTGCATTACGTGCCTGTTCCTCGATCGGATCACCGTTTTCATCCCTCAACGGGATACGGAACGTCGGCGCAAACTCGTACTTCTCGCCCTCAACCGAATCGGTGACGTCGTTTTCCTTATCAACCTTGACGCCATCACGATCTTCCTTGAAGAACTTCGGCGGCAGAGACTGGTAACCATCGGTTTCCGGATCCTCATCCCAGTGCACATCACCGTAACGCGGATCAACCTCAGCAGCCTGATCAGCCGTCACAGAGAACGAATCAGCAGCAATCGGATTCGGGCCAGCATAGAACCATGCGGTAAACGTATCGCCGTCCTTAGCCGACTTCGGCACCGTCAAAGACGCATTCGCTTCATCACCGCACTGCTCAATCTGCGTGCCAACATCCGGATCACGCGGATCAACACCCTCGATCGGCTCGCCGGTTGCTGGGTCAACTACCTTGCCGGCAGCATTCGTCCACACAATACGGTTTGCCGTACCCGGCAACGCACCATCAATAGCCAACTTGGCTACATCCTCACGGTGCGCCAGGTTGTTCATATTGTCGAAATTCACTACATGCAGCGCGAGATTATTCGCCTCCGGCGAGCCCGTCACCGCAAAGTTCATGCTCGCGACAGCGCCGGAAAGCCTGTTCGGCGTCGGGAATGCAACCCAGTTCGACGCCTGGCGCGAGAAGTTGAACTTAAACTCCATCGGCGCACCAACCGAGTGCGTCTGGACTACGGTGCCAGAAGCATCCTCAACCCACGCATAGTAACCACGGTTCTTCGCGACCTCATCATAGTCGCCCTTCAGGTCGAGGGCGTACTGGCCAGTCTCATCCGTGGTCGCAACCCAGGTCTTGCGCAGCCACTCAGGGTGCTCCTTAACCAAATCCGCAACAGCACCAGGACGAACGAACATGTCCTGCTCATGCGCATTTGCCAAACCGGTAATGCCCTCTTCAGTCAACGTGGTGAAGTACACCTTGTAACCGACGGCAGGCGTATCCTTCGAAGTCGAAGCGGGAGTCTTGAAGGCAGGACCGGTCACGATGTTGGCTTGATCTGCGCCAAGGCCAGTCTCATGCCACACACGGCCAACGATGACCTCATCACCGGTTACGGTGCCAAGATCACGGCCTTCAGCGTTGCGGCCGACGAGCGGGTTCTCCGAGACTTCCTCAGCCATCATGAAGTTCTTGCCAGTCTCAGGATCAATCGGCAAGTACCCCATCCAAATGTGGGCACGCTGGTAGTTCGTGCCCACAAGCGGGAACGTACCGTGCTTTGCTGGGAACGCCGATTGCCACTGACCGGTCGTCAAACCCGGTGCCGTACGCATCGGGTACATCAACAGACCTGAACGCTTTTCAACCTGTGGCTCCGCCCAGATGCGAATCAGCTGACTGGACACAGCACGGAACTGGTGGAAGTTACCATTCGAATCGGTAAACCCATCACGCAGATCAAAGGCAAAACGTCCCTGACGAGTACCTACCTTGTGGGTTTGGGTCTCATACACCGGAGACACGGTGCCGTCTTCATCCATCCACTGCATGAACACACGGGTGCCGTCCTCAACGAAGCGACCTGTGCCAGGAGTAATCGTGCCGTAGCCACCGACACCAACGAAGCCAGACACAGTGTGCTTCGCATTGGTGAAGTCAGTCACCGAGGTGGTGTAGCCATTTGCAATCGCGTCAACAACCTCAGCACCTTCAGTGTTAACCAGCTGGGTGTTGTAGCGCGCCATCGGATCATTTGGATCCAGACCACACTTCGCTGTGTGTCCATCAACCGTATTCACCTCAGATCCAGTTTCAGCAGCAAACGCGACCGGCTGTGCCAACGGCGCAACAAGTGCAAATGACAGAGCAGCCGCTGCTACGGACGTACCGCGACGGCGACCAATGTGACTTTTTTTCATTAAATTCCCTCCAAAAAGTCTGAGCGTCATAGGTTCATGACCCTGACGAGCAAACAAAACACACCTGCAAACAGGGCCTATGGACACCACCGTAAAGAAAGTGACAGGGGACGGCAATGCACCCACTAGCTCCATGACAGCTGTTACCACCCTGAGATAGATCAATGACACTCGCCATCAAAAGCGCTGGCCAGTACTGTTATACAGGCGTATAATATTACCTGTGCTCCACCTAAGAGCGGCGGAAAAGTGAGCCCGGCAGGGTGCGCAGGGGCACTTCCAGCAAATTCCGTAGTTGTCTACAGTTTTAGGGAATTAGTTATCTTTTCGAGGTCTTAATGCCTTAGGAAAATCTGAGCCTTTCACCATCACCCCCTAACGGGGGCAATGAGTGACGTTTTAATAGTCATGTGTAAAGACTACGGAAACGTAAAAACGCCTGTGATGGGAAGAATCCACCACAGGCGTCGAACCTACGAGGCAACCGGGCCCCGGCACCGTGAGCCTAGAACGGCAACTTGAACTGCTCGCCGTTCTTGAACCACCAGCCGAACAGAGCGGTGAGGGTGCCAAGGATTACCAAGGCGGCGCCGGCGATCGCGCCGCCGTTCGCGGAGGAGCCATCAGACGGCTTCCCTGCCGAATCCGAAGGGTTCGCGGGCTCCACCGGGCCGCGGGTCTGGGTCACCGGGGCGGGCGCAGGCTTAGGCGTCGGCGTCACGGTGACGGTCTCCTTCGGGGTAGGCGCAGGCGACGGCGCCGAAGTGGTTGGGGCCGGCGGCTGCACGACCGGGCGCAGCACCTGCTCGACCTTCTTCTGCTCCTCCTTGTTCACCTTCGCGGACGGGAGGTCCTTAAGCACCTTTTCGGCTTCCTGCTTGGTCAGGTCGAGGACGGGAACACGGAAGGTCTCGTCAAACACGGTCTCACCGTTCTGGTTCTTCACCGAAAGCTCGACAGGCGTGTTCGGGCCCTTCACCCCAGCGAGGTCCTGCATCGGGATGGCGAGGTCACCGGCGTAGTTGTCCTTATCCGCGATGCCAGCCAGCGCAATGTCCTTGCGTGCGGACTTGCCGTTGCCCCAACGGGCTTCCACGGTGAAGGTGTGGGCGTCGATGCCCTTGTTTTCTACGCGGACATTCAGCGCGTTGTTGGGGTGGTGGAGAACGATGCCGTTGTGGGCGTCGTCGATAAGCAATGCCCCTGCTTTGAGATTGTTATCGGCAGCGGCGAGCACCGCGAGCTCGTAGACAGTCAGGTCCTCCTCCGCCAACTGATCGTGCTCGTGCGTGACGCCAATGATGCCGTCGGCCTTGCCGATGTAGTTGGAACGCAACACCAGATTCTTCCAGTCCGCGGGGATGGTGGACTGACCAACGAAGCAGAACTGATCCTTCAGACCCTCCGGGCACTTGTCGTAGAAGTTCTTGCCCGAGTTCAGCGCGTAACCGTCCGCCTTCGTCTCCTCGGTGGAAAGCCCGAAGCGGGAGAACTGGTACAGGTAGTTCATCGCGGAGTTGTACTTCGGGATGTAGTTACGCTCCTGCTGGCCGCTCGGGTAGCCGGCGAGCAACTCGGCGTACTTGTGACTCTCCTCGGTGGGGATGCCGTCGTGGTCGAGGCCGAGAACGTGACCGAACTCGTGAAGAATCGTCCCCTTGAACTCCTCTTCTGTGGTCAAGCCAGCGCCCTTAGCGACGAAGAAACTCTCACCCTGCAAACCCAGCCCCGACGAAAGTTCTCCAGGGGCAATCGTGTCGCCGATCACGCCGACATGCCACACGGCGTCACGCTCGCCGAGCAGGTCGTTGTGCCAGCCCTTCATCGTGTCCACGCGCGACCTGCCATCCTGGTCAAAGGAGTACTTCGCGTACGGCAACTTCTCCTTGTTCTGACCACCGCGACGATCCGCCACCGGGATACCCGGGGCGTACAGCGCGCCTGCGTCGATGTGCAGGTTGATGCCGTTGTCACGGAACAGCGCCTCCAAGTCCTGGAGCATCTTGCGAGTGGGGCGGTAGAAGTTCTTGTTCAGCGTCGCGCACTCTTCAAACGAGAGCACGTCCTTCGCCGTCGGGTTGAACCGGCCGCGGTCCGCGCAGCCGCGCTGCTCCCACTCGGACGGCATCCAGTTCAGCTGCAGGAACACGTCCGGGTGCTGCGGGTCGGCGCCCCACTTGGGCAGGTCGATGACGGTGCCGTCTGCAAGCGTGAAGCCCTCTTCTTCCCAGATGTCGGGCAGGCCGTCGCCGTCGGTGTCGGCGGCGTCTTGCTGGGTGGAGACATCGATACGCACGCTGGTTTCGAAGCGCCCCGAGGCGTCGGTTCTGCCCACCCAACGACCACGCTGGGCCTCCGCAGAAGCTCCGATGTGGCCGCTGACTTCCTCGCCCGTTGCGGCGTTGAGCGCCTTGAAGTCCTTGTCCGCGGCGGTGGCGAACGTCCCTTCACCGAAGGTGACGTCGACCTCGTACCCCGGCTTCACCGGCGCGAGGTGGAAGCGGTTGGCACCCGCGTCAAACGTGCCGGTGTAATCCGCCTCGAGTGCTTTGAGCAGGACGGTCGAATCAAGCTGCACCCGAGTACCCTGCGGTGCCTCCACGACGGTCTTCACCGTGGTGGAGCGTCCCTCGATGGTGAAGGTGCGGGTAATCGTGACGTTGCCATCCTTGGTCACCATGGTGACCACATTGGCGTTGCCCTGCTGCTTACCGGTCACGGTGGTGTTGTTCTCCAGCGAAACGCCCTCGCTGTTCACCCACACATCGGTGAACAGGCGTGCACTCAGCCCACCCGGTGCGGAGTATGGGTGCGCGTAGTGCAGGTCCGTGAACCGGCTCGGCTGGATGAGCACGCCGTCGAACGCACCGTTAGTGGCATCCTGCGCGACCTGGTAGCCGCCTTCGTATTTCTGAACTGCAGCATCCGCTGGCGTTACGACGAGCGGCGCTACCATCGCAGTACTGAGCAAAACTGCAAGTGCTGTCTTCTTCAAAGCCATGATCCTTGTCCCTTTTGCTAGAACTTGATGCCAAAGTTGCGCAGCACGTCACGCACCGCGTCCTGGTTGATAAACGCAGCCCACGCAGCGCCGCCGATCACCGCGAGCACACCAAGGATGATCGCAATGACCCCTCCGGTGCTCGAGCCGGTGGTGCACGATTCGCTGGAAGTGCTGGAGGTGCTGGACGTGCTCGAATTGCTTGAGCCGTGGTCGCACGCCGGGTTTGCCGTCACGCCTGTGCCGGTGACCTCCACGCGCGCCTGGATGCGCTCGACGGAGCCGTCGGCGTAGCGGACATCCACCGGCAGCACTCGCGTGCCCGGCTTCGCGCCGGCATCCGCCTGCACCGTGATCACGCCTGTTTCCGGATCAATCTCTGCTTTCAGACCCGCAGCGTTGCCTGCCAGGGAGTAGGTCGCGCCGGCCTTCTTGTCCAGTGGAACCTCGAGTTGCAGCGAAGTGCGCTGGCCGGGAGCAACCTTCGACGCAACGTACACCGGTTGGTGCTGGGTGGTCTGCGGCTTGGTTGCCACGACGGTGACGTTGACCGTGGTTTCGGACCTATCCGGGAACTTCACCACCACCGGCACAACGACCTGGTCATTCGGCTGCACCTTGTCGGTGGTGACCACCGTGACCTCGCCGGTGTCCTTGTTGACGTCCACGGACCAGTTCTCGTCCGAAAACGCACCAATGTCGAAGGTGGTGCCATCCGGCAGCGCCGGCACGACGTTCGCGTCCATCGCCACGCCTACCGGAACCGTAACCAGCGCATCCTTGACCGGGATGGTCTCCGCCATCGAGGTTGCTGCCTGCGGGTCAACGAAGGCAACAATGCTTTGTTGCGACCCATCCGTGTACGACACCGTCACCACAACCTCTGCGCGGTGCTCACGCGACTGCGGCGCGGTTGCCGTGATCAGGCCCGTGGTCTCATCCACCTGGATGCCCCAACCGTTGAGGTCCGACTTGTTCCTGTCGAGCGTGAACGTGGTGCCTTCCGGCAGGTCGTTATCGCCCACCTGTTTGACCTGGGTCTGCTCGCCCGGCGAGGCGGAGCGGCCGACCTCGTACTTCGGGTCGTACATCTCGGCGTAGGCGCCAGGGATGACCTCGAAGATGGCTTCGGTTTTGTCGGTGGTGCCGTCTGCGTACGTGACCTGCACTGGAACCGTGATGATGTCACCTGGCTGCGCATCCTTCGGCGCGGTAACCTCAACGCGGCCGTTGTCCTTGAGCATGCCCGGGGCGTCCACCTTGAACGCCACGTTTCCTGCTGTCCGCAGCGGCTGGCGGCGGAACTCGCGCCCATTGACGTAGCGAGTCAAGTTCGGCGTGACCGACGTTGCCGACTCCCCCACCCGCACATACGCGCGCGGGTACACCGGATCGAACTGGTTGGTAAGGGGGACGCGCTCTTCTTCCTTGACCGTGACCGTGGCGTCGACTTCGTCGGTCGAGCCGTCCGGGTAGGTCACGATGACCGTAACCTTCTTGTCGCCAGGGGTGGATGTGTCGGGGATTTCCCGGTACTCAAATTTTGCGTCCCAGGGTAGGCCCTGGGCGTTTTCAATGTTGCCCTTCGCATCCGGCAATTCACCGAGCGAAACTGTCTGGCCCTGAGGCCTCAGGAAGTACCTATCAGCGTCCGACCTCGTATCGATGATCTCCGCATCGATCTCACCAATTTTCGCATCGTTCGCGTTAGAGACGATGACCTTGGCCTCCTGCGGATCAGTCCCCTCCAGCACCGTAACTGTGATGTTGCCGTCCCGGTCGATCTCGACCTTAGAGCCCGGGATTTCGTTGCCGCCCTTATCGACGAGCTTGCCGTTCTCGTCACCCCTCGGATTCTCAACCTTGCCAACAGGGTGCTGAGAACCGTCCGCAATGATCAACGCATGACGTTCAGCACTCACCGACGGATCCTTCTCAACAACGATGACGGTGACGTAAGTGAAGTCACTGGATCCGTCTTGGTAGGTCACAACGACCGGGACCGTGATCTTGTCTCCCGGTTTCGCTTCCTGGGGAACACTGGCGGTGATCTCACCAGTGTTCGGGTCAATGGTCACGTCCGTTGAAGCATAATCACCCAGCGCGAACGTGGTGCCTTCAGGCTTTTCGGTGGTCTCGTCGGTGGGGTCACCGTTTTCGTCAGCCTTCTTAAACGTCGGCGCATCAACCGTGGCATCCTTACCCGGCTTAGCCACACCCGTGCCGTACTCCGGCTCAACCTTGTCAGCATCACGCACCTCAGTCAGCACAAAACGCGCATTACCAACAGCAGTCATTTTGTCCCTGTAGGTAACCTGAACCGGTACTTCAATCTCGGACTTAAACGCAGCATCCTTCGGGAAGGTCACCGAAACCTCACCGGTACGACGATCAACGTTGACCTTGTAGCCCTTCGGAGCCTTAAACCCATCCGCCAGATCGAACCTCGTCGGCTCCTTGATCCTGTCATGCGCAGTCAGATCATCTCCGCTGAGCTTCTCGACGACACCCTCAGTGTCAGTGTTATCAAACTTCGGTGGCTTCGAGGTGACCTGCTCACCAGCCTTCGGCGCCTCAGTCGTCTCATACAGCGGCTGCCAACCAGTCA
>NZ_KV803830.1:0-3487 GCF_001811185.1 Corynebacterium sp. HMSC067D03
TTTCACCGTCCACCGGAATCATGACACCCCACAACAGGCTCATCGTCCCATAGCAACTTATCCCCACAAGATTCGGGTGAAACCCAAACCACAACGGATACAGTTGAAAATCCCGTCATAAGCCTCGAAGGCCCCTTCGCTCAGTGGGGCATCCCCACCCCTCCCGGAGCCGAAAGGTACGAGGTCAACCAAGTCACGCAGGACGAGCTTAATCCTCAGGGCCTTGACGAGTGGCACCCCACCGACGACCCGCACAGCGAGATCATCCCGGGGCAGATGCGCTCGGACAGAGAGAGCATCCCGGCAGGCGCCAGCAAAGCCGATGCAGATCAAGCAGAGATCAAAGAAGCCAAACTCACCGACCCGAGCACCCCCACGCTAAATGCCCGCCCAGGATGCGGCGTGTACTGGCCGGCACCGTTTGAGGTGTGCGGGGCGATTAAAAACCTTTACGACGCCATCGGTGGACCAACCAGCTTCCTCCTCCTTCCGAAATCCAAGGAACTGACAAACCCGGACGGGGTGGGCAAACGCTCCGAGTTCGTTAATGGATTCATCTACTGGCACCCTCGCACGGGTGCGCACAGCGTCAGCATCCCAGTGTCACGAGTGTGGCAGCGGCACGGATGGGAAAACGGGTTTCTCGGATACCCCACCACCAGCGACATCTCACTCGGCAACCAGTGGTACGTCCAACACTTTGAAGGCGGCCACGTCTACACGCACAACGCGCTACCTGCGACACAGGCCAGCATCCAAGGGGCAATCTACGACAAGTGGCAATCCATGGGCGGACACACCAGTGCGCTTGGCTTTCCCATCAGTGACGAGCTGACCACCCCAGACGGAATCGGACGTTACAACGTCTTCGAAGGTGGGATGATCTACTGGACGCCACAACACGGAGCACATCCGGTGAGCGGAACATTTCTGATTCAGTACACTGAACAGGGATTTGAAAAAGGGCTTTTAGGCTACCCCGTAGGGGATCCGGTTGCACAAGATAGCTTCTGGCAGGAGCAGGAGTTTATGGGCGGAAAATTGACGGGAGTGTCCCAAATAACCAAGGACCTCTACTGGCCGATTTTCGCTCCCGTCGTTGGTTCCCCCGTCCTCCAAGCAGAAACTTCCCATAACGATGAAGCGCGCGAAAATTACCAGGAGCGCGTTCTCCCATGTATTGAATACGAGCTTCCACCAGATACGAAATTGGCTGCGTGGCGAGTACCGGGCAGAGGGATGGTGACCCTGGATTGCAGACGATTCCGCACACACATGGCGCCTAATCCGGAGGTCGGGGAACATCCGGGCCATTTTGCGAATTATCCTCTAACTAGGAAAGAGTGGTATGATTTCCTGGGGTGCGTATTCTACACTTTTCAAGCGGAGGATTTCGATCGCCCTCGTCTCGGCAATTGGGGAAAGCAAAGAAAAAATACTAATAGCGGTACTCGTAGTGTGGCAATTGCCCGCAACGTAACTAACGAGTTTGTTACCGGGTGGGCTGGAGACGACGAGTACTCTACAGAATGGGCGGGATGCGTCAAGGGGCTTCCACTTTCGTGGCAGTAAAATTGACGGTAGCCTAGTTTCGTGGAACCCCATCGAATTTTCCTGCGGCCAGAATATAGTCATCCAAGTTCCTTGTGGCCTTCTAAAGAACTAGTAGTCACCGGTTCCGAAGGAAGGGGCTACTATCTTCCCGCGGATTTAGGCATAGAACCTGTTTTGGGAAACGAGATCCTTGAGTGGACGAGAGAATTTAATTTAAATTTCATCGAGGTACCCGACAGCTTTCGTGAGCGACCTCAGTGGAAAGAGGACTTCGATCGGTTTCGGTGGTACGACAAAGGCTGGGACATCACGTATAAGTTGAGGGAGTATTTCCCAGCGGTGCAGATCGTTCCTCAATTTTCTCATTTCGTGTTTTCCATCAATGAAAGACGAGAAAATCTCGGAAAAAGTCCCATTTGTTTTCCGGGAGAAAACCTTACAGGTCACGTATCCATAAGGGACATCGGTAAAAATGACTAACAGAAGCTTTAAGAATTGCCCATGCTCCCCTCATGCATCACACGCACGCTGACACCATAGATGTAGCTGCGACGAACCAATGGGCAAACCATCCGTATCCCGTACGTTTGTCACGTCTTTGGGCGAGCAGACCATCCAGATAGGTTTCAGGGTCGATAGAATGCGGAGCAGCGGTCATCGTTACGTGCCTTTCGGTGAAATGTGGTAGTTGAGTCGAAAGGTTACTGACGGTGGCCGCCCCTGTACTTCCCAGGGCCCACCATCAGAAAGCGTTGCACCACACTAAGGGACGCAACCCGGGCCCTTATTGCGAAGCGGGTTTGGGGCCGTTGTGGCTAATCTCTCCCCGCTGGCGCTCCGCCAAGGATGAGGACGTGCGCGAGCGGGTCGGAGCGGTTCTCTAGCCCCATGGTGCGGTGGCCGGTGTCCACGAGCCCCACGGGGAAGCCCGGCACCGGGGTGCGGTTGACGGCCAGGTCGCCGTCGACGGCGACGAAGGCGTACTCGAAGTCCGGGTTGAGTGTGATCGCCAACTCGGTTTCCGGGGCGATGGTCAGCTGCGCTGCCACGCACGGCTGATTCGTCTCGATGGTGCCGGTGCGGCCGAACATCTCTCCGATGAACACGAACGCCTCGTCGGCAGCGGCGGTGGTCACGCTGGGCAGGGTGAACGCGTCTGGGTTGGCGCGTTGGGTGCCTTCAGGGACGAAGGTGTCGTCGATAAGCACCTGCGCCTGCGCCCGGGGCGACGAAGCCGCCGAGTCGTGCGGTGCCGTTGTGGCGCCACATCAAGGGGGCGCAGCCTGCGGGAACGTCGTCGGGGGTGGCGAGGCCGCGGAGGAACTCGACCCCGCGCCACGGGCCGGAACCTACTTCGCTGAAAGCCATGCGCCCAAGGTTAGATGATGCGACGCTGCCGAGCTTGCTCTACGGCAGCTGTTCTGTTGTCAACCCCCAACTTTGAATAGATGTGGATCAGGTGGGTTTTCACCGTGGCTTGGGAGATGAAGAGCTGTTCGGCGATCTCCCGGTTCGACGCGCCCGTCTGCAGTGCGCGAAGCAGTTCGATCTCGCGGGCGGACAGAGCCTCGTCGGGGTTGACCAGACGGTCTGCCAGCACATTCGCCACTTGCGGAGAGAGCACGCGCTTGCGTTTCGACGCCTGCACCACCGCGTCATGCAATTCATCCTCCGGCGCGTCTTTGAGCAGGTAGCCCATCGCGCCGGACTCCACCGCGGCGACCACGTCGGCCTGCGTGTCGTAGGTGGTCAGGATGAGCACCGGCGGCCCGCCCGCCTTGACCAAACGGCGGGTCAGGTCGATGCCGGACGCGCCGGGCATCTGAATGTCGGAGACCACCACGTCCACGTCTCCCGGCACCTCAACATCGCCGTCGGCGGCCTCAGCCACCACTTCCATATCGCCGAACGAGTTGAGAACGGCGCGAAGGCC
>NZ_KV803831.1:0-44374 GCF_001811185.1 Corynebacterium sp. HMSC067D03
CGATAGCAGACACACATTTTGTCGCTTAACCCGCTCCGGGTTGTCGCTTAACCCACATTGCACAGCTCGGGATACAAAGGGTCTGGCCCTAGGTGCACAAAAACCCCGCACTAGGCGGGGTCTCCGGCAATGTGGAGTTGCACACGACGTGCAATCTCTACGCTTCGAACAGTAATGGAAAGCCATTGGTTGGCACAAGAGGGGCGAGCCTGGGTGGCTCAATTTTTTTGCCCTAGCCCGGGCAGGAAGCGCGGTACGACTTTGCCGACGGCGTTGCGCGGCAGCTTGTCGACGAAGTGCACGTCCCGGGGGATCGAGTGATCGGCCAAGCGTGAGCGCACCCAGTCGCGGACGGCTTCCTCGGTGATTTCGGCGGTTTTGACGACCCAGACGGCGATGCGTTTGAAGGTGTCGTCGTCGTCGACGCCGTGGGCGTAGACCTCGCCGATGCCGGGCATGTCTTCGAGGACTTCCACCACGGATTGGGGGTGGACGTTTTCGCCGCCGACGATGATCATGTCGTCGCTACGCGATTGCACGTGGAGATAGCCGTCGGCGTCGATGTAGCCGAGGTCGCCCATTTCGATGAGCCCGTCGATTTCGACGGTGGGGGTGTTCGGGTTGGTGTAGCCGCGCAGTGCGGTTTCGTTGTGGAGGAAGATGCGGCCGGTTTGGCCGGTGGGGGTTTCGCGGCCGTTGTCGTCGTAAATTTTGAGAACGGTGCCTGGCGCAATTTTGCCGACGGTGGTGGGGTCTGCCTGCATTTGTTCGGGGGAGGCGGCGGCGGCGAGGGCGAGTTCGGTGGAGCCGTAGATGTTGGCCAGGATGGGGCCGAAGCGTTCGGTGGTGTGGCGCAGTAGCGACGGGGTGACGGCGTTGCCGGCGGTGGCGAGGTAGCGCAGCGACGAGGTGTCGTAGTTTTCGTCGAGGTCCAGCATGTGTTTGAAGAAGATCGGCGAGGAGATGAGGCCGTCGCAGCGGAATGCTTCGATTTGGCGGAAGCAGTTTTCGGGGTCGAATTCGCGTTGCGTCACGATGGTGGAGCGGGTCGCCAGCGCGACTTGCAGGGCGGACCAGCCCCAGGTGTGGAAGATGGAGGCGGTGAGTTGGATGGTGTCGCCAGCGCGCCAGGGGATTGCTTCGAGGTATCCGGCGACCACGAATGGCAGGCGTGGTTCGGGGCGCACGATGCCTTTGGGGATGCCGGTGGTGCCGGAGCTCATCAGGACGAGGTTGCCGTGTTTGGGCCAGAGGGGCAGTCGCTTATCGACGACCCCTTTCACCACCACGTCCTCATACGCGCGCACCACGGGTATGTGGGGGATGTCGTTGGGGATGCGGTCGGCGAACTCGTCGTCGATAAAGAGGATGTTGATGTCGTTTTCGGCGATGATGCCGCGCAGTTGCTCGGTGGAGGAGCCGATGTTGAGTAGGAAGATGTGGCCTCCGGTGTAGCCCTTGGCGCCGAGGGGTAGGACGATGCCGCGGCCGTTGCGGGCCATGACGCCGATGCGTAGTTCGTCGAGGCCGCGCTCTTCTTTCTGGGCCAGCAGCCACTTGGCTACGGTGCGGGAGTCTTCGCGCAGTTGGCGGTAGGTCAGCGCCCCGGTGTCGTCGATAAGAGCGAGGCGATCGGGCACTGCTGCGGCGCCTTGTTCGATTTCGCGGGCGGTGGTGAACCAGTAGCGCGCGAGATTCGGGATGAGTGCGAGCGCTGCGCGGGGGCCGCCTTCGGCGCTGATGATGCCGGCGCGTGTAACGGCGGGCACGAATCGCGCGAAAGACTTCAGTAAGAACAGCGGACGATGGGTGGGGCGCATGAGGATAATGTAGCCTACCGATACGTAAGTGTCTCGCGTGAAAGGATTTTCGTGTCTGTTTTCCGACGTCTCGCAGCCGCCTTTGTGGCCGCTGCCGCCCTCGTCGCCCCACTGACCCCGGCCGCCCACGCGCAGGAGCGCAACATGGTCATCTTCGGCGACTCCGTTATTTCCGACCCCAACATGGGCCAGTGGGCCGCCGGCAAACTCGGCCTCGACCCGCGCGGGCGCTCCGACAACGGCACCTGGTGCCCGACCTCCGCCACGAACTGGGGCAAGCGCTCCGCCGCGAAACTTGGCCTGCCTGCGCGTGACTACTCCTGCACCGGCGTGGTCACCATTTCGAAGGGGCCGGGCTTCTTCCAACAGGTCGACCGCGCGATCGCGGACCGCGGCCTGTCGCCGGCAACCGCGCGCGTGATCATCTCCGTCGGCTTCAACGACACGTACAACAACAATTCACGCCCCGATGCCGACATCCGTCGCGACTTCACCCGCTACATGGTCCCGCAGATCAACCGCATCCGCGCCGCCGCCCCGAACGCGCGCATCCAGATCGTCGGCTACCCGAAGGTCACCGCCGGCGACCGCGTGTGCCTGTTCCACATCGCCCCGAACGCCTCCGACTGGACGCGCTTCCAGGAAGTTCAGCGTTGGGAGAACCTCGCCCAGTGGATGCAGGTCGACGCCGCTCGCGCCGCCCGCGTCGAGTTTTTGGACCTGAAACCGTCCACGATGAACAACAACATGTGCGCCCCGGATAACCAGCGCATGTGGGCTGGCCTGGTCGATTTCTACGGCGGGCCGGGTAACCTGCCGATCCACGTGAACCAGCGTGGCCACGAGCACGTGGCAAATATCATCGCCCGCTCCTAGTCTGGGAGGGCATGACACAGACTGTTCAAGGAGTAATCGCCCGTTCCAAGGGCGCGCCCGTCGAGGTTGTGGACATTGTGATCCCCGACCCCGGCCCAAACGATGTTGTGGTCAAGGTTCAGGCCACCGGTGTGTGCCACACGGACCTGGCCTACCGCGACGGTGATATTGCAGACGAGTTCCCGTTCCTGCTCGGCCACGAAACGGCTGGCGTCGTGGAGACGGTCGGCGAAGATGTCACCCACGTCGAGCCCGGCGATTTCGTCGTGCTGAACTGGCGTGCAGTCTGCGGCGAGTGCCGCGCCTGCCGCAAGGGGGACACGAAGAATTGTTTCAACACCCACAACGCGTCCCAGCGCATGACGCTTGACGACGACACCCCGCTCACCCCAGCCTTAGGCATCGGCTCCTTCGCCGAGAAGACCCTTGTGCACGAGAAGCAGTGCACCAAGGTGGATCCGGAAGCCGACCCGGCCGCGGCGGGCCTGCTCGGCTGCGGCATCATGGCCGGCCTGGGCGCCGCGGTGAACACCGGTGAGGTGCAGCGTGGCGAGTCCGTCGTCGTGTTCGGCCTCGGCGGGGTAGGTCTTGCGGCCGTGGCGGGTGCTGCGTTGGCGGGGGCGTCGACGGTGGTGGCGGTGGACGTCGATAAGCGTAAGTGCGATGTTGCGACCGAGAAGTTCGGCGCAACCCACGCCATCTGCTCCAAGGATATGAGCGAAGACGACGTCATCGAGGCCGTGCGCGACCTCACCGGCGGCTTCGGCGCGGATGTGGCCATCGACGCCGTGGGCATCCAACCCACCTGGCGCCAGGCGTTCTACTCCCGCGACCTCGCCGGCCGCATGGTCATGGTCGGCGTGCCCAACCAGACCGACCACGTGGACATCCCCGCGATCGACCTGTACGCCCGAGGCGGCTCCATCAAGCCGGCCTGGTACGGCGACTGCCTGCCGGAGCGCGACTTCCCCACGTACGTTGAGCTGTACAAGCAGGGACGGTTCCCGCTCGGCGAGTTCGTCTCCGAACGCATTGGTGTCGGGGACATCGAGGAATCGTTTGAAAAGATGAAGCGCGGCGACGTGCTGCGAAGCGTGGTGGAGTTCTAAATGCGTATCGACAACGTCATCACATCCGGCCTGTTCAAACTCGACGGCGGCGAATGGGAGGTGGACAACAACGTCTGGATCGTCGGCGACGACTCCGAGGTCTACATCATCGACGCCGCCCACAACGCCCAAGCCATCGCCGACGCCGTGGGCAACCGTCGCGTCAAGGGCATCCTGGCCACCCACGGCCACTCCGACCACATCGACGCCGCGCCCGAGCTGTCGCGGCTTGTCGACGCCCCGGTGTACCTGCACCCCACCGACGGGTTCTTGTGGCAGCGACAGAACCCGGGCGCGCACTACCGCCAGCTTCTCGACGGCGCCACGTTCACCATCGCCGGCACCGACCTGCGCGTGATGTCCACCCCAGGCCACTCGCCGGGCTCCGTGGTCATCTACGCCGAGGAAGCCGGCGAACTCTTCTCCGGCGACACCCTCTTCCAGGGCGGGCCGGGCGCGACGGGACGATCCTTCTCGTCGTTTGACACCATCATCCACTCCCTGCAGAAGTCCGTCCTGGACCTGCCGCCGGAGACGGTCGTGCGCACCGGCCACGGCGACCACACCACGATTGGCGACGAAGCCCCGCACCTAGAGGAGTGGATCCGCCGCGGGTTCTAATCCCGCTCCGGCGCTGCGCCCGGCGCTGTGCCTGTCGCAGCGCCCGCTGCGCTACCCGGCGCTGTGTCGGGCGCTTCGGCGTTTTGCAGCGCTACCGCTCGGGCGAGGCGCGCGTAGCGCAGTTCCTGTTCGCGGAAGCGGGTCCAGGTGGAGATCGTCGTAAAGAAAAATGCGATGACCAGCAGATAAAGCATGAGGTCCGTGCCGCGGTCCACGCCGAGCCAGTTGGCCAGCACGGTCACATCGTCGGGGCGAACGATCGCCCACACGGCGGCGAGGACCATCAGCACGAAGCCCAACTTCACCCACGCCTTCGCGTTCGCCTTGCGGCGGTTAGCGAAGAAGAACCACGCCAGCGCCACAATGGCCAGCAGTAACAACGCCTGAATCATGGCAGCCTCCTTGCCACGAGCCCATCCGCGAGGATGTTCACCCCGTTGATCAACGATTGCCCCTTGGACATGGAGTATTCGGTGTAGAGAATATCCACCGGCTCTTCGTCGACGCGCCAGCCGAACTTCTCGATCATGGTGACGATCTCCGAAGCGTGCGACATCCCATTCATGCGGATGTTCATCTCGTCGGCGACCTTCTTGTTAAACGCGCGCAGCCCGTTGTGCGCGTCCGACAGGCCGAGTTTGCGGGTGCGCGGCGACAGCATCACCACCGTTTTCAGCACGACGCGCTTAATCCACGGCACCTGCGAGTTGTCTTGGCCCGCAAACCGCGTACCGACGACAATATCCAGCGGCTCCGTCCGCAACCGCTCAACCATGCGCGCCACGTCCTTGACCTGGTGCTGGCCGTCGGCGTCGAAGGTGACAAAGTACTTCGCGCTGGGCTGCGCACGCGCGTACTCCACGCCGGTCTGGATCGCTGCACCTTGGCCGAGGTTCACCGGGTGGTTGACCAGGTGGGCGCCGGCGGCGCGGATTTGTTCGGCGGAGTTGTCGTGGGATCCGTCGTTGACGGCGACGATGTTGGGGAAGGTTTCGCGGGCGTGGCTGAGCACGTCGAAAATGACCGTGCCCTCGTTGTAACAAGGCACGATCAGCCAAGTGTCTGAAAATCCGGTCATGTCGCTTAAAGAGGTTACTCGCCGCGGTGGAAGAGCACGGAGTAGACGCGCTTGGTTAGCCCGATGGGCAGGGCGCGGTACAGGTTGCGCACGGCGAGGTTCACCAGCGCGCGCGGCCGCGAGATCAGCCCGTATTCGACGAGGTTGGCCTGCATGGTGCGCTCGGCGCGTCGGGTGTCGGCGCTGGCGCGGCGTCGCAGCTGGTCGTCGGTGACGCGGAAGTAGGTCAGTGGCTCGTCGAGGTTGGCCAGGGTGTGGCCGGCGGCGATGAGGCGCGCCCACAGGTCGTAGTCCTCCATGAACGGCACGTGCTGGTAGCCGCCGACGGCGTTGACGGCGTCGGTGCGGAAGGTGACCGCGGGGTGGTTGAGCGGGGAGTTGATTTTCACGTACGCGTTCGGATCCCGCGGCAGTGCGCGGATGGTGCCGCGGTCGCCGGGGGTGTGTTCGAACTCTTCCATGGCGCTGCCGAGTGCGGCCACGTCCGGGTGCGCCTCCAGGTACGCGAGCTGTTTGGCGAAGCGCTCCGGTTTGGCGGCGTCGTCGGAGTCGATGCGTGCGGTGTAGGTGGCGTTGATCGTCGCTAAGCCTGCGTTGAGCGCCCGGCCTAGGCCGACGTTTTCGGGTAGCTCGACCACGCGAGCGCCATGCTTTGCGACGACCCCACGCACCGCCCCAGACACCTCCCCGTCAAAGACCACCACAACCTCGTCGGCGGGGCGCGTCTGGGCGTCGAGGGAGTTCAGCGTGAGTTCGAGTTCGGCGGCGTCGGTGGCGTGGTAGACGCTCATGAGGGCGGAAAGGGTGGGCATTAGGCCTCCTCGGCGGCGTCGATAAGGTAGCGGCCGTAGCCGGATTTGAGCACGGCCTCGCCGAGTGCGCGCAGTTGGGCGGCGTCGATGAAGCCTTCCCGGTAGGCGGCGACCTCCGGCGAACCGATGACGGTGCCGGTGCGTTTTTGCAGCACTTCGACGTAGGAGCTGGCCTCGCTCATCGAATCGATCGTGCCGGTATCCAGCCACACATCCCCGCGGTGCAGGCGGTGCACCTTCAGGTCGCCGCGCTTGAGGTAGGCCTCGTTGACCGAGGTGATTTCCAACTCGCCGCGCGCCGAGGGGGTGATGTTCTTCGCGATCTCCACCACGTTGTTGTCGTAGAAATACAACCCCACGACCGCGAAGTTCGACTTCGGTTGCTGCGGTTTCTCCTCGATGGACAGGGCGGTGCCGTCCGCGTCGAAATCCACCACGCCGTAGCGCTGCGGGTCCGACACCTCGTAGGCGAAGATCGCCCCGCCCTCAATCTCACGTACCTGGCCGAGCGCTTCCAGGATGCCGGCGCCGTCGAAGATGTTGTCGCCAAGCACCAGGGCGACGGCGTCGTCGCCAATGAAATCTTCGCCGATCAGAAACGCTTGGGCGAGGCCTTCCGGCTTCGGCTGTTCGGCGTAGTGGAGCATGATGCCGAGGTGGGAGCCGTCGCCAAGCAAACGCTCGAAATTCGCCCGATCCTCCGGCGTGGTGATGATCAGAATCTCCCGAATACCCGCGCTGATCAGCGTGGAGAGCGGGTAGTAGATCATCGGCTTGTCGTAAATCGGCATCAACTGCTTCGAGATGCCCTGCGTGATCGGGTACAGCCGCGTACCCGATCCGCCCGCCAGAATGATGCCTTTCATAGCCCCGAAGTCTAGTGGGCAGCCAACTTCCCACTAACTTCCCATGTTGGTAAGTAGTTGGGAAGTTGATTGGGAAGCTCTACTTCGTAAGCCGGTACCGCTGTTTCGGGCTTCGAGAAGGCTCAGTGCGTTCAACTCGCCCTTCTTCCATCAGCTGATTCAAAGCCAACTGGATTGCGCTGCGACTTCTCCCCGTTGCATTTCTTAGTTCAGTGCTTGACCAGGAATGTTGTTCATCGAAAAGTCGGAGAACCTGTTGGTAAGCCGTTTCATGAGTTTCTTCAGCAGCGACTTTCCTCTTATGAAAAGTCACAGAGAAATGCGTGAGAGAATTACTGAAAACAGGAGGCGGCATAAGCGCATCAGCGGTCGCTCGTGTCATCGTCGCGATACCCGTACCTCTATTTTCAGCGACGAGACCCCCGTCATCGAAATGAAGGTCTTCCAAAAAAGTTGCTAGCTGTTGGTTTCTCGTAGAAGACGCACCAGGGGTTCCCAAATTCTCCTTAGTAACACCGCCGTAAAGTCCGCCAGGATTAGATATGACTAGCCTGTCCACGAACATGTCGATCTGTACTGGTGTGCCGAGTGCAGTCGGGGAATAATCGCGATGCATAAGTGCGTTGACGAGTGCCTCGCGAACTGCGATTTGAGGATAGTCCGGTAAATCTCGGCGGAAAACTCCTTCTATAAGACCAGCAGTTCGCATATTTTTCTCAACTAGACGGACACCTTCGTCTACCAGCTCGGGGATAGGGCCTCTAAGTCGCGCACTATCCAGCAGTCGAATTCCTTCTCCTACCTCGCCTTTTTCGGCACCTGGATAGAGGGCGAAAGTGACTGTCAGTCGTGGATAGAATTCTTGAGGAAAGTCGCCCATTGCTAACAGTGCTGCGAAGGTAGGGGAGTCGCCTTGGAGCACTTGAAGCCGTCGGAGCGCGATGTCTTCCCCGTCCTTAAAGGTCTTCGGACGTGAATTGCGTTGTTGCTGAAGGTAGGACCGAAGAATATTTTCATCTAAGTCGGTTAAGCGTGCTTCTTCGACGGGAGTGCGATCCCAGCGTGGTTGGTGGCTTTCCTCGCGCAATCGATCCACTTCATACGCGGTAAGGCGATGTTCGCTTTCGCCTAAACGGATATAGCTGCCACCGTAGGGCCCACGTGCGGTGATATAACACGGTTTATCAAACGGAGCCATTTCTTTGAAATGTGCAACGACGACACTGGAACCTTCGAATGGCATGACTTCGACCGTTGGACGGACTGGCGGAGTGAGCTTCTCGCAAAATGAATTTAGAGAGTCTTGAGTTTTCCGGGAATCGAAGTTGGGAACCGGGGTGAAACCCGATTCTTCGTCGATTCCAAAAATGATGATTCCGCCGTCTTTGTTAGAAAAAGCACTGAGTGTTTCCAACATGTTTTTGCCGGCGCCGGATTTAACTTCTACGTGCTGCTGTTCAGTACCGATTATGCGGAGTTTGTCTAGCAGCTGAGCAAGATCGACCGGCAACATGCCACCAACTTACCAATCAACTTCCCATGTTGGTAAGTAGTTGGGAAGTTGATTGGTAAGTTGCCTGCGACCTCAGTTAGCGCAGGCCCGGGATCTGGAGACCCAACTGCGGTGCGAAAGCCGCCGCGATACCGACGACTGCGAGGACAGCGGCGATCACGCCGACCACGATGCCAGCGGTGGAGGAGCCGTCTTCCTTGCTCGGCTGGCTCGCGGGCTTCGTCGGGAACGCAACCGTGGTGTTGCCTTCACCGAGGCAAGCTTCCTCAGCGTCCGCGTTGGCGTTGAGGAAGGCGTTCAGGCCCTCGAAGTACTTGCCAGCGGAGGTTTTCTCGAAGGTGGAGTAGAACTTCTCCATCTGTGCCTCGTTGCCAAGGACATCGGTGAGACCAAACAAGAGAGCTAGCAGGGCGCCAGCGAAGTTGCCTTCGATATCGCCCTCTTTCTTCCTCGCTTCGACGTAGTAATTATCCCAGTCTGTTTCCTCGGATTCGGTGCCGCCGGCGAGGTTCTGCCCATAGGCAGCTCGCGCGCGCAGCTGCAGATAAAACTTCGCGGTCGACTCATTCATACCTGCCATACCCAGTCGGTTCAGGTACGAGTCCTTGTTCAGGGCGTCGAATGCTGCGTCGAAGGCATCGACAGTCTTGTGGCCGGTGAGTGGTTGCTTGTTGGCGTCGACGAAGTCATTGCCAACGGGACGAGCGGACGGGTATGCGGCTTCGAGCGACAGGTTGATGTCGCGTGCAAACGTCGAGTCGAGTCGGCTCGCCACGTCCTGTTCCATCGATGTCAGGAAATCCTTCTCCGCCGCGGTGAAGGTCACCTTGCATTTGTTTTGGTTGAGGGGGCCGATCTGCGCTGCCTGCGCAGGCGTGACAGCGGAAAAGGCCACAGCGGTGGCAGTAGCAAGAGCAAGGAAGCGCGACGTTTTCATGGAAATCTCCTGGGAACGGGGTGGGGACTTCCGGAAGTATAAGCGGGATTCACCCCCTCAGCTGGGCTATCGCATGGCGACGTAGAGCGCGAGTGCTGCCCGCCAGTTCGTCGGCGCGAACCCGGTGGCCTTGATCTTGTCCAGCGACAGAGTGGATTCGCGGGGGCGCACGGCGGCGTCGAGGCCGTACTCCTCGGTGGTGACGGGGTGGACGTCGGCGGGGTTGCCGCCCATGGCGATGTAGACGGCCATGGCGATTTCGTCGCGGCCGACGGTGTCGCCGTCGGAGGTGATGTTGTACACGCCGTATTCGGCACCGGTGCGAAGCAGGTGCGCGATGCCTTTGGCCAGGTCTTCGGCGGAGGTGGGGCGCCCGCGCTGGTCGGATACCACCTTCGGCGTGGCGCCCTTTTCGGCGAGTTGGGCCATGGTTTCCATGAAGTTGGCGCCGTCGCCGAAGACCCAGGAGGTGCGGATGACGTAGTGCTTGCGGGCGGTTTGCGCGGCGGTGTCGCCGGCGGCTTTGGAGGCTCCGTAGGCGGACAGCGGCGAGGGCACTTCGGTTTCGTCGTGGACCTCGACGGTGCCGTCGAAGATGTAGTCGGAGGAGACGTGGACGAAGGTGAGGTCGTGCTCGTCGGCAAGCCTGGCGAGCGCGGCGGGGGCGGTGGCGTTGGCGGCCCAGGCGGTGGCGCGGTCGGTTTCGGCGCCGTTGACGTCGTTGTATGCGGCGCAGTTGACCACGGCCCAAAACTCGGACCAGTCGATACTCACGCTGCCCGTCGCGTCAGCGGCGTGGCAGATGTCGAAGTCGTCGCGGCCGACAAACAACGCCTCCTCGTCGGACCAGATTGCACGCAGCGCGCGGCCGAGCTGCCCGTTGGCGCCGGTGACTAGGATGCGGCGGGGTGGTAGTGGGGTGGCGTCGGCAAGCATGGGGTGTGCTTGGTCGGCGGCGGAGAGTTCGGTGGGTTCGAGCGGCCAGTCGATCTCGCGGTAGGAGCAGTACGCACCGCCGGGGCTGTAGCGCTGGTTGACCAGGTAGATGTATGTGGTGTCGTCTTCAAGCGCTTGGAAGCCGTTGGCTACGCCGCGGGGGACGAACACGGCGGTGTCGGGTCCGATTTCGCAGGTGAACGTTTCGCCGTAGGTTTCGGAGCCGGCGCGCATGTCTACCCACGCGCCGAAGACGCGTCCGGTGGCGACGGAGACCCATTTGTCCCAGGGTTCTGCGTGCATACCGCGGGTGGCGCCGCGTCGGGCGTTGTAGCTCACGTTTTGTTGCTGCGGTACGAGTGCTTGGCCGGCCCAGTTTTCTTTGAACCAGCCGCGGTTGTCTTTGTGCAGTGTGAGGTCGTGGATTTCAAGTCCTGCGATCATTACTGTCCCCTTTGCGCATATTGCTTCTCGACGACACCCTTACCGTCCTCCCACCACCGACGATTCTCTCGGTACCAGTCGATGGTGTCGCGCAGTCCGGTGTCGAAGTCGTGCTTGGGTGTCCAGCCGAGTTCGTTGCGGAGTTTGGTGGCATCCATGGTGTAACGCTGGTCGTGGCCGGGCCGGTCGGCGACGTGTTCGTAGGTGCCGCCCATGATTTCGCAGATTGTTTCGATGACCTGCTTGTTTGTGGTGTGTGGCTGGTTTGCGCCGATATTATAGGTTTCGCCGAGCCGGCCGTGCTCGAGGATGGTGAGGACGGCGTCGTTGTGGTCGTCGACATGGATCCAGTCGCGCACCTGGGCGCCGGTGCCGTAGAGCTTCGCGGGTTGGCCGCACAGGATGTTGGTGATCTGGCGGGGGATGAACTTTTCTACGTGCTGGTAGGGGCCGTAGTTGTTGGAGCAGTTCGAGATCGTCGCTTTGATGCCGAAGGAGCGTACCCATGCGCGTACGAGGTGGTCGGAGCCGGCTTTGGTTGCGGAGTAGGGCGACGACGGGTTGTAGGGGGTGGTTTCGGTGAATGCGTCGTTGCCGCCGAGTTCGAGGTCGCCGAAGACTTCGTCGGTGGAGATGTGGTGGAGGCGCTTATCAAATTTGCGCACGGCTTCTAACAGGGTGAAGGTGCCCACCACGTTGGATTGCACGAACGCACTTGGGTCCCGCAGGGAGTTGTCGTTGTGGGATTCTGCCGCGAAGTGGATGACGGCGTCGGTGCGGTTGACCAGGTCGTCGATAAGCGATTGCTCGCAAATGTCCCCCTGGACGAACTCGACGCCCTCGGGGACGTTGGCGCGGTTGCCGGCGTAGGTGAGTTTGTCCACCACAACGACGCGGTAGCGCTGCGCCGCCATGCGTGCGAAGTTCGACCCGATAAAACCGGCGCCGCCGGTGACCAGCAAAGATTCCATATCGCGTTACCTTACAAGGCCTGCGAGGTGCACGAGCGCACCGACAACCGGCCCGACGAACAGGGCGACGGTAACCGAGGTGGCCACGCCCCACGGCGCGATGAAGAGGACCGCGAAGGCGCTCAGGGTTGCCGCGCCCCAGCCTGCCACGTAAAACGCATGCCGCTCCTGTGCGAGCACTGCCACGCCGGTGATCATGAGCATGCCCATGAACGCCGACGCGAACGTGAGCAGCCCGAGCGTGATGCCGGCGACGAACAGTTCCGGTTTGAACGCGAGGCGCAGGATCCACGGCCCGATGAGCCATGCGGCGGCGAACCCCACCACGCCGAGGGCGAGCACCGCGCCGATGGGGGCGGCCAGCGCCTTGTAAATACGGTCGCGGTGTTCCACGAACCGCACCACCAGCGCCGATTGGAAGCGTTGCAGCGGCACGAGCACGGGTGCGCGGGTGAGCATGACGGCATTCGAGATCGCGGCGACGGTCAGGGAGGTCTGCGGGTCGTCGGGAAACGCGGCGCTGACGGCGGTGGGGAAGCCGGTGATCAGCGCTGCGGAGGCGCCTGAGGCGGTCATGGCGGAGAGGACGCGGCGCACGAACGTGGCGCGGTCCACGTCCAAGGCGACGCGCACCGGGTCGACGGCGAGGATGACCACCCAGCTCAGGGCGCCGATGACGGTGATGATGAGGAACTCGCGAAGCCCACCGCCAAGCAGCAGCGTGAGCACGGCGAGGACCAGGCGCGCGCCGGAGTCCAACGCCACGAGTGCGGCGTAGCGCTCCCACAGTCCCGCGCCGGACAGCACGCCGGAGAGCACCGATTGGAACGCGTAGGACAGCAGGCCGAACGCCAGCAGCGCGGTGGCCAGCGTCGGGTCGGAGGGGACGATCGTACCCATGCCGAACAGGCCGAACACCGCCACGAGCGCCAGCGCCACCCCGCCGATGACCGCACCCATCCGCCACGGGTTGGCGTTGCCGTGGGTGCCGTCCTCGCGGGCGGCGGCGACGGCGCGGGTGGTTTCGTGGGTGATGCCGTCCACGATCCCGGCGCACGCGAAGAACAACCCCCAGTAGGCCAGGAAGTACCGGTAGCCGGTTTCTACGTCCAGCGCCCAGCCGGCGACCCAGACGACGACCAGCCCGCTGATGGCGGCGAACACTGTCGCCAGCGAGAGGTGTTTCACGGGCACTCCGGCAGTTCGGCGCGCTGCACCCACGCGTCCAAGATGTGGGCAATGTCGGCGCCGTTGCGGGCAAAGGCGTCAATGAGCGTTTGCGTATCCACGATCCCGTCCGCGTTCGCAGCCACATAATCGCGCACGGTGTTGGAGAAGACGGTGTCGCCGACGCTTCGTCGTAAAGCATGCAGCGTGATCGCGCCGCGTTTGTACACGCGGTCGTCGAACATGTCGCGCGGGCCCGGATCCGCCAGGGTAAACCGCATGGGGGTGAGTTTGTCGTAGTGGGTGCGCACGGAGTCGTCGATAGGCATCTGTCCTGCGTGATCCGCCCACAGCCACTCGGCGTAGCAGGCGAAACCCTCGTTGAGCCAGATATCGCGCCAATGGCCGATGCCGAGCGAATTGCCGAACCATTGGTGCGCCAACTCGTGCGCGATCAGCCGCTCGTTGCGGCGCAGGTGGTTGATGCCGAAGATGGACAAACCGTGCGCCTCGAGCGGGATTTCCAGCGCCTCCTCGTGCACGACTACCTGGTAGTTCTCAAACGGGTATGGCCCGAAGACGGTTTCAAAGTAGTCCAGCATCGCCTGCTGCTTGTTCAGGTCGCCGGGTTGCGCGCCGGGCAGCCACGCGACGACGTTGCGGCCGAGCTCCACGCGCTGGAACTGGCCGACCTGCACCGTGGCCAGGTACGTCGGCATCGGGTGCGCGGTGGTGTTGGTTACTGCGACGTAGTCGCGGTCGGTGCGCACGTTAAACGTGTAGGTCGCCTTCTCGTCGGGGGTGTCGTTGCAGGGGAACCAGGTGGGCGCGCCGTTGGGCTGGTTGGCGGTCAGCGCGCCGTTGTCCAGTTCCTCCCAGCCGAGTTCACCCCACGCGGTGCGTCGCGGGCGGGGGTTGCCGCCGTAGCGGATGGTGAGGGTGAATTCGGTGTGGGCCGGGAGGTCGTCGTGAAGCGAGATGCGCAATTTTCCACCCGACTGGCGGAAGCGCTTGATGCCACTGCTTATCGACGACTCCACGCGCCGAACCGCAAGCCCCTCCGCCACATCCAACGTCAGGTGGTGCAGGGCTTCGGTGGTGGTCAGCGTCAACGTTGCGGTGGCGTTGAGCCGGTTGGGTCCGACGATGTAGTCGAAATCCAGGTCGTAATGCGTGACGTGGAACCCACGGTTGGGTTCCACGCCCGTGTAGTTGTCGCTGCGGCGTTTCATCGCCTGCGAAGTCTAGTCCAGCGCGTGCTTACACCCCGAGTGCCGGTGCGATAGTGGTGCGCCAGGCCTTGTCCAGGTCGTCGCGCCAGTACGGCCAGGAGTGGGTGCCCACGTTGCGCAGCTCGAAGTGCGCCGGGATGTTCAACCCGTCGAGCTTTGCCTTGAGGTCGTGGGTGCAGGTGTTGATCGCAGCCTCGATCACGCCGCCTTCTACCTGCAGCGTTGCCGCGCCGATGTGTGCGATCGGGTCCGGTGCGCCGAGGCCGATGAGGTAGCTGACCTGGTCGCTGCGCCCCGCCAGGCCGGTGCCCGCGGAGACGTAGAGCTTCAGGCCGCGCAGTTTCTCGGCGTTGAGCAGGGCGTCGTTCCAGCGGTTGTAGGGTCCGCCCATCGGACCCCACATCATCTCCGGGGTGACGGTCTTGAAGTCCTGGGTAGCCGACGCGCGGTTCACGGTGATGCGGGCGAAGTTGTAACCGGCTGGCGAGGATGTCGCCGCGCAGCCGGAGAACGATGCCGCCGCCTTGTACATGCCCGGGTTGTGTTGCGGCAGGACGAGCGCCGAGGTGCCCGACATGGAGAACCCGGCGATCGCTCGGTTGTTATTTGCACCGAGGGTGCGCTCAATCGGACCAGGCAGTTCCTTGGTCAGGAACGTCTCCCACTTCTGCGGGCCGTTGAGGTATCGGGAGCGCACGGTTGGGGCGACCCAGTCGGTGTAGTACGAAAATGCGCCAGCCTGCGGGATGACCACGTTGACGCCCTTGCCCGCGAAGTAGTCCTTGGTGGTGTGCAGGTGGATCCAGTCCTGGTCCTGCTCCGCACCGCCTGCGCCGTTGAGCAGGTAGAGCGTCGGCGCGCCCTGGACGCGCTGGCCAGCCGGGTTGGTGGCGGGGATGACGGCGACGGGGATGTCACGGTTCATTGACGGGGAGAACACGTTGTAGGACAGGACCGTTTTGTGGTCGACCTGCTTCACCCAGGACTGCGGCTTGCCGGTGTGGATGACAGTCGGCGGGTTTGCCGTGGCGTCCCACGCCTTGACCACGCCAACCGGCTGCGCCACCGCGGGAGTCGTACCACATGCGAGGGCGACGGCGGTGAGTGCTGCGAGCGCAGCTTTCTTCAAGGTCTTCATGAGGCGGGTCCCCGTTTCTGTAACGAAAGTGTGTTGCCTGACGACATTCGAAGCGTCATTGTACGGTACATACGTTAAACCTGTGGCTATTGTTACAGATGTTCCACGTTTTGAAAGGAAAGCGACATGAACCCGATCGAATCCGTCCAGCTGCAGATCAACGAGGTCCTCGGCCAGCTCATCCACTTCGGCTCCTCGACGTCCTCCACGATCGCCTACGGCCTGGGCATGTTCTAAAAGCTAGAAAAAGAGGCACCCTGTGGCAGGGTGCCTCTTTTTTGTTGCCTGTTTTTTACAGGCGCGGTTACAGGCCGAGCGCCGACTTGAACACGGTCTCGTAGGAGCGCTTCAGGTCATCGCGCCACACCGGCCAGGAGTGGGTGCCAACCGGGCGCAGCTCAGCGTGAGCGACCTCCGCACCGTTGGCACGCGCCTTGACCAGGAAGTCGTGGGTGCAGGCGTTCATCGCGGCCTCGATCGCGCCACCTTCGACCAGGAGGGTCGCGGCGTTCGCGGAACCCTTCACAAACGCGTCGGAGGAGTCCAGGCCCGCATCTTCGAGGCGCTTCCGCAACGTGCCCGGCATGTCGGTCTCCGCTGCGAGGCCGGTGCCGGTGGAGATGTACACCTTCGTGTCAGTGCCCGCCAGAGCTGGTGCGTTGACTAGGGCATCGTAGCGGCGGTTGTAGTCCGAACCCATCGGGCCGAAGATGTACTCAGGCGTCATGACACCCGGTGCAGCACGGTCCACCGTGAGGTTGATGAAGAAGCTCGGCAGCGGACGCGACGTTGCCGGGCAGCCGGAGAACGAGCCGACGGCCTTAAACATGTTCGGGTTGTGCTCAGCGAGCAGCAGCGACGAGGTGGCGGACATAGACATGCCGATCACGCCACGGCGGTTCGGGTCAGCCTTGATGTATGGCTCGATGGTCTGCGGCAGTTCCTTGGCCAGGAACGTCGACCACATCTGCTTGCCCTTGTAAAACACGTTGTCCTTCGTCGGTGGCTCTGCAGCCCAGTCGACGTAGTACGAGAACGCGCCCTCCATCGGGATGACCACGTTCGCGCCCGAGTGACCGTAGACCTCGTGGACTTCCTCGAGTGCCTGGGAAACCCAGTCGGTGTCCTGCTCGGAGCCACCAGCGCCGTTAAGTAGGTAAACCGTCGGGGCGTTCTCGACCGTTTCGCCCTTGTCGTTGGTGGCGTAGAACACCGCGACCGGGATGTAACGGCCCATCGATTCCGAGTACACGCGCAGCGCTTCGTTCTTCCACACGTGCTGGTTGTCGGCCAGACGCTTGACCCAGCGCTGCTCCGCGCCGCTCATCGTCTTCGGCACCTCACCGAGTTCCTTGATCGCAGGGTGCTGCTGCATATCCTCACCCATCGGGTTCAGCTTCGCCGCATCCTCCGAAAGCACCGTGGCGTCCGCATCCGCGTCAGCGGCTGAGTCATCCTTCGAGGTGAGGTCCTCGTTGGTCGTGTCCTTGCTGGAGCCCTCCGGTACCAGCTCGGACGTGGTGGGGGTGGGCTCGTTCGAGGTCGACGTTGCCGACGTTTCCGACGTGGTCGACTTCTCAGTCGGCTCGGTCGTCTCCGAGGTGGTGGTCTCGGGCAGTGTTGTGTTCACTGTCGACTGGGCAGCGCTGAGGACGGCGGGGGTGTCGTCGTCAAGCGAAGATGCGTAATGGACAACGGGAACGGCACCTGCTGTAACAAGGGCGACAGCGGCTGCGGCGATGGCCGGACGCGTGAGTTTCACGGAACTGTGCTCGCTTTCCTAAAGACTTGGGGAGATCCTCCGCCACATTTTGCCAGACGGGGACGTACCATATGCATCGTGAGTAAAGAACATTTTGACGTTGTTGTCCTCGGCGCGGGCCCCGGTGGCTACGTCGCCGCCATCCGTGCAGCTCAGCTGGGTAAGAAAGTTGCTGTCATTGAGAAGCAGTACTGGGGCGGAGTCTGCCTCAACGTAGGCTGCATCCCATCCAAGGCGCTTATCAAGAACGCTGAAGTCGCCTCCATCTTCAACCACGAAGCAAAAACTTTCGGCATCAAGGGTGACGTGGAGTTCGACTACACCGACGCCCACAAGCGCTCCCGCCAGGTCTCCCAGAAGATCGTCGGTGGCGTGCACTACTTGATGAAGAAGAACAAGATCCAGGAAATCAACGGCCTGGGCTCCTTCAAGGACGCCAAGACCATCGAGATCACCGAGGGTGACGACAAGGGCAAGACCGTCACTTTCGACGACTGCATCATCGCCACCGGCGCCGTCGTGCGCACCCTGCCGGGCATCGAACTGTCCGAGAACGTCGTCTCCTACGAAGAGCAGATCCTCAACCCTGAGGCTCCGGAGAAGATGGTCATCGTCGGCGCAGGTGCCATCGGCATGGAGTTCGCCTACGTGCTGTCCAACTACGGCGTTGACGTCACCGTCATCGAGTACCAGGACCGCGTCCTGCCGAACGAAGACAAGGACGTATCCAAGGAGATCGCCAAGGCCTACAAGAAGCTTGGTGTGAAGCTGCTCACCGGCCACGCCACCACCGAGGTCCGCGACAATGGCGACTCCGTCGAGGTCGACGTAAAGAAGAACGGCTCCGACAAGACCGAGACCCTCAAGGCCGACCGCGTCATGATCTCCGTCGGCTTCGCACCGCGCACCGAGGGCTACGGCCTGGAGAACACCGGCGTCGAGCTCACCGACCGTGGCGCCATTGCTATCGACGAGCGCATGCGCACCAACGTCGATCACATCTACGCCATCGGCGACGTCACCGCGAAGCTCCAGCTCGCCCACGTCGCAGAGGCACAGGGCATCATCGCCGCCGAGACCATCGCGGGTGCAGAGACCCTCGAAATCGAGGACTACATGATGACCCCGCGCGCCACCTTCTGTAACCCGCAGGTTGCCTCCATGGGCTACACCGAGGAGCAGGCCAAGGAGAAGTGGCCGGACCGCGACATCAAGGTCGCGACCTTCCCGTTCACCGCAAACGGCAAGGCAGTTGGCCTGGCTGAGACCGCTGGCTTTGGCAAGCTCGTCGCCGACGCTGAGTTCGGCGAGATCCTCGGCGCCCACCTCGTTGGCGCGAACGTTTCCGAGCTTCTGCCGGAGGTTGTGCTTGCACAGCGCTTCGATCTGACCGCTGGTGAGATCGCTCGCTCCATCCACATCCACCCGACCCTGTCCGAGGTGCTCAAGGAAGTCGCCCACGGCGTCGAAGGCCACATGATCAACCTTTAATTGATCGCCGCATAAAAAGGGGCGCGACCGCACAGGTCGCGCCCCTTTTTTATGTTGTGGTGCGGATCGTCTAGCTGCCACTAGACGATCCGCGCCATATTGAACATGGGTTGCGTTATCACCTGGGAAAACGCGGGCGAGGTGCGTTGATCGTCTGGTTGTGCTGCCAAGGAAGCTAGACGATCAGCAAAAGCAGAACGCGGCGCCCCGGCTGGCGGGGTGCCGCGTGGGGGCGTCGATTAGCGAGTGCTTATGCGCCTGCGACTGCTGCTGCGAGCTTGTCCAGGGACTTAGCCAGGAAGTCGTCGTTGAACTTCTCGGTCATGCCCAGCAGGTTCTCCTCCAGCTCATCGCGCTGGTAGGTGAGCTTCACGGTGGTGTTGTCGGCGTCGATCGGCTCGAGCTCGTAGAGCCACTTCGCGCCAACCTTCACCTGGGCGGTGGTGTTTTCCACGTTCTTCCAGCCAATGATGCGGTCCGGCTGGATGGCGAAGACCTCGTTGACGGTCTGGTAGTCGCCGTCCTCCTTGGTCATGTTCATAGTGAATGTGTCGCCGACTGCCTTGAGGCGCTCGGCCTGATCGGCGGAGACAACCATGCCGGAGTCGTCGGTCTCGGCGTGGCGCTCGGGGTTGGACAGGATGTCGAAGATCGCGGCCGCAGGGGCATCAATCTGACGGGTTGCAGAGTTCTCGGTGTTCTTGTCAATAGCCATGGGGGCCAGCGTACCGATTTCGCCCCGAGCTGGCAGTTAGGTGAAACTAACCAACCAAAGATTGACACTTAACGGGGTGAGGATTGTTGGCTATCCACCATCAATGTCCCGCAGTGAGGAAGGTCACAAAGTGCGGTGCGTACTGGGGAGAGGGGTCAAGTGTCGGTTGAAACTTGGGAAAAACATGGATCGGCCTGCAATTCAGGTGTGTGTAACCGGCGCGATTCTCATAGAGTATTAGCGACACTGGAGGTGCCATGACTGTACAAAACGCAGACCGTGAAGCCATTCGTCACGGAAAAATTACTGAAAAGCCGCTGCGCGAGCGGCCGTCCTACCCAACATGGGCCATCAAGCTGACCATGGCCATCACCGGCCTCATCTTCGGTCTTTTCGTGCTTGGCCACATGGTGGGCAACCTGAAGATCTTTATGCCGCTGCACGCCGACGGCTCCGCGCCGATCGACGACTACGGCGAGTTCCTCCGCACGATCGGCGAGCCGCTGTTCCCGCGTGAGGGCTTCCTGTGGATTATTCGCATCGTGCTGCTCGCCTGCCTGGTGCTGCACGTTTGGGGAGCATTCGCCCTGCACGGCCGTTCGAAGAAGTCCCGCGGTCGCTTCAAGCGCACGGGCCTGATGGGTGGCTGGCAGTCCACCGCGACCCGCGCAATGCTGGTCACGGGTGTCATCCTGCTGCTGTTCATCGTGTTCCACATCCTGGACCTCACCATGGGTGTTGCTGTGGCTTCCGACGAGTTCGTCCACGGCGCAGTCCGCAACAACCTGCTGGCTACCTTTGGCCCAGGTCGCTGGTGGGTCACCCTGGTTTACGTTGTCGCGAACCTGGCACTGCTGCTGCACCTGACCCACGGCATCTACCTCGCTGTGTCTGACCTTGGCTGGTTGGGCAAGCGCGGTGAGGGCCTCATGGTCGTGCTCGCGTACATCCTTCCGTTCATCGTCGTCGCCGGAAACGTCATCATGCCGATCGCTCTTGCGGCCGGCTGGGTCCCGGACTTCGTTCGGTAATGGCCAAATAGGAGAAACAATATGACTACCTCTATTTCCTCGAATCAGGGTTCGCACGGCGAGCAGGCCTCCACCGAGACGCCGGCTGCTGGCCAGGCCCAGGCACAGGCGTTCCGTCAGCCGGAGTCGGCTGCTGCTGGTGTCACCCCGGGTGAGATCCTGCAGTCCAACGAGCCAAACCGCGACGAAGTGCGCATGAAGGACATGTGGGAGTTCCAGAAGGACCACATGAACCTGGTGTCGCCGCTGAACCGTCGTAAGTTCACCGTCCTCGTTGTTGGTACCGGCCTGTCCGGTGGCGCAGCTGCTGCGGCACTTGGCGAGCTCGGCTACAACGTCAAGTCCTTCACCTACCACGATGCTCCGCGTCGTGCGCACTCCATTGCTGCACAGGGTGGCGTCAACTCCGCCCGCGGCAAGAAGGTGGATAACGACGGTGCTTACCGCCACGTTAAGGACACCGTGAAGGGCGGCGACTACCGCTGCCGCGAGTCCGACTGCTGGCGCCTGGCTGTCGAGTCGGTCCGCGTGATCGACCACATGAACGCCATTGGCGCTCCGTTCGCTCGTGAGTACGGCGGCACCCTGGCCACCCGTTCGTTCGGTGGTGTGCAGGTCTCCCGTACCTACTACACCCGTGGCCAAACAGGCCAGCAGCTGCAGCTGTCCACCGCTTCGGCTCTGCAGCGCCAGATCCACCTGGGCAACGTTGAGATCTTCACTCACCACGACCTGATGGATCTGATCATCACCCAGAAGGACGGCAAGAAGCACTGCTCCGGCATTGTGACCCGTAACCTGATCAACGGTGAGATCACGCCGTTCACCGGCCACGCAGTCATCCTGGCTACCGGCGGTTACGGCAACGTGTACCACAAGACCACGCTGGCGAAGAACTCCAACTCTTCCGCCATGATGCGTGCGTACGAGCGTGGTGCCTACCTGGCGTCCCCGTGCTTCGTCCAGTTCCACCCGACCGGTCTTCCGGTCAACGCGAAGTGGCAGGCAAAGACCACGCTGATGTCGGAGTCGCTGCGTAACGACGGCCGCATTTGGACCCCGAAGGAAAAGGGCGACGACCGCGACCCGAACACCATTCCGGAAGACGAGCGCGACTACTTCCTGGAGCGTCGCTACCCGGCCTTCGGCAACCTGGTGCCGCGTGACGTTGCGTCCCGTGCGATCTCCCAGCAGCTCAATGCCGGCTACGGTGTTGGCCCGCTGCACAACTCCGCATACCTGGACTTCTCCGACGCGATTGAGCGCCTCGGCGAGGACACCATCCGTGAGCGTTACTCGAACCTGTTCGAGATGTACGAGGACTCCACTGGCGACGACCCGTACAAGGCTCCGATGCGTATTGCACCGACCGTCCACTTCACCATGGGCGGCCTGTGGACCGACTTCAACGAGATGACCTCCATCGACGGCCTGTTCGCCGCCGGTGAGTGCTCCTGGACCTACCACGGTGCAAACCGTCTGGGTGCTAACTCGCTGCTGTCCGCATCCGTCGACGGCTGGTTCACCCTGCCGTTCACCGTCCCGAACTACCTGGCAAACCACCTCGGTGAGGAGAAGCTCTCCGAGGACTCCCAGGAAGCCAAGGACGTTGTTGCTGAGGTGGAGGAGCGCATCGCGCGCATCATGTCCATCCGTGGTCCGGAGCCGCACGGCCCGGAGCACTTCCACGAGCAGCTCGGCGACATCCTCTACGAGCACTGTGGCGTTGCCCGCACCGTGGAGGGCCTGGAAGAGGGCATCCGTAAGATCCGTGCACTGCGCGAGGACTTCTGGACCAACATCTCCATCCCGGGTACCGCGGATGACATGAACCAGACCCTCGAGGCTGCGCTGCGCCTGGTTGACTACATCAACCTCGGCGAGCTCATGTGCATCGACGCTCTCGACCGCGACGAGTCCTGCGGTGCTCACTACCGTATGGATCACCTCACCGATGACGGCGAGGCAGAGCGTGACGACGACAACTGGTGCTTCGTCTCCGCGTGGGAGCCGGCCGGCGAAGGCCAGTTCATCCGCCACGCTGAACCCCTGTACTTCGATTCGATCCCGCTGATGGCAAGGAACTACAAGTAATGAAACTGACACTTGAAATCTGGCGCCAGGCTGGTCCTGACACTGAGGGCAGCTTCGAGACCGTCCAGGTCGACGACGCTGTGGAGCAGATGTCCATCCTGGAGCTGCTCGACCACGTCAACAACAACTACGTCGAAGAGGGCAAAGAACCGTTCGTGTTCGCCTCTGACTGCCGCGAAGGCATTTGCGGCACCTGTGGCGTACTGGTCAACGGTCGCCCGCACGGTGCTGGCCAGAACACGACGGCCTGCCTGCAGCGCCTGTTTAACTACAACGACGGCGATACGCTCAAGATTGAGCCGTTCCGCTCCGGTGCATTCCCGGTGATCAAGGACCTGACTGTGGACCGTTCCGCTCTGGACCGCGTCATGCAGCAGGGCGGCTACGTTTCGGTCAACGCCGGTACCGCGCCGGATGCTGACACGCTGGCTGTGAACCACAAGGATGCAGAGACCGCGCTTGACTACGCGGCCTGCATCGGTTGTGGCGCTTGTGTGGCTGCGTGCCCGAACGGTGCTGCGCACCTGTTCACTGGCGCGAAGCTCAAGCACCTGAAGCTGCTGCCGCTGGGCAAGATGGAGCGCGGCCGCCGTGCCCGCAACATGGTTGATGAGCTGGAGACGAACTTCGGCCACTGCTCGCTGTACGGCGAGTGTGCTGATGTTTGCCCGGCCGGTATCCCGCTTGATGCAGTCGGTGCGATCAACGCTGAGCGTGCCCGTGCTGCCTTCAAGGGTGGCGACGACTAGATCTGCCGTATACTCCGAGGTATTGGAGTCCTGGTAGAACCAGCAGTAGTAGAAGGAAACATCATCATGGGTTCTCATGCAGTTGCAGATATCCACAGCGAGTCTTTCCCTGAGTACCAGAGCAGGATTGAGGACACGTACATCGAGGGCTACGACCCGGTATCCCTGGGTGCGCCGCACTCGTCCCTGAACCGCAACTTCACCTGGGTTGCGATGGGTCTGCTCCTGTCCGCACTGTTCGGTGTTGGCCTGGCAGTGTGGGGCTGGGGCGCGATGGTCTACGGCTTTGGCTCGCAGACTCACGGCCTGGCAGAGCGTCTGCTCATCCTGGGCGTCGCTGAGGCAGTGATCACCACGGTGCTCGCCTTCATCTTCATCGGCCTTGGCCGGAAGGATTACAAGGAGTACCGCAAGCGCACTGGCCGCGTGAACTAACGCGCTGGACGCTTTTGCCCTCTTCGTTTCGGCGAAGGGGGCATTTTTCGTGCCCATGTCGGCCGGGCTGCTTTAATCGGGGGCATGACTGATCAGTTGATGCCAAGCCCAACCAATGAGGCGGAGCGGCGCCGCGTCCTGCGAAACCACAAGATCGCGGTGACAAGTTTGCTTGGGGTTGCTGCGGTGATCTTCCTTGCGTGCTCGTGGGCGCAATCCCAAGGCGCAACGGCGGCGTGGATTGGTTACGTGCGTGCTGCGGCGGAGGCCGGCATGGTGGGTGGTTTGGCCGACTGGTTTGCGGTGACGGCGTTGTTTAAGCACCCGATGGGGATTCCGATTCCGCACACGGCGATCATTCCGAACAAGAAGGATCAGGTTGCGGGGGCGCTGAGCGACTTTGTCAGCGAGAACTTCCTGAATGCGCGCACGATTACGCAGAAGGTGATGGATGCGGGCATCCCGGAGCGGGTAGGCACGTGGATGGCGCAGCCGGCGAACGCGGAGCGTGTCAGCGAAGAGGTGGGCACGTTCGTGGTGCGCATGGTTGAGGGCATCGATCCGAAGGAGGCGGAGCGGTTCATCGATTCGCAGGTGATCGACCGCTTTGCGGAGCCGATTTGGGGCCCGCCGCTGGGCCGTGCGCTGGAGGGGTTGATTGCGGATGGCAAGGTGGAGCCGGTGGTGGATGACATGGTGGCGTGGGGTCGTCGCAAAGTAAATGGCATGGAGGACACGGTCGTTTCACTTATCGACGAACGTATGCCCCGCTGGGCACCCCAATTCGCCAAAGACCTCGTGGGGCAGCGCGTGTACGACGAGTTGGTGTCGTTCATGGCGGACGTGGACGCGGACCCGCAGCACGAGGCGCGGCGGGCGCTGCGCCGACAGATCAACGACTTCGCGCAGGACCTGCAGTTTGATGGGGAGATGATCTCGCGCGTGGAGGCGTTGAAGGGCGACATCATGGCGTCGAACGCGGTGCGTTCGGCGTCTGCCGGGATGTGGGCGCAGTTGTCCACAGCGTTGGTGGAGGCGGCCTCGGATCCGTCGAGCACGCTGCGCAGGAAGGTCGCGGATGCGTCGATGGAATGGGGCACCAAGCTTCGCGACGACCCCACAGTCCGCGCCGATGCCGAAGCACGCCTGGAAAAGATCACCCACTACGCGGCCGAGAACGGCGCGGAACAGATCGTGGGCATCATCGCGGAGACGATCGAGCGCTGGGACGGGGAGGAAGCAGCGGAGAAGATCGAGCTGATGGTGGGCCGTGACCTGCAGTTCATTCGTCTGAACGGCACTGTGGTCGGTGCACTGGCCGGTTTGGTTATTTACACTGTGACACAGCTCTTGTTCTTTTAGATGAAAGGTAAAACTGTGGCTGACAACAATGGCGAGATCCGTAATAACCTGCGCGACGCTGGCGAGGCCCTGCTGCTGGCGGGCTCTTCTCTCGGCGCGGCGCTGGGCAAGGTAGCCGGCGAGCTCTCTGAGCGTTTCCAATCCACGTCCGATGAGGCTCGCACGAACTTGAACGCGGCGACGTCGGAGGGTGACGTGCGCAACGTGGCCAACAACTTCGTCGACGAGGCGGAGAAGCTCTTTAACTCCCTGCGTGAGCGTGATCTGCAGATCTCCGACGACCTCAAGGAGACTGTGACTACGAAGGTGAATGAGGTGCGCGCTGCGCTCAACGAGCGTCTGGATAAGGCTCTTGACGGTGTCGATGACAAGGGTGTTATGAGCGATGTCCGCTCGCGTTTCGACGGCCTGGTGGAGCGCCTCCAAGACCAGTTCACCAACACCACCGGTGACGGCGATATTATCGACGGCGAGATTCTGGAGACGGACGAAACCGACTCCAACAACACCGCTAACTAGAAGGTTGGGATATGGATACCGCGGCTCTTGAGCAGATCCAGTTCATCACGACGCTCCCGTCACGCGCGAGCTTCCTCATGCTCTTCGCGGTCGGCATCGCAGGCCTTGTGGCTGCCGGGCTCGTGGCGACGACCCGCCCCGACGCGTTCGAAGCAGCAGGCCGCCAGTCGAAGGGCGCCTGGATTGGCATCCTGGCGCTGTCTGCAGTGGCGTGCATGCTCGGCCTGCCGTTCATCGCATGGTTTGGTGCGGTGGCGATCGGTATCTACTACTTCGACATCCGCCCCCAGATCAAAAACATTCTGGAGGGCAACGGCGGCTGGTAACACCGCCCGCGCCGCCGCAGCGCCGCCGCAGCGGCACCGCTTAACCCTGCTGGGTCGTGAACCCGGCGGGGTTTTCTTGCATCATCTGCAGTTCGTTGAAGTTCACGTCGGTGCCCACCATGGAGACTTGGAGGCCGCCGTCGATGACGCGGAAGTCGTCGATACGCATGGTGCTGTTGGCTTCCTGGGCCATGCCGTTGGACAGGGCGCCGCTGATGGCGTCGGCGACACCGTCGGGCAGGTCGAAGCCGAACAGCGAGGTGTTCTCGGCCTCGAGCGCGAGTTGGCCGTCACGCATGGAGGGGCGCAGTTCGATGCCTGCGACACCGCCGCTGAACTCGACGGTGAAGGTACCGGCCTCGGGGTTCGCGGTGACGTCGCTGACGTTGATGAAGTTGGCCAGGAATCCGGCGTCCTCGCCCATCTGCTGCTCCAACTGCTGGTTGAGCATGGCGCGGACGTAGTCGGTGGGCAGATCGGAGGTCAGGTGGAGGGTTTCGGCGACCGGGTCGCCACCTGCGATGTGGACGTTGTCCATCTCCACGACGGCGGCGGGCGCGCCGGTGAAGGTGTTGCCGTCCACAACCAGGGTGGAGTCCTGGTCGATTTTCATGTGGGGGAACTTTCCACCCAGCAGGCCGAGTGTGACTGGCTTTGGGCCGAAGGACACCGAGGTGCCTTCCGGGGCTTCGGACGTGACCTGGTGGGACACGAACGCGCGGATGCCTCCTTCCGCAACGGCGAACAGGAGGAGTACTCCGACGATGATGGAGAGGGTGACTTTCCAGGCTTTGGTCATGCGGGCCAGTTTAGGAACTTGGGGCGATGGCGTTCCACTCGACGGTCACGGAATTGTCGGAAAAGCGGCGCCGCTGGGGCGTGATCGGCCATTTTGCGGCCAGGTCGTCGAGGGCGTGGCGCCAGCGCACGCGCGGGCCGTGGGGTTCCCATCCGGCGGCGTGTTCCCAGGCGGTATCGGCGTCGGTAAGAAATGCGTGGATGGCCTCGCCGGGTACGTTGCGGTGGATCAGCGCTTTGGGGAGGCGCTCCGCCACCTCTGAGGGTGTTGCGGTGTGGAAGGGATCCCAGGAGAGGGTTAAGGAGACGGGGCCGGTGTCGTCGAGAAGCAACCATGCGCACCGGCGCCCGATCTCATCGCAGGTGCCTTCGACGAACAGGCCGCCTGGCGCAAGGCGTGAGCAGACGGTGTCCCACACGTCGGGGACTTGGTCGACGTCGTATTGGCGCAGCACGTTGAAGGCGCGCACGAGGTGGGGGCGGTAGCCGGCGAGTTCGAACCCGCCGAGCTCGAAACGCACGCCGTCGCGGGGCGGCAGGACGCGTTCGGGGTCGATCTCGAGTCCCACGACCTCGATGTCGGGACGGATCTGGCGCAGCCACCCGGCCCATTCGACGGTGGTGGCATGCGAGGCGCCGTAGCCCACATCCACGGCCAGCGGGTCGGGTACGGCTCGCAACAGGGACTGGACCCGCGGGTGAAAGCGGGTCCAGCGATCAGATCTGCGCAGACGATTAAACCCGGTCGTGCCGCGGGTGATCACCCCGTAGGGTTTGCCCGCCGCACCCGGGTTATCGGCGCGGAGATTGTGATAGTGGGGGATTAGAGGTTCTCGCTAATCCACTGCTCGGTGAGCTTCGCTTCGTTTTCCACGATCTCCTCGAGTGCCTCGGCGACCTTCGGCTCGAGGGCAGCGCCCATAAACGGGATGTTGACCTTGGCTTCGAGCTCGTAGTCGAGCTTGGTGTTGTCGCCGTCGCGGGTTGCGGTGTATTCGGCGCCGAGGTCCACCGGGGTGCCCTTGACGTCGCCGGTCATGGTGTGCTTGGCGGTGTCGCCGTCGAGCGCGCCTACGGTGACGACGCGCTTGAGCTTCAGGTCCTGGGACACCATCGCCTGTGCTGCCGGCGGGAGGATAGAGGTCGGCAGAATCTCAAAGAGGGTTGCGGTGTTGTCCGCGAACTCGTTGAGCTCGCCCGGTTCCGGGGAGAGTTTCTCTGCGATGAACTCCCAGTATTCGCGCGTGGCGTAGGCTTGCGCGACCTTTTCGATCGGCTGGTTGATGGTCACAGTGATCTCACTACGTGCAGTCATGGGTCACAGACTACCGTTGTTGGCGTGTCAACCCCATCATTTGCCTCTCTGACCACGTTGCGCGTCGGCGGTTCGCCGGCCGAGATCATCGAGTGCACCAGCGCCGAAGCACTCGCCGAGACCGTTGCGCGCCTTGATCGCGCCGGTTCGCCGCTGCTTGTTGTTGGCGGCGGGTCCAACCTGCTTGTTGCGGAAGGTGCGCTCGATCTGACTGCTGTGTTGGTGCGCAACGAGGGCATCTCGCTTATCGACGACACCACGCTGCGCATCCAAGCCGGCACCGTCTGGGACGACGTGGTTGCCTTTGCTGTCGACCATGGCCTCGGTGGTATCGAAGCCTTGTCGGGCATTCCGGGTTCCGCTGGTGCCACTCCGGTGCAAAACGTCGGCGCGTACGGCTCCGAGATTTCGGACGTGCTCACCCGCGTGCGCCTCTACAACCGCCAGACGGGTGCGGACGAGTGGGTGTCCGCCGAGTCACTGGAGTTGGCGTATCGCTACTCCAACCTGAAGTTCACCTCGCGTGCCGTGGTGCTGGAGATCGAGCTGGCGCTGGAGAAGACCGACCAGTCGATCCCGCTGCGCCACCTGGGCGGGGAGCGTGTGTCGCTGGCGGAGGCCCGCGCATCCGTGCTGGAGACGCGCCGGGCGAAGGGCATGGTGCTCGACGCCGGCGACCACGACACGTGGTCCGCGGGCTCGTTTTTCACCAACCCGGTCGTGCCCACCGCACTGGCGGATGAGATCGAGGCCAAGGTCGGCGAAGACCACATGCCACGCTTTGCCGCTGGTGAGGGCCAAGAGAAGTTGTCTGCGGCGTGGCTGATCGAGCGCGCCGGCTGCCCCCGCGGATTCCCCGGGGAGGACGCGCCAGCACGCCTGTCCACCAAGCACACCCTTGCGCTGACGAACAGGGGTAACGCCACGGCGGACGACATCGTGGCGTTGGCTCGGAGGGTGCAGGGGGTCGTCGACAAGCAGTTTGGCGTTGAGCTGCACCCCGAGCCGGTCTGGGTGGGCCTTTAGCGCGAACCCCCGTCGCACGAGCAAATGGTGAGAATCAAACGGGGAGAACGCCAAAATTTTGCCGAGCTCACCATTTGGTTCTCACCATCTGTGAGAGGAGCGGCGGATGGCCGCCGCGAGACCAACAAAGCAGCGCGGGTGTCCGGACCGAGCCTTTAGCGCTGCTCGAGCTTGGACAGCAGGTCCTCGCGGACCTCGCGGCGGCGTAGCTTGCCCATCTGGTCCTTGGCCAGCTCCTCGAAGTGGTAGAAGGTGCGCGGCACCTTGTAACGGGTGAGGTTCTCGCGGGCGAAGTCCTTCAGGCCGTCGGGGTCGAGGGCGGCGCCGTCGCGAAGCACGACGCAGGCGACAACATCCTCCGAACCGTCGGAGCGCGGACGGCCGACCACGGCGACATCCTCGACGTCCTTGTGGGTGCGGATGACCTCCTCAACCTCCGCAGGGTAGACGTTGAACCCGCCGGTGATGATGAGCTCCTTGATGCGGGAGACGAGCTTAATAAAGCCGTCCTCCTCCATCACACCCATGTCGCCGGTGCGGAACCAACCGTTGTGGAAGACCTTCTCGGTGGCCTCAGGGTTGTTGAAGTAGCCGGAGAACACCTGCGGGCCCTTCGCCAGGATTTCGCCGTCCTCGCCGTAGGGCATGTCCTTGTCCGGGTTGTCCGGGTCGACGATGCGGATCTCGGTGTCGGGGAAGGGGATGCCGATGTAGCCGGGGCGACGGTCCGCGGTCTGCGGGTTGCCGACGATGATCGGTGACGTCTCCGTCAGACCGTAGCCTTCCACTAGGCGGCCGCCGGTGGCGCGCTCCCACTCCTCGATGATCTCCTTCGGCAGCGACGACGCACCCGAGAAGCCAATCTGGACCGGGGACAGGTCGATGTTCTTCTTCTCCGCAGCCTGCAGGATGCGCTCGAACAGGGTGGGCACACCCGGAATGAATGTTGGCGGGGTTTTCTTGATGGCCTTCATCACAAGAGGCATCTGCGGGGCAGGCAGGAGCACGAGTTCGGAGCCGATCAGCATGGTCAGTGTCAGCGAGAACGTCAGGCCGTAGGCGTGGAAGAACGGCAGGGCTGCCAACATGCGCTGGTTGCCCTCTTGGAGTTCCTTTACCCACGCCTGGCCCTGCAGCGGGTTGGCAACCAGGTTCGCGTGTGACAGTGCCGCGCCCTTCGGCGCGCCGGTCGTGCCGGAGGTGTACAGGATCACTGCGGGGCTTTCCGGAGTGATCTCCGCTGGGGGTTCCAGGTCAGTGCCCAGCCCACCGATGGCGGAGCTGGTCAATGACTCCCATGGCACCGTGTTGCTGCACGGGCCGGTGAGCGCTGCGCGGGCCTCCATCACCTTCGGCAGCGGCAGGCGCAGCGCGAGTTGTTGGGCGCGTGGCATGGCCTTGATCATGTTCACGCTGACCACGGTTTCCAGCGGGGTGTCGGCGCGCAGCTGCTCGAGCGTGTCGGCGGCCTTGTCCCACACGATTGCCACACGGGCGCCGTGGTTCTTGAATTGTGGGCGCAGCTCGTGGGCGGTGTAGAGCGGGTTGTGCTCGACGACAACACCGCCGATCTTCTGCACAGCAAAGAAGGCGGCGACGTGCTGCGGGCAGTTCGGCAGCATGATCGCCACGCGGTCACCCGGGCGAACGCCAAAGGCTTTCAGACCTGCGGCGGCGCGGCGCACCTCGCGGTCGAGCTCGCTAAAGGTCTGGGTGCGGCCGAAGAACCTGGTGGCGGTGTTGTTGCCGTTGGTGGCCAGGTTGTCGTCGTAAAGATCGTTCAGCGTGCGGTTGCCGTACTCCAGCGAGTGGGCGGTCCACTCGGGGTAGTACTGCAGCCAGGGGGCGTCTCCATTGGTTGGGGAGGGTGAAGTCATGGTGACCACCCTACGCCCATCTACCTACGGTTGGGTAAGAAGACTGACGAGAGTGTCGCGAACCTCACGGCGACGAATCTTGCCTGTCTGGTCCCGGTTCAGCTCCTCGAAGTGGTAGAACTCGCGCGGCACCTTGTAGCGCGTCAGGTGCTTGCGGGCGTAGGCCTTGAGGCCTTCGGGGTCGAGCGCGGCGCCGTCGACAAGTGTGATGCACGCGACAACGTCCTCGGCGCCATCCTCGCGGGGGCGGCCGACGACTGCGATGTCGTCGATATCCGGATGGCGGCGAAGTACGCCCTCCACCTCGTCCGGGTACACGTTGAAGCCACCGGTGATGATCATCTCCTTGATGCGCGCCACCAACTTGATCCAGCCGTCCGGCTCCATGACGGCCATGTCGCCGGTGCGGAACCAGCCATCGTGGAACGCGTTCTCGTTCGCCTCCGGGTTGTTCAAATAGCCTGCGAAGACCTGCGGGCCACGGGCGAGCAGCTCGCCTGGCTCGCCGTCGGGCATGGTGCGAGAGGGGTCGTCCGGGTCAGCGATGCGGATCTCCGTATTGGGGAAGGGGAGACCGATGTAGCCCGGACGACGTGTGCCGTCGAGGGGGTTGCCGGCGAGGATCGGCGAGGTTTCCGTCAGGCCGTAGCCCTCGATGAGGCGCCCGCCCGTGGTGTTTTCCCACAGTTCGATCGTCTCTGCAGGCAGGGTGGATGCGCCGGAGATCGACGTGTGAATCGAGGAAAGGTCGACGTTGTCTTTCTTCGCCCATTCGATGATTTTGGCGTACAGCGTGGGCACACCCGGCAGCATCGTAGGCCGCGTTTTCAGGATCGCCGACTGGTACAACTGCGGCTGCGGTGCGGGCACGAGCACGATCTGCCCGCCGACCGTCAGTGGCAGGCCGTAGTTCAACGCAAGGCCGTAGATATGGAACATCGGCAGCACGGCGAGCACCTTTTCGCGCACCGCACCCCAGTCCTCCAGCCACTCGATGCCCGCCTTGAGGACCGAGACGATATTGCGGTGCGTCAGCGGCGCGCCCTTCGGTTTCCCGGATGTGCCCGAGGTGTAGAGGATAAAGGCGGTGGTTTCCGGTTCGATCGGTGGCAAGTGCACCGTGCGCGAACGCGTCCGCAGTAGGTCGGTGAAGTTCATTGCCCCGGGGGCGGGGGCGCTGAGCTCGGCGCGCTTCTTCTTTACCGGCGGAATCGGCAGCGCGAGCAATGCCTTGAGGCGCGTTGGCATTTCGTCGATCATGTTGACGGCCACAACGGTTTCCAGCGGGGTGCGTCCGCGCAGGGAGAGGAAGGTGTCCGCCTCACGGTCGAAGACAATCGCAATCTTCGCTCCGTGGTCGTTGAACTGTGGCTCGAGCTCGTCTGCGGTGTAGAGCGGGTTGTGTTCGACGACGACCGCGCCCAGCCGCAGGATCGCCGTGACTGCGATGACGTGCTGCGGGCAGTTGGGGAGCGCAACCGCCACGCGGTCCCCAGGCTGGACGCCGAGTTTGGCCAAGCCGGCTGCCGCGCTGCCGACGTGATCGTTGAGCTCGGCGTAGGTGAGCTCCTTGCCCATAAACCATGTTGCGGCGCTGCGCGGTTGGGTGGCCACGGCCCGGTTGAACCAGCTCACGAGCGTATCTGTGCCGATTTCGGGACGCGGGTTCGTCCATTCGGCGTATTGCTCAATCCAGGCCTGTGTGTCTGCGGCGCCCATTGCATCCTCTCGGTTGTGGTCAGGTGTATACAAGTGTGTTGCGGAGTATAACTTACTCTTGCGTAGGTTGTGAATGGGTGCGCACAAGAAATTGATCATCTACACTTGCCCGCATCACATATTTGGGGAAATACGGGGGGATTTTTCATGACCACGTTCCATGACGCCACGCTTCGCGACGCTGTTGCCATGCCGGAGCTTGAACTCACACCACCTGAGGTGCTCGATCAAACCAACCTGGTGGATCCGGTGAAATCGCCGCCGAAACAGGGCTGGCGCAAAATGATCCACACCGCCACTCGTGGTCGCATCAACCCGGGCGGTTCGCGCAAAGAGCTCGAGGAGCAGCAGCTTATCGACGCCATCCGTGCGCCCCTGCGCGGCGACTACCGCATTGCGGTGATGAGCCTGAAAGGTGGCGTCGGTAAGACCACAACCACCGTTGCCCTTGGAGGCGTGTTTGCACAGACCCGCGGGGATCGCGTCATCGCCATCGACGCCAACCCGGACCTGGGCACACTTGCCCAACGCGCAGCAACCGCGCCACCGGCCACCATCCGTGACCTGCTCCACGCGCCGGAAACGCACCGCTACCCGCAGGTCCGTGCCTTTACTAACCAGGCAGCATCGCGGCTCGAGGTGATCGGCTCCGAGCGTGACCCGGCGGTCTCCGAGGCGTTTTCGGAAGCCGACTACCGCCACGCCATCGACATCCTGCAGCACCACTACAACGTCATTCTCACCGACTGTGGCACCGGCCTGATGCACTCCGCGATGGCGGGCGTGCTCGACCTGGCCAACGCGCTTGTGCTGGTCACCTCACCTGCTCTCGACGGCGCGCAGTCCGCATCCGCGACCCTCGACTGGCTCAACCTCCACGGCTACGACCAGTTGGCCGCCAACGCTGTCGTGGTCGTTTCCTCATCCGCACCGGGCAAGCCGACCATCGATATGGGCAAGGTCACCGAACACTTCGCCTCGCGCACGCGGGCGGTGCACACGATCCCGTACGACAGGCACCTGGCGGAAGGTGCGGTCGTCGATTTGGAGCGCATGGCCCCGGCAACCCTGAAGTCCTATCAGCACCTGGCGGCTACGGTGGCGGCGGACTTCGGTGCGTGGCACCGGCACGCGGCGCACTAAAGGCCTTTGTAGACCTCGCCACGCGGCGCGATGCGCAGTACTTCCACTAGAACGACTTTTTGCTGAACTGAGTAGATGATCCGGAACCCGCCAACCCGGATTCGGAAATCGTCGTAGCCGGTTAATCGGACACAACCGGCGGGGAATGGATTAGCGGAGAGCGCTTGTAAGGCTTCGGTAATTCGCTCGAAGGTGTTTCGGTCGCTTCGTCGAATTTTTCTGAGGTCACGACTGGCTTGGTTGGTGAGCTCGACTTGGTATTTCATTGACACCCCCTAGAAAATGTGTACAGTGTGTACCAACTGTACACAGTATGGATGAAGGGGTGGTGCACTGTGAAAGCGCCGGAAGACGCAATTGCGCTTGTTGAATTGCGGAATCGCTTAGGTGAGACGGTTGACCGAGCGAATTATGCAGGTGAGCGGGTGTTGATTACCCGGAACGGGAAGTCTGCTGCAGCTATCGTGCCGGTTGAAGACTTGGTGCTGTTGGAAGAGCTAGAGCAGGTCGCTGACCGCGAACTGCTACGCCGTGCCCGTGAGGAGGACGACGGAACGAGGACACCGCTCGAGGTGGTTCTCAAACAGCTCGCTGAGGAAGACTTGCAAAGCCATACCAACGCGCAGTGACGCAGGGTTTTGCGCCGCGCTAATCTGGCCCGCATGCGCGTCGCCATGATTTCAATGCACACCTCTCCGCTCGAGCAGCCGGGAATCGGTGATGCCGGTGGCATGAACGTCTACGTTCACAACATTGCGACCCAACTGGCCCGCCAGGGCACGCAGGTGGATGTGTTCACCCGTGCGACGCGGCCCAGCCAGGGCGAGATCGTCGAGGTCGAGCCAGGCTACCGGGTGATCAATATCGTCGCCGGGCCGTATGAGGGGCTGGAGAAAGAAGACCTGCCCACCCAACTCGCGGCGTTCGCCGGCGGGGTGGTGCAGTTCTGCCGAGCAGACGAGCGCTCCTACGACCTGATCCATTCCCACTACTGGCTCTCCGGCCAGGTGGGGTGGTTGCTCGCCGACCTTGCTGGGGTGCCACTGGTGCACACCGGGCATACGTGGGCGGCGGTGAAAAACGCCTACGGTGTGGGTGGCTCGGAGTCGGAGGCGCGCCGTATTTGTGAGCAGCAACTCGTGGACAACGCCGAAACGCTCGTGGTCAACACCGAGGATGAAACCAGCGAGCTTGCCCGCTTCTACGACGTGGACCCGTCGAAGATCGACGTAGTCAGCCCTGGTGCGGACACGGAACTGTTCACCCCTGGCACGAACCGCAACACGGAACTTGCGCGCCGCCACCTGGGTATTCCGCTGCATGCGAAGGTGGTGGCGTTCGTGGGCAGGTTGCAGGACTTCAAGGGTCCGCAGGTGTTGTTGCGTGCGATGGGGGAGGTCGTGCGCCGCGCTCGCGTCGAAGGTCCGTTGCGCGTGATCATCTGTGGTGGGGCGAGCGGGTCCGGTTCGTCGGTAGAGCACTACCGTGCGATCGCGGACGAGGAGGCGCTGGGTGCCACCGTGCGTTTCCTTGGCCCGCGCCCGCCGGAGGAACTTGTCAGCATCTACCAGGCGGCGGACATTGTGGCGGTGCCGAGTTACAACGAAAGCTTCGGCCTGGTCGCCGTGGAAGCGCAGGCCACAGGTACGCCGGTGGTGGCGGCGAAGGTCGGCGGGCTCCCGATCGCGGTGTGTGACGGGGAGACCGGCCTGCTGGCGGGCAGTCACGACACCAACGAGTGGGCGGACGCGCTGGAGCGGTTGCTTATCGACGACTCCACGCGCATCCACATGGGCGAATCCGCCGTCCGCCACGCGGCCCGGTTTAGCTGGGCGGCGTCGGCAGACCAGCTCGCGGGCGTCTATAAGCAAGCGCTCGACGGTTACGACCCCTGTGAGGCTCCCCGGATCCCCGGCGGCAACTAGCGGATGATCGCGTTCACGGCGGCGCTGATCTCACCTGCACGCTGGTTGGCTGCGGCACCCGCACGTCCGGCAAGCTCCTGCGCTGCGGCAACCGGGTCTGCTGCTTGGGGAAGACGCTGCGCCTCCCCGGCGAGGCGAGCAGCATCAGCCTGGGCACCGTTGACTGCGCCGGTGAGTTTGTGGAACTTCGACGGTGCCGGCGCGGGCTTGTTGGCGGCGGCTGGGTTGTGCTGGGCGATTTCGTCGCGAAGCGTCGCAAACTCCGCGCGCGGCGCCGGCTCAGCAGGAGTAAACGCCTGATTTACCTGACCGTCGGGGATGCCGTAGGCGGACTCGAGCGCATGGTCGATCTGCTGGGAGTTGCCGAAGGGGCCGTATCCAATGACGGTCAACCCGATGGCCTCGCCCGTGCGCGGGTCGTAGTTGATGCCGCCGGAATCACCCGAGGCGTAGTTCAACCCGACGTGCCAGATGAAGTTCTGTGTACGGAACACCTGGGTGCCGCACGAGCGGCCGGTGCGCATGCCGTCTTTGCAGATGGGCTGGCCAAAGTTGTCAAAGCTGATCAGCTCGTTGCCCAGGCTGCGGTAGTCCTTCACCCCGGTGATCGCCACGTTCCGGGAAGGTGCAGAACCCCACTGGTCGCGGGAGGCGGACCAGCCGGAGGCAGAAACGCCTGGGTCGAGGCGGACCATGGCCCAGTCGGGCTCGTCGATAATGCGGTAGAAGTCCATCAATTCGCCGTTGCCCAGCTCGAACTTCTTGCGCTGCGTATCAATGGTGCCCACGTGCGGGTAGCGCACCCCGCCACCACTTCGTACCGGCGCGTACACCTCCGGGCGCACCGTTTTATCGTCCACGTCGAAGCAGTGCGCGGCGGTGATCATGATCCGCTTCGTCTGCCCGTCAGGGGTGCGCACCACACCGGAAGGGCCCTGGCTGCAGCGCGAGGTGTTGGCAAAGGAATCAGAGCCCTGAAACAGCGTGGCCACAGGCGCGCCGGGGGCGGCAAGCGCAGGCGCTGCGGCAGCAGATGGGGCAGTGGTCAGTGCCGCGGCGACAGCAACCGCGGCGGCGTAGCGAAAAACCTTGAGCATGCCCACGACACTAAACCTCTTTCGTGGCATGCTTAAAGTCATGGGTAACGGAAAGTTGATTCTTGTACGTCACGGTCAAAGTGAGTGGAACAAGTCGAACCAGTTCACCGGCTGGGTGGACGTCGACCTGACAGAGCAGGGCGAGCGCGAAGCCGTCAACGCCGGCAAGCTCATGGTTGAAAAGGGTGTCCTGCCGGACATCGTGTTCACCTCGCTGCTGCGTCGCGCGATCCGCACCGCCAACATTGCGCTGAACGCAGCGGACCGCCACTGGATCCCGGTTGTGCGCAACTGGCGCCTCAACGAGCGCCACTACGGCAAGCTGCAGGGCCTGAACAAGGCGGAGATCCGCGACAAGTACGGCGATGAGCAGTTCATGGAGTGGCGTCGTTCCTACGACACTCCGCCGCCGGCGATTGACATCGATAACGAGTACGCGCAGACCAACGACCCGCGCTACGCGTTCCTGCCGGAGGTGCCGCGCACCGAGTGCCTGCAGGACGTTGTGCGTCGCTTCCTGCCGTACTACGAGGAGGCAATCCTGCCGCAGCTGCTGCAGGGCAAGACCGTCATGGTCGCAGCGCACGGTAACTCTCTGCGTGCGCTGGTGAAGTACCTCGACGGCATTTCCGACGAGGACATTGCGGCGCTGAACATCCCGACCGGCATGCCGCTGCTGTACGAAATCGGCGAGCGCGGCAAGGTGCTCAACCCGGGCGGTACCTACCTCGACCCGGAGGCTGCCGCTGCTGGCGCTGCCGCTGTGGCTAACCAGGGCAAGAAGTAGCGCTTAGGCTGTGTCGCCAGTTCTTGCGTTTATTCTCGGCGCGCTCGTCGCCGTCCCCGCTGCCCATCTCGGGCGGCGGGCATTGCGTTGGTATGCCCGAAACAGTGCGGACGACCACGATGAACACACAGGCGTGAGCACTGTCAGCGATATGTTGCACCTGGTGACACAGGGATCGCCCACCGGCATCGTCGTCGTTGGAAGAAATGGCAAGGTGCAACTGTCCAACGCGCGTGCCCACGACATGTCGCTTGTGCACGACGGCACCGTCAACCCCCGCGTACTCGACGTTGCGGAGCAGGTGATGGACGATGCGGAGCAACGTGTCATCGACATGGAGATGCCACAGCGCACCACCGGTAACCGCATCCGTAACGTGCGCGCGGTAGTTGCTCCGTTGACGCTGACGGATAACTCGTCGGTGATCATTTACGGCTCCGACGAGTCTGAGAATGTGCGGATGGAGCACGCGCGGCGTGATTTCGTCGCAAATGTCTCGCACGAGCTCAAAACCCCCGTCGGTGGCATGTCGCTGCTGGCGGAGGCGCTTCTACAAGATCCGACTGACCCGGAGATGGTCGAATACTTCGGCGGGAAACTGCACAAGGAAGCGCACCGCATGGGGGAGATGATCACGGACCTGATTGCGCTGTCGAAGTTGCAAGGCGCGGAAGCGCTGCCCGACATGGCGCCAGTGCGTGTCGACGACATCATCGACGAAGCCGTCATCCGCAACCATGTCACCGCCGAAAACCGCAAGATTGAGATCAACCGTGGCGCCCCCACTGGGCTGTACGTGCTCGGCGACAAGTCGATGCTCACAGTGGCGGTGGCCAACCTGATATCCAACGCGATCAACTACTCGCCGGATGGGCAGCCGGTGAGCATCACGCAGAAAACGGTGCGCGACAAAGCGGTGCTGATTCGTGTCACGGACCGCGGCATCGGCATTGCGCCCGAGGACCAAAAACGCGTGTTTGAGCGGTTCTACCGGGTGGATAAGGCCCGTTCTCGCTCGACAGGTGGCACTGGCCTGGGACTGGCGATTGTCAAGCACGTGGTTGCCAACCATGGCGGTAACATAACCGTGTGGTCTAGGCCCGGCACCGGCTCAACGTTCACCATTGAGTTGCCGATCTTTGACCCGGAATCTGTTCACGCCTCTGCTGGCAGAAAGGAACTTGAGCAGCAGTGACGACCATCCTTATCGTCGAGGACGAAGAGAACTTATCGGACCCGCTCGCGTTTTTGCTGGGCAAGGAAGGGTTTGAGACCAAGATCGCGCCGGACGGTCCGACGGCGCTGCAGCTCTTCGACTCTGAAGACATCGATCTGGTTCTGCTGGATCTCATGTTGCCGGGAATGAGTGGCACGGAGGTGTGCCGAAAGCTGCGTGCGGAGTCGTCGGTGCCGATCATTATGGTCACGGCGCGTGACAGTGAGATCGATAAGGTTGTCGGCCTGGAGCTGGGGGCGGACGATTACGTGACCAAGCCGTACTCCACCCGCGAACTCGTCGCCCGCATCCGCGCGGTGCTGCGCCGCGGTCCGGAGGCGGAAAGTGTGGAGGAGGCCGACGACCAGCTGCTGAAGGGCGGCCGGGTGGTCATGGACATCGACCGCCACACGGTGCTGGTGGACGGCCAGCCGGTGCCTATGCCGCTCAAAGAGTTCGACCTGCTCGAGTACCTCATGCGCAACGCCGGCCGCGTGCTCACCCGCGGCCAGTTGATCGACCGCATCTGGGGCGCCGATTACGTGGGCGACACCAAGACCCTGGACGTGCACGTCAAGCGCCTGCGCTCCAAGATCGAGGCTGAGCCGAAGCGCCCCACCCAGCTGGTTACCGTGCGCGGCCTGGGTTACAAGTTCGAGGCCTGATCCGTCGCGGGGTGGGTGGCTTTCGCCTCCCGCGGCAGGTTCGCGCGAGCCTCGCAATGCTTTGCGACGATCGCATACGGGACCTCACCAATCAGCGCAATCAACTCGTCCTTCATGGACTGCCAAATCGGCTTGAGGCTGCCGTTGTTCGGGGTGTGGCACTGCGGTGAGGCGGTGCACCACCAGTCGAAGTCCTCGCCGCCGTCGCCCCATTGGCGGCGGTCGTACTCACCGATGGTGGTGCGCAGGATCTCGTGGCCGTCGCTACGCTCTTGCCATTCATCCTCGCGGGAAAACGGCACCTGCCAGCACACTTCCGGCTTAGTGCCAACGATGTTGTGGCCTTCCGCCATCGCCCACTGGTGCAGCGCACAGCCCGCACCGGTCGGGTGGCCGGGGCGGTTGGCGAAGATGCAGGCACCGTCGACCACCTTCGTCTTGATGTGTGGGCCGTCGTCCTCTTCGTCACTGTCGTCCCACACCAGCCACGGCTCGAGCCACGTGGGGTCGTCGGCCTTGAAGAACTCATCCGTGTCGGCCGGACGCAACTGCCAGTACTTCGCCGGCATCAACGCAACGGAGTTATATACGGTGTCGCGGTCTTCTTCGTCGGCAATGTATGCGCCGTGGATGCAGCAGCCGACCGCCTGGTTGGATTCGTCGATACCCAGGCACTGTGACGTGCCAAAGCGGCACGACCAGGTGGACTCGAGCCAGGTCAGATCTAGCGAAAACGTGTGGTCAGGGTCCTCCGGGTGGACAAACTCAAACCATTCGCGCGGGAATTCCTGGGCCGTTTCCCTGCCTGCCGCAATGGAGCGACCTGCCGGGGAATCTGCCGGAAAGCCAAGAAAAACAGGATTCGGGGCTGGTTGATTCACACTTGCACACCGTAGACCCGTTACGCTGAGGTGGTGCGATTAGGTGTATTAGACGTCGGAAGCAACACCGTCCATCTTGTGGCGGTCGATGCATACGGTGGCGGACGCCCCACCCCGATGAGTGACTGGAAGCAGCCGCTGCGGCTTGTCGAGTTGCTGGATAAGAAAGGCAACATCGAACAAAAAGGCATCGACAAACTTGTCGACGCCTGCCAGGAAGCAGCCGACCTCTCCAACAATCTCAAGTGCAAAGAGGTCCTTGCCTTCGCCACCTCGGCAGTGCGCTCCGCGACGAACTCCGAGGACGTGCTGAAGCAGGTGAAGAAGAAAACCGGCGTGGACCTAGAGATCCTCTCCGGCGAAGAGGAAGCACGCCTGACCTTCCTCGCTGCCCGCCGCTGGCACGGCTGGTCCGCCGGCCGCATCACCAACCTGGACATCGGCGGTGGCTCGCTCGAGATTTCCTCAGGCACCGAAGAAATGCCGGACCTGGCAGTGTCGCTGGACCTCGGCGCTGGCCGTCTGACCCACGAGTGGTTCGACACCGACCCGCCAGAGCGTAAGAAGATCAACATGCTGCGCGACTACATCGACGCGGAACTCGCCGGCCCCGCCGAAGAATTTAAAGCACTCGGCGAGGTAGGCCTGGCGGTGGGTACGTCGAAGACGTTCCGCTCCCTTGCCCGCCTTACCGGTGCAGCACCATCGTCGGCAGGTCCGTTCGTGCAGCGCACCCTCACCGCACCCGGTTTGCGCCAGCTCATCGCGTTCATTTCACGCATGACAGCAGCGGACCGTGCGGAGCTCGAAGGCATCAATGCGGACCGATCCCACCAGATCGTCGCCGGTGCCCTCGTTGCCGAGGCTGCAATGCGCGCACTAAATATTGATAAGTTGGAGATCTGCCCGTGGGCCTTGCGTGAAGGCGTGATTCTGAAACGCATCGACCAGGGCGGTTTGAATGCCGATAAAGGAGACGACGAGTAAATGGCCGACAAGCAGCTCACGGTAGCCGAGCTCCTCGCGCGCGCCGAGAAGGAAAATCCTTCGGCCACACGACGCCCCCGGCGCCGCCGCAGCCTCGAAGACGGTGGCGTTTCGGTCGCCGAGCTCACCGACTCCTTTAAGAAGGTCAACGTCAAACCTGTCGAGGCGAAGCACTCGAGCGTGCCTATCGACGCCCCCGCCGAACCGGCAAAGACCGTCAAGCAGGAGAAGCCAGGGGAGAAGCCTGCGGAGAAGCCTGCCAAGCAGGAGAAGCCTGAAGAGGCAGTGGCCAAGGCGAAGCCGACTCAGGCTCCGCCTGCCGAGGACGACACCCACGTCATTCCGGTCGTGCGCGAAGGCGCTGCCAAGCCGGCAGGAAAGCCGGCAGAGAAGCCTGCAGGAAAACTGGCGGAGAAGCCGGTAGAGAAGCCTGCGGAGAAGCCTGCAGCACAGGCCACGGCACCTGCGGCAGCTGCGGCTGCTGTGGCGGCTCCTCAGTCGGAGGAGAAGCCGGTAGAGGAGGTAGTCGTCGATAAGCAGGATGCGGAGCTCGACCTGTTCGAGAACGACCTGCCTGACGAGGACGTCCGCGACATCGAAGTCGAGGACGCTTCCATCAACCCGATTCTGATGGTGCTGCTCGTTGGCCTGGGCGTGCTGCTGGGTGTGCTTGGGTTCCTGGCATTCAAGTGGCTGTGGGCGCACGTCATCCCAGTTGTTGCGGTGCTGCTTGGCATCGTCGCAGTGGTCGGCGTGGTTTTCGGTGTGCGTGCGATGCGCACCGGACGTGATGGTCTGAACATGGCGCTTGCAGGTATCGCTGCAGCAGTTATGGCATTTGGGCCCGCGTTGATCTAAACATGGCAACCATGGCAAACATCGCAATTATTGGCGCCGGAAATATCGGCGAAGCGCTCCTGTCGGGTCTGATCCAGTCCGGTTACGACCCGGAGAAGATCACGGCGACGAATAGGTCGTCGCAACGCAGCGAAGTATTGCGTGAGCGCTACGGCGTGCGCACCACCAACGACAACCACGAAGCCGTACAGCACGCCGACGTCGTGTTCCTGTGCGTGAAACCCGCGGGCATCCTCGACGTCATCGCCGAAATTGGCGAAGGCTTTGGCGACGCCGACAACACCCCGGTCCTGGTCTCCATGGCAGCAGGTATCACGCTGGCAGCGATGGAAGAGGCAGTGGCGCTCGCAGGCGCCCCGATCGCGCGCGTTATGCCGAATACGCCCATGCTCGTCGGTAAGGGCGTGCTTGCGGTGACCTACGGGCGTTTCGTTGACGACGAGCAGCGGCAGACCGTCGATGAACTGCTCGCCGCCGCCGGCGAGGTTGTCACCGTCACCGAACCGCAGATCGACGCAGTGACCGCAGTGTCCGGCTCCGGCCCTGCGTACTTCTTCCTTGTCACCGAAGCGATGGTGGACGCGGGCGTGTCCCTCGGCCTGCCGCGCGACCTTGCGGAGCGTCTGGCTAAGGCCACCGCGGCCGGTGCAGGCGCGATGCTGGAAGGCGAGGATGGGCCCGTGCAGTTGCGTGCCAACGTTTCGTCCCCGGCAGGCACAACCGCGCGTGCGATCCGCGAGTTGGAGGAGTCCGGTCTGCGTGGTGCGTTCTACCGCGCGATGGAGGCCTGTGCGCGCCGGTCGAAGGAACTTGGCGAGGAATAACCCCGGTAGTCACACCCGTCACAACTGATGCTGTGTGTTCACTACCTGCACTCTGAAAAAATTCTCTCCCTTAAGTCGCACTCAACCCATGTTTCACGTTAGGGTGGTTGGAGCACGTGCGTGTTCGTCCTGCGGGAGGGGAAGCCTGCAGCGCGTTTGCGTGCCGAGAGGTAAGAATTAAGTGGTTAATGAAGATAAAGGAAAGTTCCTGACGGTCGCCGAAGTCGCGGAGATTATGCGCGTCTCCAAGATGACCGTCTACCGCCTCGTTCACTCCGGCGAACTGCCTGCCGTCCGCGTAGGCCGTTCGTTCCGTGTCAACGAAAACGCGGTGAACGAATACCTGGAGTCCTCCGTCTACGACGTGGGGTAAAACCACTCCAGACCCCTACGAAACGCCCGTTCCCACCTGATTTCAGTGGGGGAACGGGCGTTTTCGGTTTTTGGCTGCTGGTCTGCACGCCTGTATGCTTGGCGTGTTCAGGTTGGCCACAACCTGTGGGAGTGTGCACCTCCCACTGTTCCGCGCAAGCGGTCGTGCCGACCACGTACGTACGAAGCAACGTTAGAAAAGAGGAAGCCTTATGGGTTCAGTTATTAAGAAGCGCCGCAAGCGTATGTCGAAGAAGAAGCACCGCAAGATGCTCCGCCGCACTCGTGTGCAGCGTCGTAAGCTCGGCAAGTAAGCCAAGCGCCGCCCGCCTCCGTTTTTGTGGAGGCGGGCTTTTTGTTTGCCTTCCGTGGAGCGGATGGTGGGGTGTGGGGTGTCTGGGATGTGGCGTCGGATTGGGGTTGGGGCGGATGGTGGGGTGGTGTTCTCCTGGTCTGTGGGCTGATCGTCTAGCTGGGCTTGTGATGCTGCTAGACGGTCTCGTTTTGGCCTCTGTGTTTGCCCTGGTGGTGTTGGGGTTGTTTGTCGTTATGGGGCTGATCGTCTAGCTGGTGTTTCGGGGTGCCAGACGATGAGCGTTGGGGTGGTGGACTGGTGTGTTCGTGGGGTTGAAACACGGTGTTTTCGTGTCTTGAGGCCTGTTATGGCGTGTGCGCTCGGAAAACGGGGGTAATTTCCGGGGGTAAGTGGGTGGTGCGGATTGCTGAACAATCCGCACGTCACACCCATTTCGAGCCGTTTTCACAGTCGTTGAACAATCCTTCCGACCGTTTTAGGGCTGTTTTGAAGTGTTGCTCCGGCATTTCCCCAGGTCGCGATTCGGCAGGGTGGGTGTTGGCTGAAAACACCCTTAAACCGCAT
>NZ_KV803832.1:0-225 GCF_001811185.1 Corynebacterium sp. HMSC067D03
CATGGCATTTGTAGACCTTCTCGGCTTCCGGCTTTCGGACATCGCCGACTTCGACCGCGACACAGCCCTTGCTGCCGGGCTGAACCCGTCGCGCATCCGAGAATGGTCACGCGTGCACGACGTCTACTTCGGGGCAACGAAATTCACGCGGAAACAATCCGACGCACGCCACATGGCAGCAGACACACCCTTGGATCAGTTGTGTTTGATTGAACGCAAACTCGC
>NZ_KV803833.1:0-8652 GCF_001811185.1 Corynebacterium sp. HMSC067D03
TTTCACCGTCCACCGGAATCATGACACCCCACCAGCAGATCATCCAGATAGGTTGTCGGGTCGATAGAATGCGGTGCAGCGGTCATCGTTACGTGCCTTTCGGTGAGATGTGGTAGTTGAGTCGAAGATTACTGACGATGGCCGCCCCACTATTTCCGGGGCCCACCATCAGCAAGCGTTACACCACACTAAGGGACGCAACCCATAGCAGAAAGTGTCTTGTAGTTACTTCAGAGCAACCGGCGCCCAACTCGAAGAGGAAGATTAAGATTCCGGATGCCTGTGATGCCATGAACGTGAGTTACTTCGGCCCGTTCGATCTCTATCGGAAACTGGGGCTTCGGTTCCATTAGGAAGTAAGACCTAACGAGATGCTGAGCACTTAGATGGGAATATAAGTTTTTCTCACGACTAGTAGGTTCTGAACCTACTAGTCGTGAGAAAACCGCGTGAATAGATTTAGGGACGGGCGCGAGAGACTGTGCCCCCGAACTGCCATCCGCTCTACTTGAGCATGTAGAGCACCATTTTTGCCCTGGTCAGGGCTTTTACCGCGTGGGGGAGTCTCGTCGTGAAGTGAACCAGGCCTCCTGGCTTCAATATGACGGTCTTGCCGTCGCCGGTGATTTCTAGTTCGCCTTCTAGGGCTTGCACTATTACGGGCATGGCCGCGGTGTGTTCCGAGAGCTCCTCGTCCTTGTCGAAAGAGAACAGCACGACGTTAACGCCTTCTGCCTGCATAAGCGTCTTTGAGACGGTGGAATTTTCTGCGTATTCGATGCGGTCGGCGAGGTTGTCTATGAAGCCGAGCATGGCCGTCGGGAGGGGTTTGGGGTCACTCATTTCTGGTGTTCTTTCTTCAGTCTTCTTGCGTCTTGGGTTTGCGGGCAACGACCGCGATTCCGGTGAGCTGATCTTTGTATTCGTTGAACGTGGCGCGCATGGTCAAAATACGCTGGCGTAGATCCTTGTCGCGGAGAACATTCTTGATAATGCGCGCTACCCCGAGCAGCCCTTCGTCGGCTAGATTGCGTCGCGGCGATAGCAACGCCATCGGCTCGAAACCAACCCATTCGATGGTAAAGCCAGCGTTTTCAAGCACCTTGCACCATTCGTTTTCTGTTAGCGGGCGGGCGTTGACGCGAATCGTCTGGGCCAACTGCTTACGCAAGTTGTCGGCAAGCTGGGCGTCAATATCGTTGGGGGTGAGCCCAAGCTCGTGGATCGCGTAGCAGCCGCCTGGAGCGAGCAGCCGAAACGCTTCGGCCACGATCTCGTCCTTGCCCTTTTCGCCCTGCATCGTCAGCATGGCTTCGCCAATCACTACGTCAGCCGAGGCGTCTGGCAGGCCGGTGTTCTGGGCTTGCGCGTTAATAACCTTTCCGCCATGCGGGGTGACGACGTCTTGCACGTTTGCGACGGCATCGGGATCTTGGTCGACTCCTACATATGAGGAAACGCCGCGGTCGACTATGAGTTTCGCTGTTCGCCCCAAACCTGGGGCGAATTCCACCACTTCGCGGCCGGAAATATCTGCTTTATCCAGCATGCGCGTGGTGAGCTTCAGGCCACCGGGACGCAAGACCCGTTTCCCGGCGCGCGCCAGCACCCAATGCCCGGCGGCGGTTTTTGTAGAGCGATCACTTTGCGGAATGGAAGGATTCTTTGACACAACAAAATACTACCTGAATTAGCTTAGGTGAACCTAATTATTCAATTAAAAAACTCGCAACCGGCTAGTTGGGTCAACTTTTTGCCTACGCGGCATGGAGATATTCCGGGCTGCGTTTGCTTTGAGCGCGAATGATCGACGGCAGTAGCCCTTAGACAGTTTTGCAGTCAAAAAGTTTGCTAAAACTAGGTCGAACCAGGTGTTTGCGCCCACCAAACCGTCGTTTGCGTGCGGTTGCAGGTGCCGAGTACAGCCGCCCAGATCCTGACCGACGGGCCCAGCGCAACGGCTACCGCCACCGGCCTCTCGATACCCGTGTTGGGACCTTGGACATCGCGGTCCCGAAACTACGCCAGGGCACCTACTTCCCTGAGTGGCTGCTGGAGCGTCGCAAGCGCGCCGAGTCCGCATTGATCACTGTTGTTGCCGACTGCTATCTCGCTGGAGTCAGTACTCGCCGGATGGACAAGTTGGTCAAGACGTTGGGAATCGACCGGCTATCGAAGTCCCAGGTCTCTCGCATGGCCGCCGAGTTGGACGAGCACGTCGCCGAGTTTCGACACCGCCCACTAGGCGATGCTGGGCCGTTCACGTTCGTGACCGCCGACGCGTTGACGATGAAAGTTCGCGAGGGAAGTCGTTTGGTCAACGCGGTCGTCATGCTCGCGACCGGGGTCAACGCCGACGGGCATCGCGAAGTCTTAGGGATGCGGGTCGCCACGAGCGAGACCGGCCCGGCCTGGAACAAGTTTTTCGCCGATCCGGTCGCCCGAGGACTGTCCGGGGTCCGGCTGGTCACCTCCGACGCCCACCAAGGCATCGTGGAAGCGATCGCGGCGAACCTGCCCGGTGCCGTCTGGCAGCGTTGCCGCACTCACTACGCCGCGAACCTGATGAGCATCACTCCCAAGAGCTTGTGGCCGGCGGTCAAGGCCATGCTCCACTCCGTCTATGACCAGCCTGACGCCGATGCTGTTCACGCCCAGTTCGACCGGCTACTGGACTACACCGCCGAGAAACTCCCCGACGTCGCAGACCACCTCGATGCCGCCCGCGCTGACATTCTCGCGTTCACCAGCTTCCCGACCGAGGTCTGGCAGCAGATCTGGTCGAACAACCCCACCGAACGGCTGAACCGCGAGATCCGGCGCCGCACCGATGCGATTGGGATCTTCCCAAACCGGGAAGCAATTGTCCGGCTCGTCGGCGCCGTCCTGGCCGAGCAAACCGATGAATGGGCAGAAGGCCGCCGCTACCTCGGCCTGGAAGTCCTAGCCAAGAGCCGCCTCAACCTGATCACCACACCCACAACCACGACCGATGCCGACATGCCCGCACTCGCAGGCTAAAACCCCAAACGAGAGGAAAACACCGTTACACCACTACAAGGGACTTGACCCCCAACTTGCTAAAAGCTTTGTAGTTGACTAGGAGTGCAGATGGTCGTCGGCCCACCTGCAAGAACGAATAGCAAGCGGTATCGTCTACAGGTTGAGGTGCTACCCGCATCATTTGTCGAGACCCCGCGTCTATTCTTGCGCGCGAGATCCCGACTGGTTCACCCCCTCTACGGACGCCAGCCGGGTAGTGACGTGCCAGATACTCAGCGGTACAGCAGGCTAATCTCCAAACGTCCGCGGCAGCCGGAAATCCCAGTTCATAGCCGGTATCGAAGCTGTTCGATGGCCCTGCTCCGCACTGGGGTCTTGTATCCATCGTGACCAGTTGTGCGATCCGTTTACGGGCACTGGCACGTTTATGGTTCGCCTGTTGCAGTCCGGATTGATCGATCCGAAGGATCTGGCCCGCAAGTACGCCAATGAGTTGCACGCGACCGAGATCATGCTGCTGGCGTATTACGTGGCTGCGGTGAATATCGAAACGACGTTTAACGCGTTGCAAGCCGAGACGGCGCAGCGCGAAGACCTACCGGAGCCGGAGTATGTGCCGTTTGAGGGCATTGCGCTTGCCGATACCTTCCAGATCCACGAGGACGGCGACATCCTGGATCTGGCGGTATTTAAGAACAACAACGAGCGCATTGTTCGTCAGAAGAAGGCCCCGATCAATGTCATCGTGGGCAGCCCGCCGTACTCAGTAGGTCAGACGAGCGCGAACGATAACAACGCGAACCTGAAGTATCCAACACTGGACGCACGCATCGCGGAGACGTACGCGGCGAAGTCGACGGCGACGAATAAGAACTCCCTGTACGACTCATATCTGCGCGCGTTCCGGTGGGCCACCGACCGGATTGGGGATCAAGGTGTTGTGGCGTTTGTGTCGAACGGTGGTTGGGTGGATGCCAACACTGGTGATGGTGTCCGCCTATCGCTCGCTGAAGATTATTCAGACATCTACTTGCTGAATCTACGGGGAAATGCCCGTACCTCAGGAGAAGAACGTAAGAAAGAAGCCGGAAACGTCTTCGGTGGCGGCTCACGCACGCCCATTTCAGTAGCGATTTGTGTCAAAGATCCAAACAAGTCGGGATTCGTTCTGCATTACCGCGACATTGGGGACTATCTGTCAGCGGAAGAAAAGCTTGCGATCGTGAATACGTCGACGATTGAGAATGTTGATTGGCAGTCAATTGTGCCGAATCAGCATGGAGATTGGTTGAACCAGCGCAGCGACGAGTTTGCGACCTGGCCGGTTATTGGCGAGAAGAAGGACACCGTCACGACGTTCTTTGGCGCCTATTCCGCAGGGTTAAAAACTGGCCGTGATGCTTGGTCGTATTCTTCTGCAACCGCCCAACTCGTAGAAAACATCGGGACGCACGTTGCGAACTACCGCCAAGCGCAAGACCTGTTGCGAAACGAAGGGTTTGAGGAAAGCAAACGGGGCGTAGACGCATTGTTTACACAACACCCGGAATTGGTGGATAGCACGCGAGGTTCATGGAATGTCAACCTGAGGCAGGAGTTAGCCCGCGGAACCGAGATCGCGGTTGATACGGACCGTGTGTTCACATCGTTGTACCGCCCGTTTTTCAAACAGCGGAATTATTTCGCGAAAGAATTGATCGACAGACAGTATCAATTGCCTTCGATGTTCCCGACGCTGCACCATCACAACATCGGGTACGTCACCACCAGCCCAGGCGATAGCGTGCCGTTGGGAACGCTGGCGACAAACATCATGCCTGATCTTCACACCCTCGCGACTTCTCAGTACTTCTCACGTTTCACCTGGGAGCCAGTAGAGGCGTCGGATGGTGGGTTGTTCGGCGAGGGGGCGTCGATAAGCGAAGGCGAGTCCTCGATTTATGGCCAGGTTGGCGAGGTCGTTGCGGGTTATGTGCGCAAGGACAACATCACCGACGAGATCAAGGCGCTCTACCGCGACGCGCTGGATGCCGATGTCACTGGTGACGACATCTTCCACTTCGTTTACGGCAAGCTGCACGATCCGAACTATCGGGAGGCGTATGCGGCGGATTTGAAGAAGATGCTGCCGCACATTGAAACGCCGGGTTCGCGTGAAGAGTTCGACAAGTTGGCGCGTTCCGGCAAGGAACTGATGGACCTGCACGTCGGGTACGAGGATGTGCAGCCGTACCCGCTGGATATCGCGGTCAAGGGCGACGAGTCCGACCCGGAGACCTGGCGTGTGTTGAAGAAGTGGGCACGTAAGAAGGACCCAGAGACCGACAAGAACGTCAACGACGTGACCAAGTTGATTTACAACAAGCGGGTCACCATCGCGGGTATCCCGGCTGAGGCTGATGAGTACATGCTGGGGTCGCGTTCCGCGTTGGCGTGGCTGATTGATCGCTACCAGGTGAAGAAGGACAAGGCGTCTGGGATTGTCAACGACCCGAACGATTGGGCCGATGAGGTTGGCAACCCGCGCTACATCGTGGATCTGATTGGCAAGGTGACCCGGGTTGCGGTGGAGACGGTACGGATCGTGGAGGGGCTGCGAGAATAACGCCGTTCGGTTCATTGCCAGTTGAGGCTCGAGAGCGTGGCTTCATCGCGGATGATCGAAAAGCGGTGCGGTGGCCCCTCAGCCGCCAGGTTGACCTTGAACACCTCACCGAAGATCCGGGCCATAGCGGACGTGTCATCCACCTCGACCTCAACTCATCAACCGCACCCTCAAGTCTGCATGCGTCTTTAGCGTCTTTAGACGCTTTCCTGGCGTCATCACCAATCTTCAAACCGAAAGAGGAGTCAGCCATGAGAGGCGTATTCCCCACTTGAGCCATGTAGCTTTTAGGCTACACTTGGGCGTGTGGAGATCATTTCCAGCAGCTTGTTTGACGCCTGGTTAGGTGAGCTAAAAGACAAACATGCTCAGCGACGCATTTTGTATGCAATAGCCCGATGCGAAGCACACGGAAGAATGATTGGAGACATCAAACCCGTTGGCGAGAAGGTTAGCGAGATGAGATTTCATTTCGGGCCCGGCTATCGGGTGTACTACACCCGACTAGGCGCAATAACGGTTTTCCTGCTGGCCGGAGGAGATAAATCCAGCCAGGATAAAGATATTCGAACCGCTCAAAAGCTCGCACAACAGGTAAGGGAGGAACAGTCGTGAAGGAAGTAACATTTTCAGCGTTCGATGCAAGCAAATATCTCGATAGCCAAGAAGCAGTGAACGATTACCTGGCTATCGCACTCGAAGACGGCGATACGAAAACCGTTCAGGTGGTTTTGCGTGACATTGCAAGGGCACACGGCATGAGCCAGCTCGCTAAAGAGACTCAACTCAACCGTGAATCCCTCTACAAGTCACTATCAAAAGACGGTAACCCGTCCTTTGCGGCTATCACGAAAATCATGAAAGCCCTGGGACTCAAAATAACTCTCGCTACACAAAATGCCTAGATACCTACTGGAATCACATCACCAATAAACCAAACGTGCCTCTGCTCAGCCCGTCCGGCCTCTATCCGCCGATCAGTGGTGGATCGCGGAGCCTGCGACCAGGCCCGTTGAATACGATCCGGGAAACGCTCGGCGGAGGGATCAGCAACGGTGGTGCGTGTGGTCTTGCGCCGGAGTACACCCGCGATTCCAAGGATATTCATGAGGCGTTGCACCTGGTCACGGCCGATGTTCCAGCCTGCTCGGTGGGCGGCTTTCCATAGTTTTCGTCGCCCGTAGACCCGCCGATTGGCCTGCCACAGCTCAAAGAGCCGGTGCGCGGTGTAAGCCTCATCCAGCTCGGCAGGGGTGGGCCCGAAACCACGGGCCTGGAAGCGGTAGAACGTTGCTGGTGTCGATTTGGGGTAGTTGGTACCGCGAGTCCGCGTAGTTGGTACCGGTGTTCCGCGTACCCGGTACTGCGAGGGGGTTTCTTTCATAGTTGATGTTGGCGGCACCGTACTTCGATGGTGCCGCGTCAACTTCTACTTGGAAGGAGCCGGTCTTTGTGGCCAACTTCAAACAAATCGTCGCGATGTGCCTTGACGGTGCTTGTTAAGAAGAAGAAAATGGTAGCGGTGTGGTGAGTATCTGGTAGCGCCTGAGTGAGTATCCGGTAGCGCACTTTGCTACCGTGATTTGCGCCGTCGACCTTCAGTGTGTCGAAATATTCCGAACAACAATCCAACACCCCGTAGACAGAGAATCACACCAATAGCCCCACACCAGAACGGAGGTATTGGTCAGGGGCTGTCTCTTGCATCCCTACTAGAAGTTCGAGGAATGCGCTGAGGTTACGTTCCGCGACCGTGACAAGGCGCAATACTGTGCTGCTACCCGATACTCACTGAAGCGCTACCGGAAAGTCACGCCACTGCTACCAGATACACGGTCGCAACAGGTGCTAGCTACGCACAGGTCACACATGCATTGGGGTGTTCACGACGAGAAGTATCCCGCGCAAAGAAGATCATCGCTGAGGAGTCACTGAGTTTAGAGACGTTCCGTCAGCTTCCACCGGGATGGTTCGATGAGCGATTCAGCGATGGCCGCAGCAAGCGCACACTGTCCTACGAGGTTGCGTCCCTTAGTGTGGTGTAACGCTTGCTGATGGTGGGCCCTGGAAAATGCAGGGGCGGCCATCGTCAGTAACCTTTCGACTCAACTACCACATCTCACCGAAAGGAACATGACGATGACCGCTGATCCGCATTCTATCGACCCAACAACCTATCTGGATGATCTGCTCGCTCAAGCCTCTCCGGATTTGATGCGCCAGATGCTGCAAGGGTTTATCAACCAAATCCTCTCCGCCCAGGCCGACACCGTCTGCGGCGCCGAATACGGCGTCGCCTCCACCGAGCGGGTCAACCACCGCAACGGGTATCGCCACCGCGACCTTGACACCCGTGTCGGCACGATCGACGTAGCAGTGCCGAAGCTGCGCCACGGAGCGTTCTTCCCAGAATGGCTGTTAGAGCGACGCTCACGAGCAGAACGAGCCTTATCGACTGTGATCGCCACCTGCTACCTCAAAGGGGTTTCCACCCGCAGGATGAACGATCTGGTGGCCACCCTTGGCATTTCCAACCTGTCGAAATCGCAAGTCTCGCGGATGTCGGAAGAACTCGACGAGATGGTCGCAGACTTCAGAAATCGCCCCCTGGACCCCGGCGGGTACGCCTACCTGTCCTGCGACGCACTGACGATCAAAGTGCGCGAAGGCGGCCGGGTGGTCAAATGCTCAGTGCTGCTTGCCACCGGTGTCAACGCCGATGGCTACCGGGAAATGCTCGGCATGCACGTCGCCACTGCGGAATCCAACGCATCGTGGAAAGGCTTCTTCCAAGACCTCAAAGCCCGCGGACTTCGTGGTGTCTTCCTTGTCACCAGTGATGCCCACGAAGGCATCCAGCATGCCATTTCCGAAGTGCTGCCCGATGCCTCCTGGCAGCGGTGCCGCACCCACTTTGCCAAAAACCTCTACGAGAAAGTCCCCAAAATGCAGTGGCCGATGGTCTTAAGCGATGTTCCAGACGATCTTCCAACAACCGGATGAGGAATCAACCTGGGCGCAAGCCCGTGAAGTTGTTGACTTGT
>NZ_KV803834.1:0-45852 GCF_001811185.1 Corynebacterium sp. HMSC067D03
CCCCCGTTTTAGGACCAGGCACGCCATAACAGACCTCAAGACACGAAAACAGGGCGTTTCAACCCCACGAACACACCAGTCCACCACCCCAACGCTCATCGTCTGGCACCCCGAAACACCAGCTAGACGATCAGCCCCATAACGACAAACAACCCCAACACCACCAGGGCAAACACAGAGGCCAAAACGAGACCGTCTAGCAGCATCACAAGCCCAGCTAGACGATGAGAAAGGCCACAACAACCAGCCCCCGAACTCCCCCTAAAACCCCCTAAAAGCGCCCTAGTGCCACGTGACCTCGGTGTAGGAGATAGTGGTGATGATGCGCTCGCGCAGCGGCTCAGGAGCCTTCGTTGGCTGGCAGCAATCCCGGACGATGGCGCGAACGGCACGTTCAGACTCGGCAATACTGCGGCACTCCGGGCATTGCGCGATCTCGGAGGTGATTTCCTCGCGGCGCTGTGGGGAAGTCTCTTCGTCGAAAAGTTCGCACAGCAGGCGGTATGTCGCTTCGCATCCGTGTCCCGTAGCCATTACTTCTCCTTCGCCGCAGTGTCGGTGTCCTGCATGTCCGCGTGGTCGAGGCCAATGCCTCGTTCCTTCGCCACGTCTTTCAACATGCCGCGCAGTTGTTTTCTTCCACGGTGCAGTCGGCTCATGACAGTGCCCATAGGGATGTCCAGCACATCGGCGATTTCCTTGTACGCCAGCCCTTCAACATCGGCGTAGTAGACCACCATGCGGTAGTCCTCGTTCAACGCGTTGAGCGCCTCGGAGATCCGCGAGTTCGGCATTGCCTTGAGCGCTTCAACCTCGGCGGATTCCAGTCCCGTCGAGTCGTGCGAGCTCGAGGAGTACAACTGGTAATCCGTCACTTCGTCCGCGGAGGTTTCCAGCGGCCGGCGCTGTTTCTTGCGGTACGAGTTGATGTAGGTGTTGGTCATGATCCGGTACAGCCACGCCTTGAGATTGGTACCGGGCGTGAAGCTGTCGAAGTTTTTGTACGCCTTGAGGTAGGTCTCTTGCACCAGGTCTTCGGCGTCTTGCGGGTTGCGGGTCATGCGCAGGGCTCCGCCGTAGAGTTGGTCGAGCAGCGGCATGGCTTCTTCTGCGAAGCGTGCCTTTGCTTCTTGATCAAGCTCGGTTTCGGGCATGCTCGCTATTGTAGGTCAGCGCTAAAATCGCCCCATGGCTGCTAAGACTCGCGCACTGAGCGCCCTTTCTCAAACCCCTCATGAGGTGCTCGAATACACCCCGAGCAAGGATCATTTCGGGGCCCATTCTGCTGCTGAGTTGGGCCGTGACCCCCACACGGTGCTGAAGACTTTGGTGATCCATCACGAACGCGACATGGCGATCTGTTGCGTGCCCGTCGCCGGCCACCTTTCGCTCAAGGCGGCGGCGAAAGCGCTGGGTTGGAAGCGTGCGGAGATGACCGATCCTGCTCAGGCGCAGCGTGCGACCGGCTATGTCGTGGGCGGGATCTCCCCGCTGGGCACCACCAAGCGCATGCCTACGCTTATCGACGACTCCGTCGCCGACCTCGAAACCATCACCGTCTCCGCCGGCCAACGGGGCCTTTCTATTGCGCTGTCGCCTACCGACCTGGCGGAGCTGACCAACGCGAAGTTCGCGCCTATCGGGACTGAATAGCCCTGGACTAGCCCGAGATCAACTCCGCGTAGTCGTTGCGCACGTTGCCTACTTCCTTTGCGGCCTCGTTCCACTGCAACGTGTCGGCCACGCGCGAGGGGTGCACAAGTTCTAGTGCTTCCTCTGGGGTGCCGTCGACCCACTGGCGGATTTCGTCGTCACGCAGAAAGAGCGGTAGGCGGTGGTGGAGCCAGGCCATGTTGTCGGTGGCGTCGGTGGTGATCATCGTGGTGGATAGCCGGTCCAGCCCGGTCTCCCACAGTGCCGCCGCGTACAGCAAGCCCTCTGCAGGGCGCACGTAGTAGGGCTGCTTGCCGGATTCGGTTTGCTTCCACTCGTAGTAGCCGTCGAGCACCATCAGCCCGCGCCGCGCCTTGAACGCGCTGCGGAACGAGGGCTTCTCCGCCACCGTCTCTCCGCGTGCGTTGAACAGAGGCATGCCGGTGTCGTCTTTCTTCCAGGTTGGGAGGAGACCCCAGCGGGCGGCGTCGATACGCGCAGTCTGCTCTGCGATCCGGATGAGTGGCACCTGGTTTGTCGGCGCGATGTTGTAGCGCGACGGCGGGGTGCCGTCGGGCGCTTCGACGTGGTTGATGCCGGGCAGGGTGGCTACCTCGGAGAGGAGCTCGTCGCCAGTAGTGAAAAGAACGAATCGTCCGCACATGCGCTCCATTATTATGACGTTCATGACGAACATGTGGCCCGCACCGTTCCATCCGGCCCCGATCACCCACACGCAGCGGGTGCCGGGGTCAAAGTCCATGACTAACCGCGCCTACGTGCTGGCGGCACTTGCCGCTGGTCCGTCGACGATGACTGGGGCGCTGCGCTCGCGCGATACGGATCTTATGGAGGCCGCACTGGCGTCCATGGGCACCGGCTTCGAGCACGACCGCGACGTCATCCGTGTGACCCCGGGCGAGTTGCGCGGCGCGGAGGTTGATTGCGGTCTTGCTGGCACCGTGATGCGGTTTGTGCCGCCGGTTGCGGCGTTTGCGCAGGGGCCTGTGCTTTTCGACGGCGACCCCCACGCCCGCAACCGCCCCATCGCGGTTATCCTCGACGCCCTTCGCACCCTCGGCGTGTCCGTTGCGGGTGACGGGATGCCGTTTACCGTCCACGGCACCGGCAAGGCTGACGGCGGCCCGGTGGAGATTGACGCTTCTGGTTCCTCCCAGTTCGTATCGGGCCTGCTTCTGTCTGCGCCCCGGTTCGAGCGTGGCGTGTCCATCCGCCACACGGGTGGCATGTTGCCGTCGATGCCGCACATTGAGATGACGGTGGACATGCTCGCAGAGGCTGGCGTGAAGGTCACCGGTACCCGTGACACCTGGGACGTTGACCCGCAGCCGATCCGCGGCACTAACTGGGTGATCGAGCCCGACCTGTCCAACGCAGCACCCTTCCTCGCCGCGGCAGCTGTCACTGGCGGCGAGGTGCGTATCCCGAACTGGCCGCTGCGCACCACCCAGCCGGGTGCAGTGATCCGTACCGTCTTGGAGCGCATGGGCTGCGAGGTCGAACTCATCGCCGACGGCTCCACCCAGACCCTGCGCGTGCGCGGCCCGAAGCCTGGCACGCTAAAGGGCATTCGACTCGACATGAGCGACATCGGCGAGTTGGCCCCCACCGTCGCCGTCATCGCGGCGTGCGCCTCCACCCCGAGCGAGCTAACTGGCATTGCGCACCTGCGCGGCCACGAGACGGATCGCCTGGCGGCGCTGACCAACGAGATCAACAACGTCGGCGGCAACTGCGAGGAACTCGGCGACGGCCTGCGTATCACTCCGACCGAGATGCATGGCGGGACGTGGCGTTCCTACGACGATCACCGCATGGCCACCGCCGGCGCCATCATCGGTCTGGTTGTGGAGGGCGTCCAGGTGGAAAACATTGCAACCACCGCGAAGACGCTTCCTGGGTTTGAGGACATGTGGTTGGAGATGGTTTCCAAGTAATGCGCCGCAAGTTTTCCGATTACGACGAATCCGACGTCCGCGTCCGCCCCGGCAAGGGCTCACGGCCACGCTCGAAGAACCGCCCGTCGCACGATAATGCCAAGTTCGGTTTGGTCGTGGCGAAGGATCGTGGGCGTTGGGGCGTCGTGCTTGACGACGACGCCACGCGCCTGCAATGCACCCGCGCCCGGGACCTGAAGCGCACCTCGATCGAGGTCGGCGACCGTGTCGGCGTCGTCGGTGACACCTCCGGCGCGAAGGACACGCTGGCGCGCATTGTGAAGCGCGAGGAGCGTTCCTCTGTCCTGCGCCGCACGGCTGACGATACGGACCCGTACGAGCGCATCATCGTTGCCAACGCTGAGTTGCTGCTCATCGTGGTTGCCGCCGCCGATCCCCCACCGCGTACCGGGTTTGTGGAGCGCGCCTTAGTCGCCGCGTTTGTCGGCGGCGTGACCCCGGTGGTGTGCGTGACCAAGTCTGATTTGGCCGACCCTACCGATTTCGAGCGTGAACTCGCCGACCTTGGTGTGGAGGTGCTGCGCACCGGCGTCGACGACGACATCGCGGAACTGCTCACACACATCCGCGACCGCGTTTCTGCGCTGATCGGCCATTCCGGCGTGGGCAAATCCACCCTGGTCAACCGCATCGTCCCGGACGCGGACCGCGAAACTGGCGAGGTCTCCGGCGTGGGCAAGGGCCGCCACACCTCCACCCAGTCCGTGGCGCTGGAGGTACCCGGCGGTGGCTGGATTATCGACACCCCCGGTATCCGCTCCTTCGGCCTCGCACACGTCGCCCCGGAACAAATCGTGCAGGTCTTCCCCGATCTCGCCGAGGCCGCCGAAGGCTGCTCCCGCGGCTGCACCCACTTGGGTCCGCCTGCGGACCCGGAGTGTGCCTGGGACACGCTCGACGCCGAATCCCCCATCGGGCGCCGCGCGCTGGCTGTGCGCCACCTGCTGGAGGCGCTACACAGCAATAACGAGTGGGAGTTAAAGCAGCTCGAGGAGGAACGCTAACTCGTCTGGGTGATAGAACGCCATGTAGTTGTCTTGGGCGTCGCCGACGGTCAGCTCCGCGTCTTCGTCGCCAAGATCCGCGGCATCGACCACCTCGATGGCCTTCGCGGTGACTTCTTCGGATTCCTTGATGTCCACATGGATCGCGGCGACGTCCTCAAGATTCACCGGGCCGGACAGTTTCACCACAGACTCGCCCATATCGGGCGCTTCAGTCGCGTCCACGTCCACGGAGATGACCACGCGGCGGTGCGGGAAGCGCTCCTCGTCCCCAATGGCGAGCAGGCGTAGCGACGCCAACGCTGCGTCATCGAACGCCACATCTTCGATCTCTTCGAGATCGCCCGAGGTGAAGAACTCCTGCAACGCTTTCGTCGCAGAAAAACCCCACCCGCTGCGCGCATGCAACAGACCGTTGTCCTGCAGCGCTTGCAGCATGCCAAAGGTTGCCGGGATGTAGACGCGCACTAGAACTCGCCCTCAATGTCGAACAGGGACTGGATCTCTACCGCAGTGCGGTCCAGCGCGGTGTGCAGGATGCCAATGAGGTTGTATTCCACTGCGGCGCGGATGTTCATGATGTCATCGTCGATCATCACGCACTCGTTCATGTCCAGGCCGATCGCGTCGGCTGCCGCCTGGAACGCTGCACGCTCCGGTTTTTCCACACCGATCTCGCCGGAGAGCACAACCGCGTCGACAACGCCCTTGAACTCCCACTCGCGGATCGCGTCCGCAATCTCGCCCTCAGCTGCCTCGTTGGAGAGGATGGCCACGGAGACGTCCTTCTTCTTGGCTTCCTCGATGAGGGTCTTCCAGCGGCTCTGGTCTTCAGCGCCCGTGTCCAGCACACCTGCGTAGTCGATGATCAAACCCTGCACTTCGGCCTTCTTTCGTTAGCTTTCGTTAGCTGCGTATTTCGCGTACGTGATGCGTATTTTAGTGCGCACACTCTTTATTTCATTGCGCCAATCGTGAACAATGATACCTACCCCGCGCCGCGCCCACCCCCTCCCGTGACGGAGGATTCCCACATGCCCACAACCAGGTACTACAGCGTTCCCGGCCACCAGCACATTCAACTCCTCGCACCTGAGCGCCGCACGCCCGCGCCGAAACCGGCGCCGCCGGTGCTCGAGCCGGACACCGCGCTCAGCGCCACACCACAGACCAATCAACGCGTCGACCCTCTCGTGCGCCAGGCCATCAGCGCTGCGTTCGGAGGCTACGACCCGACTGTCATGACAGCCTCGCGGTTCAGTACGTCGGTGCGCACACACATCCGTGCGTATCGACGAGCCCAGCTCCAACTCCGCGCCCACACCCGCAACACCGCAGTCCTGCCCACCCAGCACGTCCGGGTGATCACCTGCCACTCTGGTGAGGCCGGCGAGTTCTACGGCACCGTGGAGAAAGGCGGGCGACGCCTCGCCTTTGCCGCGAAGATGGCGGACGGCAAACTGCAGTCGTTCAAAATACTGGAGCCGCCTGCGCGCAACACGTCGCAGACGGCTCCTCACGCCCTCACCAGGGCGTTGCCCTCAGTGTGAGACCGCACTGGCCCAAACAGTGGCCCCAAACAGTGGCCCCAAACAGTGGGTTCAGCGGCGGTTTTAGACGGTGGCGGTGCCGCCGTCAGTCTCGCCCTCAGCAGCCTGGGCTGGCTGGGTCTCAAACTGCTTACGCATGGCAAACAGCTGGCGCACGGTCTCTTCCTGGATCGCCTCGTTCATGGCGTTGAACATGTCGCCACCCTCCTTCTGGTACTCCACCAGCGGGTCGCGCTGCGCCATCGCACGCAGGCCAATACCTTCCTTGAGGTAGTCCATCTCGTAGAGGTGCTCGCGCCACTTCGTATCGATGATCGGCAGGATCACCATGCGTTCCAGGTTGCGCATCTGCTCTTCGCCGCCGATCGCAGAGATGTTCTCTTCGAGGTTGTCGTAGAGGGCGTTGGCGTCGTCGAGAAGCGCCTGGCGCAACTGTGCCGAGGTCAGCTCACCCGGACGACCGTACTCGTCACCATCGATGAGTTCCTGCGGCGTCACGGACGGGCCGTACAGGGACTCGAGTGCGTGCCAGAGTTCCTCGAGGTTCCAGTCCTCCACGTAGCCTTCCGCGGTCTCCGCATCGACGTACGCAGTGATAGTGGACTCGATCATGCGACGCACCTGGTCCTTGATGTCCTTCGACGCCAGGATCTCCTGACGCTCGCCGTAGACCACCTTGCGCTGCTCGTTGAGCACCTCGTCGTACTTGAGCACGTTCTTACGCATCTCAAAGTTCTGGTTCTCAACCTGCGACTGTGCGCCCTTGATGGCGTTGGACACCATCTTCGCCTCGATCGGCACATCGTCCGGAACGTTGAGGCGGTTCATCATGTTCTCCATGGTCTGACCCACGAAGCGAACCATCAACTCATCGCGCATGGACAGGTAGAAACGGGTCTCGCCCGGGTCACCCTGACGGCCGGAACGGCCACGGAGCTGGTTGTCGATACGACGCGACTCGTGACGCTCCGTACCAATAACGTACAGGCCGCCGGCCTCACGGACTTCATCACCAAGCTTCTTGGAACGTTCCTTCGCCTTCGGCAGTTGATCGTTCCACGCCTCCTGGTAGCGCTCCTCGTCCTCAAACGGGTCGAGGCCCTGCTCCTGCAACTTCGCATCCAAGAGAATTTCCGGGTTGCCACCCAGCACGATATCGGTACCGCGACCAGCCATGTTGGTGGAAACGGTCACCTTGCCCGGCAGGCCAGCCTCAGCGATGATGCGGCCTTCTTCCTCGTGGTGCTTCGCGTTGAGCACGTTGTGGGCCACGCCCTTGCGGGTCAGCAGCTGCGACAGGTACTCGGAACGCTCCACCGAGGTGGTACCGACCAGCACCGGCTGGCCCTTCTCCGCGTGCTCCGCAATGTCCTCCGCAACGGCCGCGAACTTGGCTTCCTGCGTCTTGTAGATCAGGTCGTCGCGGTCCACACGCTGGTTCGGACGGTTCGGCGGGATCTGCACAACGTCCATCTTGTAAATCTGGTGCAGCTCGGCCGCCTCAGTCTCAGCGGTACCGGTCATACCCGAGAGCTTGTCGTACAGGCGGAAGTAGTTCTGCAGGGTAACGGTGGCCAGCGTCTGGTTCTCGTTCTTGATCTCCACCTGCTCCTTGGCCTCAATGGCCTGATGCATGCCCTCGTTGTAACGACGGCCCGCGAGCACACGGCCGGTGAAACCGTCCACGATCATGACCTCACCCTGACGGATGATGTAGTCCTTATCGCGCTCGAAGAGCTCCTTGGCCTTGATCGCGTTGTTGAGGTAGCTCACCAACTGGGAGTGCTCAGGCGCGTACAGGTTGTCAATGCCCAACTGGTCCTCGACGTACTCCACGCCCTCCTCGGAAATACCGACGGTGCGCTTGCGGTGATCCACCTCGTAGTGGATGCCCTCACGCATACGCGGCGCAAGCTGTGCGAACACCGAGTAGAACTGGCTGGACCCATCGACCGGGCCGGAGATGATCAGTGGGGTACGGGCTTCGTCGATAAGAATCGAGTCAACCTCATCCACAATCGCAAAGTTGTGGCCACGCTGCACAATTTCGTTGACCGAACGCGTCATGTTGTCGCGCAGGTAGTCAAAGCCCAACTCGTTGTTGGTGCCGTAGGTGATGTCAGCGTCGTACGCCTTCTTGCGCTCCGCCGGACGCATCTCCGACAGAATCACGCCCACCTCCAGGCCGAGGAAGTGGTGCACACGACCCATCATCTCGGCGTCACGCTTAGCCAGGTAGTCGTTCACGGTGACCACGTGCACGCCCTTGCCGGACAGCGCGTTGAGGTACGCCGGCAGCACCGACGTCAGCGTCTTGCCTTCACCGGTCTTCATCTCAGCGACGTTGCCGAAGTGCAGTGCGGCACCACCCATGATCTGCACCTTGTAGTGCTTCTGTCCCAGCACGCGCCACGACGCCTCACGGGCAGTCGCGAACGCGTCGAGCAAAATGTCGTCGAGGCTCGCGCCGTCGGCGATGCGCTGCTTGAACTCGGCGGTCTTCGCCTTAAGTTCCTCATCGGTCAGCGCCGCGTATTCATCGTCCAGGGCCATGACCTGGTCAGCGATCTTCGCCAGGCGCTTGACGGTACGCCCCTCACCGGCGCGGAGCAGCTTCGACAGTCCAAACACGTGAGAAAATCCTTTACTACTGGAGTAGGCAGGGCCAAGGTGTAACAACCCGCCATTGTACGCACGCCTACGTTGCAGAGAACAACCCGGCGTTGCTAATCGACGACAAAACCCGCCCGGCCCCTTTCACAGGACCGTGCGGGTAACAGCGCAAGCGCTACTTCTCGCCTGCTTCGGCTTCCGCCTCATCAGCCAGTTCGATCAAACCGTAATCAAACGCGTGACGGCGGTAGACCACAGCCGGACGGTTCGTCTCCTCGTTGATGAAGAGGTAGAAATCGTGTCCAACCAGCTCCATCTCGCTGAGCGCATCATCCACGCTACGTGGAGCGTTGGAGTGCACCTTGGTACGAACGACCTGACCCGGGGTCAGATCCTCAACCTGATCCTCGTACGGGTCAACATCGTACGGACCCTGCGCAGCAGCCTCGCGAGCCTGCGCTGCCTTCTGCTCAGCCTCAAGCTCAGCGGCCAGCTTGCCGGCGCCCTTCGGTGCACGGTGGCCAGACATCGGAGTGGTGCGACGAGCCTTGACCTTGCGCAGCGAACGCTCCAGCTTTGCCACTGCGGCATCCAAGGCGTTGTAGAAGGTGTCTTCCTTCGCCTCAGCGCGTGCGAGGTGGCCCGAGCCAGTTGCGGTGATCTGGATGCGTTCCGCTTCCTGTTCACGACGCGGATTCGGCTCATGCTTGAGCTCAACGTGGAAGGAATTCAGAGTCGGATCGAGCTTCGCAATCTTTGCCAACTTGCCGCTTACGCGTTCCTGGAAGTGCTCCGGAACCTCAACGTTGCGGCCGGTGATGGTCAACGCCACATCGGGTCCGAGACCCTCCCCCTGTGCGCCACCCTGTACGGCATTCTGGTCTGCAGAAGTCATGTGCTTCCTCCCTGTGGGTAGTAGGAACTTTGTCCATCACCACTATACAACTGGTTATGACCAATACACGGGGGTTCGCAAAATGTTCGCTATGAGCTTACTGAGAGCTACGCTGCCGGGTGTTGAGCAGCGGATGCTTAGCTGCGGGTGCTCTGCTTCACGTTTGCACCGAGACCTTCAGCGATGGTCTGGCAGGTGCCCTCATCAGTGTTATCGCAGCGGCCAACCCAGTTCTCGCCGACGATGACTTCCTTTGCGTACGGGAACTGCTCCTCCATGAGGTAGCGCGCATAATCCTCAGGCGTGCCGTCGAGCTTGAATTTGATCTGGCCCTTTTCCTTCTGCATGCACACGCCCTCTTCCTGCTTCAACTCCTGCCAGTTGGTGCAGTCGAAGTCCGTGCCGGCAAGGGCGTCACGGATTTCGGAGACCTCCTGAACACGGGCCTCATGAAGTGGGGTGATCTCTGCAGTCGAGCAACCGACCAACGCGAGAACCGGGGCACACACGAGTGGAAGAAGACGCAATTTCATTCCTGTGACCCTACTGGACACCTGCAAAAACACATATTTGGCCTGCGGTTACGCTGCGCACACGGTCACGCACGCACTCACGTCAACCCCGTGGGCGAGCAGCACGGACACACTGGCCTGGAGGGTTGCGCCGGTGGTTACGACGTCGTCGATAAGAACCACGGGACCTGCAGGGATGGCGGCAAGCCGTACTGCTCCGGACAGGTTTGCGCGGCGCGAAGACTCGTCAAGGTTCGACTGATCGGCAGCGCTGGCGTCGAGTAGCAACGCGGGTGTGACACTGCGCCGGGTGGCGCGGCAGATAGCTTCCACGGGGTCGCCGCCGCGGGCGCGTGCCGAGGACACCTTCGTCGGTGCGGGAACCAGCACCGCGCCGACTGCGATATCGCCGCGCGCCTCCAAGTAGTCCAGCCCGGCGTTGAGTACCGCACCGACGTGGCGACGCACGGCAAGGTGGTTACGTTCCTTCATTGCCAACACCACCCCACGGTGCGCACCCGCATAGGCACCTAATGCGAACACCGGCACCATCGGTGTGGTGTTGGGAAACACGCGCTGCGGCGGGTGCGCCAACTCCATCCGGCAGGTGGCGCACAACAGCGGACCCGGCACGCCGCATCCGGCGCACTTGCGCGGTAGCAGCAACTCCCCGATATCCCCCAGCATCCCTGACTCCCCTACCGCGCGATGATCGGTAGCGCGCGCATACCTTCCAGACCTGGCACCTCACGCCAGATGGGGTTATCCGCACCTGAGGCCGGCACTTGCAATACAGCATTGACGTCAGTGACGTAGAGCATGCTTGGCGACGCCGCCACTGCCACCACCGGAGCCGAAATATTGCCCGCCGACAACGCGGTCATAGACGAGCCGTCCTGCTCCACACGCAGCACTGGCGACGGGGCGGAGGTACCGACGATGAGCGAACCATCCGCACGCCACTCGGCAGATACGACACTGCCACCGAGCTCCTGGGCGTACTCGAGCACATTGACAATAGAGCGTTCGCCGGAAGCGCCACGCTGGACAATGCCCGTGTAGAGCTTTCCGTCGATCACCATGACCACGCGGGTGCCGCTGCGCGACAGGCGCAGCACAGAAATGTTGCCGTCCACGCCTTCTGGCAGGTCGACGTGCACCTCGCCGGTGGACAATTCGCCACTGGCTGCGGATTGGACTGTGCGCAGGATCCGCTTGCCGTCTGCAACCGACCACACCGCCGCCGCGTTCGCTTCGAAGCTCGGGCGTGTGAATGTACGCGCCCGCATAACCTCTTCCTCGCGGGCACCGAATTTGCCCACGCGAAGCACATCGTCCTTGTCATCGTCTGGTTTGCCGAAGACAGCAGCCCATTGGCCACCCTTGGCCAGGTCGGCTGAAGTGATCTGGCCAGAGCTGCCGAGGCTGCCGTCGACGGCCTGGGTGGTGCGGCCGTCGACACGCAAAATGCGCCCATCGACGAGCGCGTAGAGCGTGCTTTCACCCGCGGTTTCCACCAGTGGGCTCTCGTCCGCAAAGTCGTCGGTACCGAGTTCGTCAGCGCCTTCGATAAGGGGGCTGCCGTCGGCTTCCAAACGATACGGACCTGTGATGCCGGCGGTGGCAAGGGTCCACACCACTTGGGCAGCAAACTGCGTGCGGCGTGCGGCGTCGACTTCGCTGAAACCAGTAAAGGTAAACGCGCCGTCTTTGAACCCCGTATAGGCCACTTTCGACGGCAACGCATTGGGCAACGCTGGACGCAGACGCTCCGCAGGCCCCTCCATAAGCAACCCGATTAAGTCACCCGCCAGGGCCTCGCGACGCGAGTGAACCCAACGGCGGTCGGTGACCAACTCACGGTCGTCGGCATCAAAGAAGTACAGGTTATACGGCTGATACTGGTTACGCAGCTCAGTTCGCTCCATGACCACACCCGCGGGTAGCGACGAAATACGCCACTGCCCATCGATCATGTCCAGCTCGATTTCTGCCTCGTATTTGCCGCGCTCCGGAGCAAACGATCCCCCGGTGTGCACCGCACCAACTACGTTTCCGTGAACCGCAAAGCGACGCTTCCCTGCCGAGGCCCCCGGCAGCGTGGTCACGCCGAAGCTGTCCACGATCAGCTTCTGCCCGCTTGGATCCCACGCCTGGGCAGCGCTCTCCGTCAGGTAAGCACGCGCCATTTCGTAGTCGCCGTCCGGAATCGCCGATGCTGCGTAGAACCCACGCAGCAGCAAGTCTGGCTCCTCATCCTCCGCGGGACCAGCATCCGGCGTCGGAGACTCCGCCGGCGTAAACGGACGCAGCACGTGAGGTGCCGAGTTGGTTGGCAGCGTTGCGCACCCCGACAGCAGGGACATCGCAGTCAACGTGGCCACGGCCGACAGCGCCAACGATGCAGCTTTATTCGTCCTCATCGATGTTCCTCCTGGACTTCAGGCTGCGGATCCGGTGCTACTGCACCAGCAGCTCCGCCGGCAGCTCCGCCAGCAGCGCCGGTACCGGCCCCGCTATCGGTGGAGAGGTCCACTCCCCTGCTGGCGTCAGCTTCGGCATCTCCTGCTTCCTTGGCGGCAACAGGCGCCCTTTGGATCTCGGCAGCATTCTGTCCCGGCGCGACCAAGTCCAACGGGGCGACGTTGATTTTCGCCCCGACTTCTCTCGGCAGCACCAGGCGGAATTGGGAACCCACGCCGTGCGTGCCAGCGGCGTCGAGGATGCCGCCGTGCAATAGCGCATCCTCGCGCGCAATAGCCAGGCCCAGGCCGGTGCCGCCCGAGTGGCGCTTGCGGGACTTGTCCGCGCGCCAGAAGCGGTTGAACACTAACTCGTCTTGGCCTTCCTTCAGCCCAACACCGCGGTCGGTGACGGTGATTGCCACGGCCTCGTCGTTGGAACGCATCACAACCTTCACCGGGTTGCCCTCCGAGTGGTCGATGGCGTTGGCCACCAGGTTGCGCACGATGCGCTCGATACGCCGTGGGTCACCCTCGATCGTCTGTGGTTCCTCCGGGATGTCAAAGTCGACTTCCACATCCAACTCGTCGGCAAGGTGCTGGGTTTGCTGCCATGCAGACTCCACCGGCCCGCGAGCATCCATGCTGGTGGTGGAGAGTTCGGCCACGCCGGCGTCGTGACGCGAAATTTCCAGCAAATCATTGAGCAGCGCCTCGAAGCGGTCGAGTTCCTTGATCATCAACTGGGAAGCGCGCTTGGTCGACGGTTCGAGCGAATCCTCGTTCGCCGCGATCATGTCTGCGGCCATACGCACCGTAGTCAGCGGCGTGCGCAACTCGTGGGAAACATCAGAGGTGAACTGGCGCTGCAGATCACCGTATTCCTCCAGGTTGTTGATCTGCTTAGACAGCGTGTCCGCCATGTTGTTGAAGGACATGGCCAGCACTGCCATTTCGTCTTCGCCATCGACCGGCATGCGCTCGCGCAGATGGCCAGACGCGAAACGCTGAGCAGTTCTCGACGCCGAGCGCACCGGCGCCACAATCTGCTGCGACGCAAGCCACGCAATGCCCATCAAAAGCACCACGACGATCACCGCAGCGATAGCCAAAATGCCACGCATCAGTGCAACGGTGGTGGTTTCGCTCTCCATATTCATGACCAGGTAGAGCTGCAGATTCGGGATATCCGCATTCGTTGGTGTACCGACGATTAACGCGTCATACAACGTCGCATCCGGCCGTTCCACAGTGGCGAATTGGTAGGCCACATTTCCGTCGTTGACGAACTGCGCTAAGCGCTCTGGGATCTGGTACGACTCCGGCGACGAGGTCACCACCCCGCCACCGCTTTCCGCCACCAAGACCGGCTCGTAAAAGCTCGACGTGTCCGAGTGTTCCTGTGCGCGCTGGGTCAAACCTGCACGGGCTGAGTTCAAGCGCGCCTGCAGCGAGGCGGAACTGCCGCTGTTGTCCAGCTGGTATTCGACGGTGGCGCGTGCGCGCTCGATCTCCACACTCGCGGTTTCCAGCTTCGCCTCGGTGATGCGGCTAGTGACCACCGACGCCAGCACAAACCCAAGCACGGACATCACGATGGCGGACACGATAAGTACCGTGCCCACGAACCTCACCTGCAACGAGGTCGACCATGCGTGCGCTACGCGTTCGCGTGCGCGTTTGAGCGCATTCAGCGACTACACCCCCGGCTTGCCGGTCTTATAGCCCACACCACGCACAGTGAGGATGATCTCCGGGTTCTCCGGGTCGTGCTCAATCTTGGAGCGCAGACGCTGGACATGCACGTTGACCAGGCGCGTATCCGAAGCGTTGCGGTAGCCCCACACGGACTCCAGCAGCTCCTCGCGGGTGTGCACCTGGTTCGGCTTCTGTGCCATTTCCAGCAAAAGGTCAAACTCGAGCGGGGTCAGCTGAATTTCCTGGCCGCCGCGAGTCACGGTGTGCTGCGGAACGTCAATGGTCAGATCGCCAACCTCGTAGATTTCCGCCGGCTCGTCGTCAGTACGACGCAGACGCGCGCGGATTCGGGCGACCAGTTCCTTCGGCTTGAAGGGTTTGGTGATGTAGTCGTCCGCACCAGACTCCAGTCCAAGCACCACATCCACCGTGTCGGTCTTCGCTGTCAGCATGACAATCGGCACGGCGGACTGCTTGCGGATCTCGCGGCAAATATCAATGCCGTTGACGCCTGGCAGCATCAGGTCGAGCAGGATCAGATCCGGATCAAAGCTGCGCCACGCGCCAACGGCCTCAGCGCCATCGGTGACGGAACTCGTCTCAAACCCCTCGGCCTCAAGCACGATGGTGAGCATCTCGTTGATCGCCGGGTCATCGTCCACGACCAGGATCTTGTGGGCCACATGTACTCCTTTGTCAGGGCTCTTATAGGGGTTGAAATGACGAGGCCTATGCCAGGTCGCGTATTGCCTGAATGATAACCGCAGGATCCGAGCCGCGTACCCACGGCCCACCCCACGACATTTCCGCCAGCCGTCCGTACATCGCATACGTTGCGGCCTGCAGGCCACCATCGCGTTCGTAGCGATCGCGCGCACGCGTTGCGTCCTGCGTCTCGCGCTTCGCTGCGCGTTCCCGCGCAAGCTCCGGGCTCGTATCGACGAGCACCTGCAAGTCCGGCCTCGGCAACCCCAAACGCCCAAACTCCAGGTCTTCCACCCAGCGCAAGGCGGCATCGTCACCGGTGCGCGCAGTGGTGTACGCGGCGTTAGAGGCCACGTAGCGGTCCAAGATGAGGACGCGGGACGGATCGTCGACGTACTCGTCGAGAAGCGCCTTCGCCCCATGACGGTCAAGTGCGAACAGTGTCGCCATCGCAAACGCGGAATCCGTCACATCCCCCATGCGCCCGTGCAGCGCGTCTTGTGCGAGCTGGGCGTGAATGGAGTCCTCGTAACGCGGAAACGCAAGCGTGTCGGCGTTGAGTTCCTTCTTGATCGCGGTGACAAGCGTGTTCTTGCCCGCGCCATCGATACCTTCAAACGCAATAATCATGGCCGCAAACCGTTAGGCCAGCGCCTCGAGGAACTGCTCAAGGTCCGCCTCGGTCTCCACTGCTTCCAATACCGCAGCAGCAGCCTCGACGAGCTTCTCGTCGATCTCGTCCGGGCGCAGACGGATGAACGGGTACGCCTCTGCCACATCACCGGCAGAAAAAGGTGCACCCGACCAAATTGCAGCGATCGTCGCCGCAGCCTGGCCGTTGAGGATCTCATCTTCGCTTGCGGAATCCCCATTTGCGGCGAGGAGCACGGCGTCACGCACTGCTTCCACAATCTCGTCGGTATCCAGGTCAGAGATCTCGTCGAGGAAATCTGCATTGGTGTCAATGGTGAAAATCTGCTCGTCCCAGGTCGTCACTGTGACGCTCCTTCCGTCTGTATCGAGTGCTGCAAACACGGTATCTATTACGTCTTTATATACGGCACTTGCACCTTATGGGGGTACACCTTCGCCGTACGACGTGCTATAAACATTCCTACACCACCATACTGTTACCAATTCGTGATGTAAGGGCTGCGCGCCGACCGTGGAAGGAGCGGGGACGTGAAACCGACCAACCGCCGTACCGCTGCTCTTTTTGCTGCAGGCTTCGGGCTTGCTGGCCTGACCGGTTGGACCGTATGGGCGTCATCGTCCACCGCACCTTCGGACCACGCAGGCTTTTCCGCCGAGGCCGCAGACACCACCAGCGCGCACTCGACAACCTCAAGCACGTCGAGTTCCCGCACAGCGACCGACTCGTCGACAACAGAAACCTCTGCAGATGGGCGCACTGACGGAAACGATGCACCGGTAGACCAGGACTACAGCGCACAACACGGCATGCAGGGTGGCACGCACCACGTCAACCCGAACTATGCGGCGCAGAACGATCCATACCTGCCACCGCACGCAGTGGTGGGCCAGGCAGATCCGGCGCAGCCGACCAAGGTGTACCGCCCGACCAACATCGTTGTGCCGCCACCGGCCCAGTCGGCCCAGCAGGCACCGCAATCACAGCGATCGGGGCCGCAGTCAGCCTCACAGTCGACCCGCCCGTCTGGAACAACGAGCGAAGAACGGCCGAACCGCCCCGAGACAACGCCTGAGTCCCCGTCGGAGTCCAGGCCGCAGCCAACGCCTGAGGCGTCGCACCCGTCCACGCCGGACACGCCTGGCACGTCTGCACAAACGCCGACTGAGACCGACTCGGCAGGCACCTCCGGGATCCCCACGGCACCATCCGAGCCCGAGCGCGGCCCCGGCACATCTGCGGACAACGAGCCGAAGATCAAGGACGGCAAACCCGCACCCGGCTCCTCCCCCGCCGAGCCAACCTCGCGTGAGAACGATCGCGATGAGCACCCCGAAAACAACAAGGCGATTCCTGCAGACCAGCTGGAGGCTCAACTGCAGTCGCAGGCATCTGCGCCCACAACTGCCCGGGCGCGTGTGCCGGGCAAGGAGGACGTGGCCGGATACCCCCAGCCGGATGAGGGCTTTAGCCCCCGCGAGGCGCTTGACCAGATCGCGCGAAGCGTTACACGGTAGCCACAAACACCTGGGTGGGTTCCCCATCCGTTGCAGGCCGCAGGGTCACCGCACCATCGCTTGCGGGAATCCACACAGCCTCCCCAGCGGCGATTGACATTGTCCCGTCCGTGGCGGTGCCCGCGGTGCAGAGTGCGATTGCGGGGCCATCTTCGTCGATACGCAACTCGCCCTGATCAAGCTCGTGCATGCTCACGGTGAAACTCTCCACCGGCAGCACGAATCGCGTCCCGCCAGCCACCTCCTCGGTGTCTGCGCGCGGCGATTCCAACGAAGAAAAGTCGAGTACACGCACGAGCTCTGGCACATCTACGTGCTTGGTGGTCAGACCACCGCGCAGAACGTTGTCGGAGTTTTCCATGACCTCCACGCCGAGACCGCTGAGGTAGGCATGCAGTTGACCTGCGCCGAGGAACGCCGCCTCACCCGGCTTGAGGGTGACAATGTTGAGCAGCAGAGCCGCAAACGCACCAGCGTCGCCCGGGTAACGCTGCGCTAGTTCAAGGAATACCTCGGCTGCTTCCACAACCCACGCAGGGTGGGCTGCGGTGCCTCCATCGGCAATCGTGCGGGCACTATGTCCGACGGCGTCGAGCACCTCCGTCAGCGCGGGCTTGGGTAACGACACCAGGGTAGTAAACAACACCCGCATGTCTCCTGCACCGCCGGCCGCCGGCAGTAGTGCTGCGTAACGGTCCCAGGCTGGGGAGGAAAACGCCTCGAACAACTCGGTCATCTGCTCCACAGGGCGAAAGCCCGCCATCGCACGGAACGTAGTCAACGCGACGATAAGTTCCGGCTTCGGGTTCGAGTCCTTGTAGTTGCGCTGCGGGCTGTTGAGGCTGATGCCCTCAGCGTTTTCCCGTTCGAAGCCAGCAACGGCCTGCTCGCGCGACGGGTGCGCTTGGATACTCAGCGGGGAATCCGCCGCGAGCAACTTCACCAAAAACGGCAGTTGCTCGCCATAATGGGCAATCACGCGGTCGCCCAATGCTGCCTGGGGGTCCTCGGCGATGATCTCGTCGAGGCCACGTCCATCAATGGTCGCTGGGGCGGCAGGGTGGGCACCAAACCACAGTTCGGCCTCGGGCTTCTCGCTCGGCGAGGGCGTCCCCCTCAGCTGTGCGAGCAGCGTCCGCGACCCCCATGGGTAGGGTCGCAGTACCCCATCCAATCGCTCCATGTGGCCTCCTTTGGTTCTGCGTGAGCGCAAACGTCCAAAATAGCAGTCCCACGCTCCCCGTTCGAGTTACAAGAATTCGGTGCCTAGGAACGAATCAGGCCAAGAATCTCGTTGACCAGCGCGTCGACCTCTTCCTGGGTCGGCGCTTCCGCGTTAAGACGCAGCAGCGGCTCCGTGTTGGATGCACGCACGTTGAACCACGCCTTGGAGTCCTTCAACTGCACAGTCACACCGTCGAGGGTGTCTACCGATTCCGCACGATCCGCGAACGCATCCACCACACGCTTCGTCGCCGCTTCCTGGTCGGCAACTTCCGAGTTGATCTCACCAGATGCGACGTAGCGCTCGTACTGCGCCATCAGTTCACTCAGCGGCTTGTCCTGCTCTGCCAGCGCCGCCAAAACGTGGAGCGCAGCGACCAAGCCAGAGTCCGCGTTGAAGAACTCAGCAAAGTAGTAGTGGGCGGAGTGCTCACCGCCGAATAGCGCGTTGTGCTCGGCCATCTTGGCCTTAATGTAAGAGTGGCCCACACGGGTGCGTACGGCGGTGCCACCACATTCGTCGATCATCTCCGGCACTGCACGCGAGGTAATCAGGTTGTGGATGATCGTCGCACCGGGGTTCTCCGCAAGGGTGCGCGTGGCAATCAGCGCAGTGATGGCGGAAGGGGAAACGGCCTCGCCCCGCTCGTCAACAACAAAGCAACGATCCGCATCCCCGTCAAACGCCAACCCGATGTCCGCGCCCTGCTCAACAGTGAACTTCTGCAGGTCAACCAAATTCTTCGGGTCGAGCGGGTTCGCCTCATGGTTCGGGAAAGTACCGTCTAACTCGAAGTACAGCGAGCGAATATCCATATCCCCCAACGCCGCCGGAACCGTCAGCCCAGCCATGCCGTTTGCGGCATCCACTGCCACGACCAACTTGCGCCGCGTAGGCACCGGCACCAGATCACGCACATACTTCGCGTATGCCTCGAGCGCATTTTGCTTCTCGACGACACCACGTTCCCCCTCAAACTCCGGCACGCCCTCAAGAATCATGCGGCCGATTTCCGACAAACCGGTATCTGTAGACACCGGGGTCGCGCCCGCGCGGCAGAGTTTGATGCCGTTGTACTGAGCCGGATTGTGCGAGGCGGTAAACATCGCACCAGCGCAACGCTGGGAGCCGGCAACGAAGTAGAGCTCGTCAGTCGACGTCAGCCCCAAGTCGGTGACATTAAGCCCCTGGGAGGCAGCTCCCTCGGCGAACGCCGCGGCCAGCGCCGGCGACGACGGACGCATGTCGTGGCCGACCGCGATACGGGTCTCACCCTCCTCGCGCAGAATGTGGGCAAACGCAGCGCCGGCGGTGCGGACAAAGTCCTCGTCGATGTGCTCGCCGACAACGCCTCGAACGTCGTAGGCCTTAATAACGCTGCTCAGAGTCTCACGTGTGTGCTGGATAGCCATGCAGGCCATCTTAGTGCGCCCCGCGACACGACCCCTCCCCGGCTGCTGTGGTTTCGCTATTCCTGCTCAGCCGAAGGATCCGGCACGATGCGCAAATGCGAACGGCGCGCCGCCTTATGCGCAGCAATCTGCTCTTCCACCCGCTTCGTGCGATGCACCGGGTGATTCGAGGTATCCGGGTCGTTGAAGTCGTGCGAGGCCTCGTACTCGATTGGGTCCTGCGAAGAATCGACCAAACCAGTGGTCAGTCGACCCGCCTCACGCACGGCCTCAGCCAAGGCGGTGATGTCGGAGGCTTCCGGATCGTCATCCTCATCGCCTTCTAACTCGACGTGCTCTACACGGACCATTTCCCAACCAACGGGCGCGGTGATGTGGGCGGAATGGCGCTCACACAAGTCCCACGCATGCGGATCTGCTACCGGGGCGAGCGGACCGATCACTGCCGTCGAGTCCGCGTACGCGTAAATCAGCGTGGCCACAGCGGGCCTGCCGCAACCCGGGCGACAACAACGACGGAAGACATTCACGGCGGACAGTCTAAACCCCTTCTTGAGGTTTTTGTACTGCGGCGCGGCGCGCCCCCTCCACACCGGCCTGTTTCCACCTTAGGATTGCCGTCATGCAGACCCCTTCCAGGCCCGGCGTCGGTCCCTCGCACGTCCGCGCCGCACGCGACCGCCACGGGCGAGGTGCCCGTGGCCCGCTCCTGCCCGTTGGGGTGCCCCGCTATCGCTCGCGCAACGACGCATTCGACGCACTTGTCATGGAGGCCTACGCCCCGCTCCACAACGCGTACTTTGAGCAGCTGGCAAGCGTGGATCTGGCGGTGGACACGATCCCACGCATGCGCCTGCACGCAGATATGACGATCTTGCCGGACGAGATCATCGCCGACGGCCCGGTCCCTCTCGGGCGGGTGCTCCAGGCAGGCGTGGATCAGCACGGCAACCCCACCCGTGCGCGCTTTGTCGTGTTTCGCATGCCGATAGAACACCGCGCGGTGACCACCCAGGAGCGTGCAGAGTTGCTCACGTGGGTGCTCACCGCGCTGGTAGCAAACTATTTAAATTTGGATCCACGCACTGTGAATCCCGATTTTCCCTGGTAGATCCACACTGTAGATCTTGGGAGTTGTTAGCCGATCTGCTTCTTCAGACGGCGACGCTCACGATCGGACAGCCCACCCCAAATACCGAAGCGCTCATCGTGCTCGAGTGCGTACTCGAGGCACTCATCGCGCACTGCGCATGCCTTGCAGATTCGTTTGGCCTCACGAGTTGAGCCGCCTTTTTCAGGAAAGAAGGCCTCGGGGTCAGTCTGCGCACACAGCGCCTGGTCCTGCCACTCCTGCTCGACAGTGCCAAACAACTCGTCGAGGGTCATCCCTCCCGCAGCAGCGCCGCGGAGGATGGCGTCCGCTTGATTTTCCACGCCATTACCTTCCCTGTTGCTTAGTTGATCTTTTCGGTGGTCGTTCGAAGAGTGATGCACCCGCTGGTTGCGGATGCGGAAATAACACTTCTGTGATTACACACCGAGGCACTAAATAGTCGCAACCAAAATGTGGACCGAGCGCGCCTTTTTCAGACATTCCCCACGTCAACTTTCACACCAGCCACAACTGTCACAGTATAGCTGCAATGGGGGTGGACTTCGGGGGTACTACATGTAGTGTCGGGACTAAAAAGCGCGACTATTTGGCCGTGTTGGCGTGTCGGTTACGCGTCTGGGGAGAAACGCACTCCCGAATCTGGGATCACAACACCCGGCCACACACGCATGCCACCCTGCAGCTCGCAGCGCGCACCAATCTGGGCGCCTTCACCGATCACACAATCAACCAAGCGCGCATTCGCTCCAATCGTGGCTCCGGCAGCAATGATGGAATTGCGCACCATTGCGCCAGGCTCGATGGTGACGCCGTCGAAGATCACGGAGTCGTCGATACGCGAGCCCGCCCCAATCTCACAGCCACGGCCAACCGTTGTGCCGCCCATCAGAATCACGCCGTGCGCAACACCGGCAGACGGATCCACCACAGATTCGCCCGTACGCCTCTTCAACAGCGGCGAGTACGCAATGCCGCGCACCACATCCGAGGAGCCCTGGACGAAATCGTCCGGGCGGCCCATGTCGCGCCAGTACGACGAATCCACATGGCCGACGACCTTCGCACCCTGCTCAAGCAGGCCCGGGAAGGTTTCGCGCTCTACGGAAACCACACGTCCTGCCGGGATCTGCTCGATCACCGAACGCTTAAACACGTAGCAACCGGCGTTGATCTGGTCGGTCGGCGGATCCTCGGTCTTTTCCAAAAAGGCCAGCACGTTGCCGTCCTCATCCGTCGGCACCGAGCCGAACGCGCGCGGATCCGGCACCCGCACCAGGTGCAGCGTGACATCCGCGTCCTTATCCACGTGCGTGTGCGCAATCGCCGACAGGTCCGCGCCAGAAAGCACATCACCGTTGAAGACCATCACGTTGTCGTAGCGGAGCTTCTCGTAGACGTTGCGGATGCCACCTCCGGTGCCAAGCGCTTCTTCCTCCACGACGTATTCGATCTCTAGACCGAACTCGGAGCCGTCGCCGAAGTACTCCTCAAACACCTCTGCCTTATAGGACGTCCCCAGCACCACGTGACGCATGCCAGCCTCACGGATGCGGGCAAGCAGATGTGCCAAGAACGGGAAACCTGCCGTCGGCAACATCGGCTTGGGTGTAGAGACAGTCAGCGGACGAAGGCGTGTGCCACGCCCGCCGACGAGAATCACCGCATCCATTTCTGTGATTTCTGCAATTTCAGCAGACTCGGTGATTTCGGTGGAGGCTGTCTGAGCCATTGCTAGATCCTTCATCTTGTTGTCAGTTCACTTCCCCACGGCCGGTGCCAGCCCTGCGTGCAGGTTTCGCCCTACCCAACTGCAGCGCACCCCTCACTCGGAGGCCGAGCCACAACGCCCAGCGGATGGGAGCTTGCCACGCATGCGGATGGCGGTCGCGCTGGAACCGATACGCCGAGGCGTGGTGCGCAGGCACCGTAACTCCCCTGTGTCGGTCCGCAACATGGCCCTGATCGTGCAAGATCACGGAACTCGGGCAGTACAAATTGTCCCAGCCTGCACGGGTAAGACGGTCACCGAAGTCGATGTCTTCCAGGTACATGAAGTAGCGCTCGTCGAACCCGCCGATCTGGTCAAACGCATCCCACCGCACAAGGAGGCACGCGCCGGACAGCCAGCCTGCTGTGCGTTGCACCTCCATATTCGCCCCGGCTTGGTACGCGCGGGAAAACGGGTTGGACGGCCAGTAGTCGTACAGCAGCGCGTGCCCGATCCCCATGGCCAGGCTGGGCACCTCGCGCGCGCTGGGGTATGCGGAGCCGTCGGCCTCTTCAATCCTGGGCCCGGCAGCTCCAGCCTTCGGCGCGTCGTCGGCGCAGTGGATCAACTCGTCGATGCTCCCCGGGGTGAACTCCACGTCGGGGTTCACAATAAGGAAGTAGTCGCCGCGCACCGCACCTGCTTTTCGACGATCCCCCAACTGCCGAGCAGCCGCATTAATCGCGGCTCCATAACCGATGTTTCCACCAGTGGGGAAAAACTCCACGTGCTCGTGCTCGCGTCCGGCCTGCTGCGGCACGCCGTCCTTGGAGCCGTTGTCGGCGCAAAGCAGCACAACGGGGCGCGTCGTCGCCTTCTCCAAGGAGGCGATGAGCTGCGCCAAGTGCTCCCCAGGCGAATACGTCACGGTGATCACCGCGAGTGGCGCCTGATGAGCGTCAGGATGATGCTCTGTGTCTTTCACAATGTTGGACAGCATACCCACCATGACCCCCAATTCCGGCGCACGGCACAGGGCGAGCCGGGGAATGTCGTATAATTCCCGGCGTGACTGAGCCCAGGCGGCAAGCCCGCGATATCAAACCTGCCCCGTCCCGGGTGCGGGATGTTTCGCAATCTGGCCACCCCGCACTGCGAACCACCCTTGCCATTGTCTCCGCCGCCGCGATCGCCCTGTCGGGCGTCGGGTATTTCGCCGTTGGGCGGCTTGGCGGGCAGTTGAGCGCGTCGGACTTAAAGGTGTCGTCGCAAAGCAAAGGCAAAGACGGCAACGCCCTGGACGGCGCAATGGACATCCTGCTGGTGGGCTCCGATTCGCGCACGGACGCGCAGGGCAACCCCTTAAGTGAGCAGGAACTTTCCCGTCTGAACGCCGGTATCGCGGACGGTGAGATCAACACCGACACCATCATGGTTATCCGCATCCCGGAGGACGGCTCACGCGCGACCGCAGTGTCCATCCCACGCGATACCTATGTGCATACGGACGACTACGGCAACCTGAAAATCAATGGCGTCTACGGCGCACACGCTGCCGCAAAACGCGAAGAACTGATCGAATCCGGCATGAGCGAAGGCCCGGCGCTCGAACAGCAGGTTGCTCGCGCAGGACAAGAGGGACTGATCGACGCCGTCGCGGACCTCACCGGTGTCGAAGTCGACCACTTCGCCCAGGTCGGTCTCCTTGGCTTCGTGCTGCTCACCGACGCTGTCGGCGGCGTCAAAGTGTGCCTGAATAATCCCGTGGACGAGCCACTCTCCGGCGCGAAGTTCCCCGCCGGCGAGCAGACCCTCGACGGTGCGCAAGCCCTGTCGTTTGTGCGCCAACGCCACGACCTGCCGCGCGGCGACCTAGACCGCATCGTGCGCCAGCAGGCCTACATGGCTTCGCTCGTACAGTCGATGCTTTCCGCAGGCACCCTGACCAACCCGGCGAAACTGCGCGAACTGTCTAACGCAGCGGAACGCTCCGTGACACTGGATAAGGGTTGGGACATTGTGGGCTTGGCCCAGCAACTTTCCGGCCTGGCTGGTGGCAACGTCACCTTCACCACCATCCCTGTGACCTCCGTCAATGGTGTCGGTGACTATGGCGAGTCCATCGTCACCGTGGATCTACCGCAGGTGCAGAAGTTCATGGCAGAAGCGATTAAGCCTGAGGAGGACAACACGGACGGCACTGAGGGTTCTGACGGTTCGGACTCCGCCACCAGCGCCCCACGCGAGGCGTTCAACGGCTACGAAGCAGTCGTGCTCAACGCCGGCAGCGTCCCCGGACAGGCTGGACGCGTCGCAGAGGTACTCAATGGCGATGGTCTGACCGTGACCAGCGTGTCCAACGCCATGGAAGGCCTCTACACAGCTACCCAAGTGCTTGCCGCAGACGAGAACAACCCGGCCGCCCAGGAGCTGGCCCAGCTGCTCGGCGGAGTGCCCGTCGTGGCCAACGCCAGCGTGGAGCCGAACACGGTCATTGCCGTCATCGCGGACGACTACAACGGGCCCGGCGCGATGGATGCTGATGAGGCGGAACAGGTCGCTCCTGTGGGCACGCCAGGTGAAGATTTCGGTGCCAACGAGCCTGCCCCTGAGCTCTCAGCTGGCGAGGACAGCCCGCGCTGCGTGAATTAATATCCCCCAATCGCCTGAAATTCGAATCGGCGACAGGTAAAACCTCTTTGCATGAACATTGCAAAGAATCATTCAGTCCACCACGCCGCCCAGGGCTCCACTTCGGTAGCACCTCAGGAGGCCACATCAGGCACGGTTCCCGACCCGGGACCGGACGATGGGACCGAACGAGATCAGACACCAAGAGGAGCCGTAGACCGGCTCCTCTCTTTTATTGAGCGGGTAGGTAACAAACTTCCGGAACCGTTCACGCTCTTCCTGTTGCTCTTCCTGATCACCGCGGTCATTTCCACAGTGATGGCCTGGGCTGGGTTGCAAGTGCAGGTGCCTGGCGACGACGAGATCCGCCCCATCAAGGGCTTCTTCACCAGGGAAGGCCTTGCCTGGTTCACCGTGAACTTGGGCAAGAACTACGTTGGCTTCCCGCCGTTGGTGTACGTGCTGCCGATCATTTTGGCGGTCGGTATCGCGGAGCGCTCGGGCATGTTGTCGGCGCTGATCCGCCGGCTGTTCTCTTCCGCGAATACCTCGGTGCTGCCGTATGCGGTGGGCCTGATTGGTGTGTCCGGTTCACTGATCGCCGACCCGGCGTTCATCGTCATCCCGCCACTTGCTGCCATGGTGTTCCAGGCTGCTGGCCGTCACCCGGTGGCGGGTCTGCTCGGTGGCTTCGCGTCCGTGGGCGCGGGGTACGCCACGTCGCTGTTGCCGGGCTCACTCGATGCGCTGTTCGCTGGCATCACGAATTCCGTGATGGAGGCGCTACCAAGCCTCGACGCCCCTGAGGTCACCGTGGTCTCTAACTACTGGTTCAACCTTGTCTCCGCGATCGTGCTGGGACTTCTGGCCGGATTCATCATCGATAAGGTCCTCGAGCCCCGCTTAAACAAGCTCGGTGTACCGAACAAGATGGTTGCTGGCGATGACGGCATGACCCGCGACCGCGACGGCAAGGAAATCTCCGCGGAGCTCACCGACGCCGAATCCCGCGGCCTGCGCGCCACTCTGTGGGCCACCCTGCTGCTGACCGTGGTGTGCACGATCGTCGTCCTCATCCCGAACTCTCCGTGGCGCAACGAGGAAGGCAACTTCCTGCCGGACTCGCCCTTGATGCAGTCCACAGTGTTCATCGTGGTGCTCTACTTCGTAGTCATGGGCCTAGTCTTCGGCATGGTTGCGGGCACGATCAAACGCGTACCCGACGTCGCAGACATGATGGCTGGCGCCATGAAGGACATGGTGAACTTCCTCATCCTCGCGTTCATCCTGGGCCAGTTCATCGCCCTGTTTAACTGGTCTGGCATCGGCACCTTCACCGCCGTCAAGGGAGCCAACGCGCTCGAGTCCGCAGGCATCACCGGTTTCGCCGCCATCTTCGCGTTCGTCGTCCTGGCGTCGTGCCTGAACCTGCTGATCATCTCCGGCTCCGCACTATGGACCCTGATGGCGGCCGTGTTCGTGCCCATGTTCGCCCTGATCGGTTTCGATCCGGCCTTCATCCAGGCAGCGTTCCGTGTCGGCGATTCCGCCACCCAGATCATCACCCCGCTGAACCCGTACATCATCGTGATCCTGACGCAGCTGCGCCGCTACGAACCGAAGGCTGGCGTGGGCACGCTCATGTCGCGCCTGATCATGTTCACGGTTCCGTTCTGGATCTTCTGGATGGCCATGCTGTTCATTTGGTACACCTTCGACCTGCCGCTCGGCCCGGGTGCTGCCATCTTCCTGTAGCGCGCCATTCAGGCGTCAGTTACGCGTCATCTAGGCCTCATCTAGCAGCGCCTCCACGGAGATCGCCCCGCCCGCCGCTTCGAACTCCTCGCGAGCGCGCTGCAACAGCACCGGGTCATTGAGTACGTCAGCGATGACTTGGCCGAGCCCCACCGCGGAGTCGATCACACCGTCCATTGCGGCCGGGGTGATCGCCGCATCGGCGAACTTAGTGGTGTGCAGCGCAGTGCCCTCCGGCGCGATCTTGACCAACGGGTGAATGCCGGGCACGAGCTGCGAGACGTTGCCAAAATCTGTCGACGCCGCCTGCGAGTCCGGCAAGATCCCACCCGGCAACACTTCCCTACCCCGCGCCTGCTGGGTCGCTCCCCAGCGCGCCGCCAAGGTTTCGTTGTTGCGGACAGGAAGCGACATGGGGTGGTTATCCCACTGCACATCCACGCCGGTGCCGGTCATGAGGGCGGCACCGGTGAGGATGTCGTCGATACGCTTGCTCAAATCCATCAGTGTTTCGGTGTACAGCGAACGCACGTAGAGGCTCAGCGTGGCCGTCTCCGGAATGATCGATGCCCTCGCACCACCGTCCGAAATGATCGCGTGTAGGCGATCCGACGGCGGCATCTGCTGGCGCAACAACCCCATGGCTTGGTACGCAAGCGTCGCAGCATCTAGCGCATTGCGCCCCATGTACGGCTGCATCGACGCGTGCGCGGCAACGCCGGTAAACGTTGCGGTAAGCGAGCGGCGCCCCGTCCACGCGTGCGACACCAGGTCGTAGCAGAACGGGTGGATCATCACCGCACAATCCACGCCGTCGAGCATGCCGCCGCGGATCATGTACTCCTTGCCGGTGTGGCCCTCCTCCGCCGGGGTGCCAAGAAACACGATGCGGCCCGAACCCGAACCGACCGCGCCGAGGAAACCACCCACCCCGGATGCAGCGATCACGTTGTGGCCACACGCATGCCCGATACCCGGCAGCGCGTCGTATTCAGACATCACCGCCACCGTCGGATGTGTGCTCGGGTCAAAATCGTCGCTTTGCCACTCCGCGCGCAGCGCCGTTTCCACACCATGGGCCCCTTGCTTGACGACGAACCCCTGCCCCTCAAGCACCTTCGCAATCACAGCCTGCGCATGGAATTCCTGAAACGCCTCCTCCGGGTTCGCGTGCAGGTCACGCATGATGTGTTCCAGGTCGGCCCGGACGGCTTCGACGTTGCGCTCGACCTTCCCCCACACCGCGTCACGCTCCGGATAGCCCGGCTCAATCGGGAACTGCGGCGACGCAGCGGCGATCTCATCTCGCACCACTGCGTCCATGCGTTGCAGGAAGGCAGGGTTCGGTGGGGTTGGGCTGGTCGGGCGGTTGGGATGCGTTTCGCTCACGGTCCGCTCACTCTCCGTCGATCGGATTACGTTTCTACAAAACCCTAGCGCAGAATTAATGTGACTGGTACAACATATACGCATGAGTACGCGAAAAGCCACAGAGAGCGCCGAGCTCGAGCGCTCTGCCGACACCAGTCCGCCGCCAAAGAAGACCGCAATGGATCGCCTCCTCGGCACCATCGAGTCGGTAGGCAACAAACTTCCGGAGCCATTCACGCTCTTCCTCATCCTGTTCCTCATTACCGCGGTGATCTCCACCGTGATGGCGTACTTCGGTGCCGAGGTCGCCGTGCCCGGCGAGGACGAAAGTGTGAAGATCAAGGGCTTCTTCACTGGTGAGGGCCTGGCCTGGTTCACCCCCACCCTCGGCCAGAACTACCTCGGCTTCCCGCCACTGGTCACGGTCCTGCCGATCATGCTCGCCGTGGGCGTTTCCGAGCGCTCCGGCATGCTCTCCGCGCTCATCCGCAAGCTCTTCGGCTCCGCTAACCGCTCGGTTCTGCCGTACGCGGTTGGCATCATTGGCGTGACCGGCTCGATCATGGCGGACGCCGCGTTCGTGGTCATCCCGCCGCTGGCCGCGATGGTGTTCAAGGCCGCTGGCCGCCACCCGGTCGCAGGCCTGCTCGGTGGCTTCGCCGCCGTCGGCGCTGGCTACTCCACCGCACTGGTGCCGACGTCGCTGGACGCCCTGTTCGCCGGCATCACCAACGCCGTGATGGAAACCCTGCCGAGCATGGACGCCACCGAGGTCAACCCGGTGTCCAACTACTACTTCAACATCGCCGCCTCTATCATCCTGGGCCTGGTGTGTGGCTTCATCATCGACAGGATCCTCGAGCCCCGCATGCACAAACTCGACGTCCCCCAGGAGATGGTCGAGGGCGACGACGGCATGAACCGCGACACCGACGGCAACGAGATCTCCGTCGAACTGACCAAGCCGGAACGCCGCGGCCTGATGTGGGCGGGCGTCGCCACGCTTATCGTCACGGCAATCATCCTGTTCGCAGTACTCATCCCGGATTCCCCGTGGCGCAACGAAGAAGGTGGCTTCCTGCCGAAGTCCCCGCTGCTGCAGTCGATCGTGTTCATCGTCTTCACCTACTTCATGGTCCTCGGCATCGTCTACGGCAAGGTCGCCGGCACAGTGAAGAACATCAAGGACATCGTGGACATGATGACCAAGGCGATGGGCGACATGCTCGGCTTCCTGGTTCTCGCGTTCATCCTCGGCCAGTTCATTTCCCTGTTTAGTTGGTCCGGCATCGGCACCTTCTCCGCCGTCAAGGGCGCAGAGATGCTCGAGGCGGCTGGCATCACCGGCTTCGCGGCCATCCTCGCGTTCATCATCCTGGCGTCGTGCCTGAACCTGTTGGTTATTTCCGGCTCCGCGATGTGGACCCTGATGGCGGCCGTGTTCGTCCCAATGTTCGCCCTGATCGGCTTCGAGCCAGCCTTCACGCAGGCCGCGTTCCGTGTCGGCGATTCCGCCACCCAGATCATCACCCCGCTGAACCCGTACATCATCGTGATCCTGACGTTGCTTCGTCGATACGAGCCCAATGCTGGCCTGGGCACGCTGATGTCGCGCCTGATCGTGTTCGTGGTTCCGTTCTGGGTGTCCTGGGCTACCCTGCTGTTCATCTGGTACATCTTCGACCTGCCGCTCGGCCCCGGCGCTGCCATCTTCCTGTAGTGCCTACACTGGGCGAGCATGAGCATGCTTGCCCCACTTCTCGCCGCAGATCCCGCATCCCCGCGCTTCACCATTTACGACGATGCGCGGGGATTACGCATGGATTTCTCCGCCCAAACGCTGGACAACTGGGCCAGCAAAGTAGCCAACATGCTCGACGAGGAATTCGACCTCCCCCTCGACGCGAGCATCGTCATCGACCTGCCCATCTCCTGGCAGGCTGCGGTGATTGCGGTTGGCACGTTCAACTCTTCGCGCACTCCGCTCATCGACGACCACCCCACCGCCCCCGATATCGTCTTCACCACCCCGGAACGCGCCGAAAACTGGACCGACGCCACCGAGTGCGTCCTTGTCTCCGACGACCCGTTCGGCCGCGGCGTCGAGGAAGCCGGTGGCACCATCCCGCCCGGCACCGTGGACTTCGGCCCCACCGTGCGCTTCTACGGCGACGACTACTTCGGCAACAGCCCAGACCTGTCCACCTTCGCCCAGCCAGGCGTTAAGGCCGAACGCTACCTCGCCCAAGATTGGCGTGGCACCGATGACTTCACGATGTCGGTGATGGCACCGCTGGCCGCCGGCGGGTCCGTGGTCGTCGTCACGGGTTCGGTATCCGATAAACGGCTCCAGGAGATCTCCGCCGCTGAGAACGTCACGCGCCGTATCCAGTAGTCATGACTGTTACCCCTGCACTCCTGGGCTAAGCTGTGCCGGACACTACCCGCATTGATGAAGGGAATCCGGCATGTCCCGCACGCTGATCCGCCGCGCTGGTGCGCTGGCTCTCGCCCCCGCACTGACCGTCAGCCTCGCCACCGCAACTGTCGCCCCGGCCCAGGCTGAGACCACGGCTCAGACGGAAACCGAGAACACAAACAGCACCCCGAAAGACAAGAAGATGGCCACCGGCCCGGGTAGCTCCGAGTACACCCAGGATGAAGTCGATAACGCAGGGCGCTTCGTCGCGCTGCTGGTCGGTGCGGCTGCGATCATCGCCACCCTCGGCGCAGCAGGCCTGTACTTTGCTGGCCCACACTTCGGCATCAACCTGCCGGGCCTCCCCCGCTAGTCCCGGGCGCCGCCGTGCTGGCCGACGCCGCCCGGCACGTGTTGCATGGCTCAGCGGCCGAAGAGGCGGCGGGCGAGTCGTCGCCAAGCAACGCGCGTGATGGAGTGCGGCACGGCGAACACTTCGCGCGCGTAGTTTTTCTTCCGCGAGGTTTCAGGCGTCGTCGCAGCGACCATGCGCACCGGGATGCCCAGGTGCCACGCCCACACGCGGGTACGGGGGACGTGGAAACCGCTGGTCACTACGGTGAGGTACGACGCGTCGGGGAACAGCGCGCGGGAACGTTCCAGGTTTTCGTTCGTGGACCGCGCATGCGGCTCGAGCACCACCGCCTGAGCAGGCACACCGTGGGCGGTGAGCCAGGCGGCCATGATGTCGGCCTCCCCGTCGCCGGACACCACGATCGGCGCCGGATTCGCACGCCACACCTCGAGCGCCTTGTGCAAGCGGTGCTCGAGCATGCGAGAAGGGCGCCCGTCCACAATCCGGGCGCCTAACACAACGATTGGGTTACTCACCCATCAGGCGCTGACGCAACGCCTCGTCCTTGCGTTCCACCTCGGCTGCCATGCGTGCCTGGTAGTCCACCATCTTGCGCTGCACAGCCGGGTCGGCGGCACCCAGGATGCGGGCGGCGAGCAGGCCGGCGTTCTTTGCACCACCGATGGAGACCGTGGCCACCGGGACGCCACCGGGCATCTGCACGATGGACAGCAGCGAATCCATGCCGTCAAGCGTGTCCAGCGCGCGCGGAATACCGATGACCGGCAGCGGGGTGGCCGCGGCGACCATGCCCGGCAGGTGCGCGGCACCGCCAGCGCAGGCGATGATCACCTGAAGGTCACGGGTATGTGCCTCCTTGGCGTAGGCGAGCATCTTGTCCGGGGTGCGGTGCGCGGAAACCACGCCGACCTCGAACGGGATGCCAAACTCGGCGAGTACCTCGGCGGCCGGGGCGACAGTGTCCCAGTCCGAGTCCGAGCCCATGATGATGCCAACTTGCGGCTGTGCCATCTGCTTAGTCCTTCCAGGTTGCGTGGATGATGTAGTGCGCGGCGTCCTCGGCAATCGCGAGTGCCTCCTCGACGGTATCGGCGCACACGTTGACGTGGCCCATCTTGCGGCCCGGACGGTGATCCTTGCCGTAGAGGTGCACCTTGGCCTGCGGGTACTTGCGCATCACCGCGACGACGCGCTCGGCCATCGGAGTGTCCGGATCCTCGTCGCCGCCAAGTGTGTTCACCATGACGGTCGCCGGCGCAAGCGTGTCCACGGCACCGAGCGGCCAGTCCAACACAGCACGGATGTGCTGCTCAAACTGGGAGGTCAGGCAGCCGTCCTGGGTCCAGTGGCCAGTGTTGTGCGGGCGCATGGCCAACTCGTTGACGGCCACCTCCGGGCCGTTCGGCCCCTCATACTCGAACAGTTCCACCGCCAGCACGCCGGTCACACCCAAGCCTTCGGCGACACGCACGGCGAGGTCTTCGCAATGCTTGGCCTGCTCGTCCGACATGTTCGGTGCGGGCGCGATGGCCACGCGGCAAATGCCGTCGTCCTGGCGCGATTCCACCACCGGCCACGCACGCACATCGCCGGAACGGTTGCGCGCCACCATGGCGGACAACTCACGCGTGAAGGCGACCTTCTTCTCTGCCATCAGCGGCAGGTCGCGGCTCAAAAGCTGCTCCACGAGTTCCGCGCATTCGCTTCTCGACGACGGAAACCACACCCCATGCCCGTCATACCCACCCCGCGTCGCCTTCAGACACACCTGACCGTCGGTCTCGTCCCAGAACGCCTCCGCGTCCGCAGCCGACGTGATCGCTGCGAACGGCGGCACCGGCAGGCCCGCCTCCGCGAGGCGGCGGCGCTGCTCGAGTTTGTCCTGGGCGTAGATGAGGGCTTCGGGGCGGGGTTCGACGGCGACGCCGTCGTCGATAAGCAATTGCGCGTACTCGTTCGGCACATGCTCGTGATCAAACGTGACCGCGTCCGCGCCCTCGACGATCGCGCGCAGATCCTCAAGGTTGGTGTAGTCGCCGATGCGGACATCACCGAAGACTTGCGCCGCCGACTTGTCCTTACTCGACGCGAGCACGCGAGTGTCCACGCCGAGCTCGATAGCTTCTGTTTGCATCATTCGTGCCAATTGGCCGTCGCCAAGCACGGCGACAACAGGCATCCCATACGCGTTACTCACGCCCCACACTGTAGTCGGCCAACCGACTAGCATCGCAGCCATGTCTGAAACCATCGCCCGCCACACCATTTTCCAAAACTCTCTGATGACCGCACTTCTCGACGGCATCTACGACGGCGAGCTCACCATCAGCGACATCCTGAGCAAAGGCAACTTCGGCCTCGGCACCTTCGACGCCCTCGACGGCGAGATGCTCATCCTCGACGGCGTATGCCACCAACTCACCTCCGACGGCAAAGCCCGCGTCGCTGACCTCGACCAACACACCCCATTTACCGTGGTGACCAACTTCGTACCCCGCCTGCGTTTCGACGCTCCCGCCGGCATGGTCCGCGCCGAACTCGCCAAATTTATCGACGACGCCGAACCCAGCCACAACTTCTTCACCGCCGTCAAAATCACCGGCCGCTTCAAAGAAGTCCGCGTGCGCACCGTGACCAAACAAGAAAAGCCCTATCCCCCAATGTCCGAGGCAGTCTCCGACGACGCCGAACACATCTTCACCGACGTCGAAGGCGTCATCGGCGGATTCCGCACCCCCATGTACGCCAAAGGCATCGGTGTGCCCGGCTGCCACGTGCATTTCATTGACGACGACCACACGCGCGGCGGCCACGTCCTCGACTACACCGTCGACGACGCCGTCATCGAACTGTGCCCCGGCACCGACATGGAACTGCACCTGCCCGTCACCGCCGAATTCCTCGGCGGGCACCTCTCGCCCGAGGACCTCGACGAGCAACTCCACACCACGGAAGTGAAGGACTAGCCGCGGGGCTGCGGCGCGGGTGCGCGGGCTCAGTGCGTCCGCCTAGCCGCGCAGCTGCGACTGCAGCACCTTCTCCACCGCGCGCGTCTTGCCCACCCGGTCAAACCGCACCGGCTGGGCGTAGCCGTACAGCGCGATCCACAAGCCCCCGCGCTCCCGCCGCACCGAATGGATCTGGCGCAACGGGATCGAATCCACCGCGCCACGCCGCCCCCTTGCGAGGACGCGCTTGTCAGTGACCACGAAGCGCCTGCGTCGCGACGACACCAACGGCAACACAAACCGCCACAGAGCCAGCATCGCCCAGATCAGCACCACAATGTTGCGCATACTTGGGTCGATATGTGGGGTCACATCCATCCAGCCGATCGCCATCCAGGCAACACCGGTGAGCGCCACCAACTCCAGCAACGGGAACGTCAACGAAGAAAGCGGCGCACACACATCGGCGAGGACCACCTCGTCCTCGCCGACGCGAAACACCGCTTTGTTAGCCATGACCGGCTAGGTTACTGCACGCCTACTGGGTCGGGCGGAGGTGGTGGACATCGCCGACGGAGAACGGGGTGTCGTCGATAAGCACCTCGCCCTCATCATTAATGCCCGTGACCAGGCCGCGCACCGTCTCCTCCCCCTCGCGCAACTCCAAGCGAACCTGCTGGCCGATCGTGGAACAGACCTTGCGGTAATCCTCCAACAACTGCGGGTCGCGCTCCTGCCACTGCTTCAAACGACGGCCCATCGCGGCGAGGATGTCGGCGGTGAACTCGTCGAAATCCACGTCAATGCCCTCCAGGTTCAGGGCGGTGGCGGTCTCCACAGGCAGATCCTCCGGACGCATAGCGACGTTAATGCCGATGCCCACAATCACCCGCGGCATATCCAACGCCGAGAGGATGCCAGCGATCTTCTTGCCGCCAATCTGCACATCATTGGGCCACTTCAACTGCGCCTGCGGCACCACATCCGTCACCGCCACCCCCGGCGCGATAGACAGCAACCCGAACGGCGGCGGGGTATCGGTCACGTCGATGACCATGCTCATGGCCAACTGCGAGCCCTTCGGCGATACCCAATGGCGGCCCAAGCGGCCCTTGCCAGCGGTTTGCTCGTCTGCGATGAGCACCGTGCCCGGCGCGGAACCGTCCTTGAGCAGGTCCGCGTTCGTCGACCCGGTGGACTCGACCCACCGCACGTCAGTCCAGTATCCGGCCACCTTGTCCTGAATTGCCTGCACGTCCTTGACACTCATGGTCACGAGCGTAGTAGGCGGCGGGGTGTTGGGGTGGGAAGGTGGGGGCGCGCTCGCGGGCCCTCGCGAACCACGGCCCGTCGTCGAAAAACGTCGGGTAGCACGCTTCTCCGGAGAGGCATCCCATTTCTGAAAATCGGGTAGTAAGAGTCCTGAAAATCCGGTAGTAGTCCTTCTGAAAAACGGGTAGTAGTCCTTCTGAAAAACGGGTAGTAGGAACTATTCATGCTGTACACTACCCGTATGTCTTATCTTCGGCGCACGCTTGATGACGAGCTTGATCTCCTCATGCCTCACCTGCCCGCAATCGCAATTGACGGACCAAAAGGTGTGGGTAAGACCGACACCGCAAGGCGCCGAGCCGACGCTGCTTGGTATCTCGACGATCCCGATATGAGGAACGTTGCCGAGGCAGATTTCTCGCTCTCCTCCGCACCAGATGGAACTCTTCTACTAGATGAGTGGCAGCATCTTCCCCAGATCTGGGATTCTGTCCGACGCCAAGTAGATCAGGGCGCTGGGCCCGGGCGCTTCCTCCTCACCGGCTCTGCTACTCCAGTCGACCCGAAGGGCTCACACTCTGGGGCCGGACGCATCGTCTCACTGAGGATGCGACCAATGGCAGTGCATGAACGTGGCGTCGCTAACCCCACATGCAGCTTCGCCGGGATCTTGGCCGGAAACACCGATGTATCTGGTTCTTCTGACTGTACGCTCGACGACTACGCACGCCTCATCACCGGAAGCGGATTCCCCGCCATCGCTTCCGCGAATCCGCTCATCCAGGTCACACTGCTGGATTCCTACATTGAGCGAATCATCGATCGTGATATTCCCGATGCAGGATACGAGGTGAGACGGCCGGAATCGCTTCGAAGCTGGTTGCGTGCATACGCTGCTGCAACAGCGACTACCACCGCTTACTCCAGACTGCTTGATGCGACCACCGGCGGTCAGACTGAACAACCGAATCAGAAGACCACACTCGCATATCGTGAGCACCTTGCAAAGATTTGGCTGCTTGATCCAGTTCCTGGTTGGGTTCCAGAAAACAATGAGTTCAAACGCCTGCAGCAAGGCCCAAAGCATCACTTGGCTGACCCTGCACTCGCTGCCAGGCTTCTTGGAATATCCCCATCTGGCCTCTTGAGTAACCGTGCTGCGCACATGTTCGGGCCGCTTTTCGAGTCTCTGTGTGCGCTCACCCTGCGTGTACTGGCCCAAGCAAACAGGGCCAAGGTCTACCACCTCAGGTCGAACGCGGGAGAGCGAGAAGTCGACTTCATCATTGAGGGCGCTGAACGGGAGGTACTCGGGGTGGAGGTCAAGCTGAAGCCTCATATCGACGACGCCGACGTCCGACACCTCCTATGGTTGCGCGAACGTATTCCAGACCGCGTCACCAACCTCATGGTCCTTACCACGGGGAAACAGGCTTATGTACGACGTGACGGTGTGATCGTTATGCCTCTCGCGCTTCTCGGCAATTAGTGTTCCCCGCTCCCTCACCCCAACCCCGCGCCCCGGCCACGCCAACCACGCCCCGCCGTAGCGAAACGTCTGGCGACGCGCCGTCGATAGGCAATGTGGCAGGAACAATCTCGGAATCTAGACTGGGGCGTTATGAGTTCATCTAAACCCGACATGACCACGACGGCTGGCCGCATTCAGGATCTGCGCAATCGCCTGGATGAGGCGCAGGCACCGGTCGGTCAGGACGCGATCGATGCTGTCCATGAGGCTGGCGGCACCACTGCTCGTGAGCGCGTGCTTTCGCTTCTCGACGACGGCACGTTCGTGGAGACCGACGCCCTGGCCAAGCACCGCGTCGAGGCATACAAGATGGACAAGTCCAAGCCTTCCACCGACGGTGTGATTACGGGCTACGGGCTGATCGACGGCCGTCGTGTCTGCGTCTTCTCCCAAGACCCGACGATTTTCGACGGCCAGGTCGGTGAGGTGTACTGCGAGAAGATCCTCAAGATCTACGACTTGGCAACCAAGACCGGCGTGCCGCTGATCGGTATTTATGACTCGACTGGCCCGCGTTGGAAGGAAGGCATTGTCACCGCGCATATGCAGGCACAGATCCTGCGTGCGGCAACCCGTGCGTCGGGTTTGATTCCGCAGATCGCGGTCGTGGCCGGGGATGTCGCCTCGCTCGCTGCCACCACGGTCCCGATCGCGGACATCACCGTCATGGCCGAGGGCGCGTCCCTGCACGTGACCACGGCGGACATCGTGAGCAAGGTCTCCGGCGCCGAAACGACTTCCGATGAGCTTGGCGGCACCGCCGTCCACGCCGCGGAGACTGGCCTGGCGCAGCTCGTCGCCGCGACCGATACGGAAGCGGTGGACCTGGCCCGTACCGTGGTCAGCTACCTGCCGCTGAATAACAAGGCCGCTTCCCCGCTGGGTGCCGACAACGCCGAGGCCCCTGCGACGGAGGCCGACCTCGACACATTCATGCCTGACGACGACAACCAGCCCTACGACGTCACCGACATCCTGGCTTCGGTCACCGACGGCGACGTTCTGGAACTCTCCGCTGGCTTCGCAGGTTCCGTGGTCACCGGTTTTGCGCACGTGGGCGGGCGCGCGGTTGGTGTCGTCGCAACGCAGCCGAATGTTTTGGCTGGCTGCCTGACCCGCGACGCCGCACGCAAGGCCGCACGCTTCATCCGCACCTGCGACGCGTTTAACCTGCCGATCGTGCAGTTCGTGGACTCCCCCGGCTTCCTCCCGTCGGTCGAGGAGGAGCGCTCCGGGTCCGCCGCAGCCGCCGCCGCACTCGCCTACGCGTTTGCAGAGGCCCAGGTGGGCACGATCACCGTGGTCACCCGCAAGGCGTTCGGTCCGTCGTACGCGCTGCTCGGCTCGAAGGGCCTGGGCGCGGACCTGGTGTTCGCTTGGCCGACCGCACAGATCGCACTGGCAGACGCCACCACCGCCGCCGAGGCGATCGGCACCGACGAGGAGCAGTACGCCGCGGACAACCTCAACCCGTACGTGGCTACCGAGCGCGGAATGGTCGACGCCGTCATCGAACCGTCCACCACCCGCGCCCGCGTCCTCGAGGGTCTGCGCCTGCTTGAGCGCAAGGTGACCTACCCGGCACAGAAGAAGCACGGCAACATCCCGCTGTAAGGAGGCTGACGTGGATATTCAGGTAGTTAAAGGCAACCCCACCGAGGCGGAACTGCAGGCGCTGACCGAGGTGTTGCTGCAGCTCCAGCGCGAACGCAAGCAGTCCGGGGTGCAGCCGGACGCCAACATGTGGGGTGCGTCCCACCCGGCGACTGCGTTTAATCCGCACGCGTTCGATTCGGCGGCGTATTTCTAATGCGGTTGGTGTTGGCGTCGCAGTCGCCGTCGCGACGCATGCTGCTCGAACAAGGCGGCGTCACCCCGGTGCTGCGCCCCGCGCACATCGATGAGGATGCGGTGATCGCTGTACTTGGCGATGTCCCACCCGCCACCACCGTGGCCACCCTCGCCCGCGCAAAAGCCGAGACCGCAATTGCGGAATTCCCCGACGACGTTGTTGTTGGCTGCGACAGCATGCTGCTTCTCGACGACACCTTGCTGGGCAAACCCCACACCGTCGACGAAACTATCCGCCGGTGGAAAGCACAGCGCGGTAAGGAAGCGCACCTGCTCACGGGACACGCGGTGTGGTTCGGCGGCGAATGGGTCGTCGATACCATCACCACCGCGATCCGCTTCGGTGACGTGTCCGATGCCGACATCGAGGCCTACGCCCGCTCCGGTCAGCCACTGGAGTGCGCCGGCGCGTTCACACTCGAGGCGCTCGGCTCCTGGTTCATCGACTCCATCGACGGCGACCCCACCAGCGTCATCGGCCTATCCATGCCGCTGCTTCGCCGCTGCCTGTACCGATTCGGACTGGACGCCTCCGACTTCTGGACCGCGTAGCGCACGTTGTGGGTAGCCTGGCCATCATGGAAATCAACGACATGCTCGCACCGAAGCCCATCGAACTTCCCGCCGATCCGGCCACCGGCAAGGACCTCCTTGCCGACGACACCGCGCTCGCCCACCCCGACTCCCCCGCCGTCTGGGCCACCCGCGCCGAGCGTGAACTCGAATCCGGCGACAAACTCATCGCTTACGCCTACGCCCGCACCGGCTACCACCGCTCCCTGGACCGCCTGCGCGCCAACGGTTGGAAGGGCTGGGGTCCGGTCCCGGCGTCCCACGAGCCGAACCGCGGCGTGCTCAAGGCGATTGCGATGTTGGCGCTGACCTCCAAGGCGATTGGCGACGACGCCGAGTATGACCGCTGCCGCCAAATGCTTTCCGACGCCGACCCGGCCAGCGTGAAGGAGCTGCTGGGGTAGGCGTCAAAAGCAGATCGTCTAGCTGCTTGGAAGGGGCACTAGACGATCACGAGTCCCCGGATGCATTTCCCCAGGTGATATTGAAAACAGATATCAATAAAATGCGGATCGTCTAGCAGCTCCGAAATGCAACTAGACGATTCGCATTCCCGGTCGGCGAAAACCGGGTCACGACAGACAAGAAGCCCCGGCACGGGATTTTCGGGCCGGGGCGTTGGTGTCGTCGAAAAGTCAGCGCTTACGCGTGCTTCGCCTCGACGCGCTTGATGGCCTCCTCGGCCACCATCTCCTGGATGCCCATGTCGAGCTCAGAGGTGAAGCCGACGCAGGAGCAGTTGATCTCGCCGAGCACGTAGGTGTCCTCCCCGGTCTCGTCGTCGTCGGCAAGCATGAAGTCTGCGGTCCAGATCAGCGGAATGTTGTCGCCGCCAAGGTTCTCGGCGATGACCGGGCGGGCCTCGGCGAACATGTCGACGAGCTCCTGCCACTCCTCCGGCTTCTGGTAGGTGTACTTCGCGCCGGAGAACAAGGTTGCGGAGAACGCGTCGCCGCCCTCAGCCGGCTTCTTGTGCACAACGAACACCGGGTGCGGGCCGACCAGCAGAATGCGGATCTCACCCTCGACGATGCGCGGCATGAAGCGCATGTCCACGAGCATGCCGTTGTCGCCTTCGATGTACTGGTCACAGAAGTCCATGAACTCGCCGAGCTCGCGCTCCTCAGTGTGGTTGTCCACGGCCTCGGTGCACTTGAGCTTGGTGTCCAGCGGCAGGGCGGTGCCCGGTTCGACGGAGTCGGCCAGGGCTTCGTCGGCAAGGCGCACGCGCCAGATGCCGGAGCCGGTGGAGCCGCGGTTCTGCTTGAGCACGCGCTCGCCGTAGGACAGGGAGGTCGGGAAGGTGTTGTGGAAGTCCTCAACCTCGTAGTACGCGGCGGTATCTTCCGGCACAAGGTCGGTCTTGTTCAGCTTCACCAGGGCATCCTTCGCACCGTAGGAGATCATCTCCTGCGGGGTGGACATGCCGACCAGGCCGGCCTCGGACAGGCGGGTAAGCAGGTCAAAGTAGCCCTTTTCGCCGCCCGGGATGTTGCCCGGGTTCACACGCGAGATGTAGCCGTCGAAGTTCTCGGAGACGTACGTGAACAGGTCGTCGGCCCACTCCGGACGGAAGTAGACAACCTCTGCGTGCCAGCCCTTTTCCTTGATGGCGTTGACAATGGGCATGGTGTCCTTGCGGTGGCCGTCAATGTACTTGTCGGAGCCGCCCTCAACCTCGAAGACAACAATCGCCTTGTGCACGGTGATCCCTTTCATGATGTTGTCCCGCAGCGTGTGAATGCGGTCAGCGCATGCATCGGCGGGGTAGGTAAAAACTCGCGAAACATCTCAGCCGTAGCCGTCGTGTTCCGTCTCTGACTCTATCGGCTTAAAGCGACCCACACAGGGCGGCAGAATTGATAGTGTGCAAGTTCACACCTGTTGTGGCGAGGCGAGGTTTCTCGCCGATTCCGGCCGGGATTTGCTGGTACTACCTGTATCCTTGTCGGTGATTGTTCACTCGCCTATTCCGGCGGGGGCCGCAGAGACGAAAGGCAGCTGACGTGGGTATCGAACTCGACGACAATCCCCAGTTCAAGGACTACGCACATCCTGAGAAGTTTGTCACCGCCGCGTGGCTTTCGGCGCGGCTCGGCGTGGATGGTCTGAAGGTTGTCGAAAGTGATGAGGATGCGTTCCTCTACGACATCGGCCACATTCCGGGCGCGGTGCGCATTGACTGGAAGAGCGATCTTAACGACGAGCTCAACCGCGACTTCATCGACGGCGAAGCCTTTGCCAAACTCATGCGGTCCCGCGGCATCAGCCGCGACGACACGGTGGTGGTCTACGGCGACCACGCCAACTGGTGGGCTGCCTACACCGCCTGGGTGTTCGAGCTGTTCGGCCACCCCGACGTGCGCTTGCTCGATGGCGGACGCGACGCGTGGATGGGTGAGGAGCGCGACACGTCCTTCGTCGTTCCCTCCTACCCCGAGTCTGACTACCCCGTGGTGGAGCGCAAGGACACCGCAGTTCGCACCTTCGCCTCCGAGCTGCTGGATAATCCGCCGGAGCAGCTTATCGACGCCCGCCCAGCCCCCGCTTACCGCGGCGACGGCACCGCCCCTGTGCAACCCCAAGTACCGACGCTGCGCCAGGGCCACATTCCGGGCGCGTTTAGCGTCCCGTGGGGCCGTTCCGTGCACCCGAACGCGCGCTTCCGCCCGTTGGAGGACATCCGCGAGATCTACAAGGATTTCGATCCGAAGAAGCGCACAGTGGTGTACTGCCAGTTGGGCGAAAGCGCGTCGCACACCTGGTACGTCCTGAACAATATTCTCGGTTTCGAGGACGTTGCGCTGTACGACGGTTCCTGGGCCGAGTGGGGCAACATGGTCCGCGTCCCCGTGGCTAAAGGGGATTCCCGTGGTGGGGCTGTAACATAGAACGACATTTGTCCGATTTTCTGACGGTTCGTATTTCCGATTGAAGGACGGGATTGCTTCGTGTCCACCACCGCACCGAATACTGATCTGCCCCGCAGCCTGAGCAAGGTGCTCGTCGCTAATCGCGGCGAGATTGCCGTGCGCGTCATCCGCGCGTGCCAGGACGAAGGTGTTGCGTCGGTCGCGGTGTATGCAGACCCTGATGTCGATGCGCCGTTCGTCGCTCTTGCCGACGAAGCCTTCGCCCTCGGCGGCACCACCGCCGCCGAGTCTTACCTGGACATGGACAAGGTCATCGACGCCGCGCAGAAGTCCGGCGCCGACGCTATCCACCCGGGCTACGGCTTCCTCTCGGAGAACGCCGAGTTCGCGCAGAAGGTCATCGACGCTGGCCTGACCTGGATCGGCCCGTCGCCGGAGGCCATCGCGGCACTCGGTGACAAGGTCACCGCCCGCCACATCGCTGAAGCCGCCGACGCCCCCATGGCGCCCGGCACTAAGGACCCCGTGGCCAACGCTGACGAGGTCGTTGCGTTTGCCGACGAGCACGGCCTGCCCGTTGCCATCAAGGCAGCTTTCGGCGGTGGCGGTCGCGGCATGAAGGTCGCCTACACCCGCGAAGAGATTCCGGAACTGTTTGAGTCCGCCACCCGCGAAGCCACCGCAGCCTTCGGCCGTGGCGAATGCTTCGTGGAGCGCTACCTGGACAAGGCCCGCCACGTTGAGGCGCAGGTGCTGGCTGATCAGCACGGCAACGTTGTGGTCGTCGGTACGCGCGATTGCTCCTTGCAGCGTCGCTTCCAAAAACTTGTCGAAGAAGCCCCAGCGCCCTTCCTCACCGACGAGCAGCGCGAGCGCATCCATTCCTCTGCCAAGGCCATCTGCCGCGAAGCAGGTTACTACGGCGCCGGCACCGTGGAGTACCTCGTGGGCTCTGACGGGCTGATCTCGTTTTTGGAGGTCAACACCCGCCTGCAGGTCGAACACCCCGTCACCGAGGTCACCGCCGGCATCGACCTTGTGCGCGAGCAGTTCCGTATTGCCCGCGGCGAGGAACTGCAGCTGACCGAAGACCCGGCTCCGCGTGGCCACGCTATTGAGTTCCGCATCAACGGCGAAGACGCCGCCGCAAACTTCATGCCGGCACCGGGCACCGTCGTTGCATACGCTGAGCCCACCGGCCCCGGAGTGCGTGTCGATTCCGGCGTGCGCGCAGGCTCCGTCATCGGCGGCCAGTTCGACTCCATGCTGGCGAAACTGATCGTCTACGGCGCCACCCGCCAAGAGGCCATCCAGCGTGCCCGCCGCGCACTCGGCGAATACGTGGTCACCGGCTTCCCCACCGTCATCCCCTTCCACCAGGCCATCCTGGATAACCCGGCATTCGTCGGCACCGAAGAGGGCTTCGACGTGTACACCCGCTGGATCGAGGAAGAGTGGGACGGCGAACTGCCCGCGTCCAGCGCCGATGCATCTGGTGACGACGCCGACACCGACCTGCCGACCCGTCGCACCTTTGCCGTTGAAATTGACGGCCGCCGCGTCGAAGTCGCCCTACCCGAGGAACTCGTCGCCGCAGGCCCCGCCAAGCGCAAGCCGAAGAAGCGCCGCGCAGGCAAGGCTGCTGTCTCCGGTGACGCCGTCGCCTCCCCCATGCAGGGTTCCGTGATCAAGGTCAACGTCTCCGAAGGCGACGAGGTTGCTGAAGGCGACGTCCTGCTGGTCCTCGAGGCCATGAAGATGGAGAACCCGGTCAAGGCACACAAGGCCGGCACCGTCACGGGCCTCGCCGCCGAGGCTGGCGGCCAGGTGTCCAAGGGCGCCGTGCTTATGGAGCTGAAGTAGCTGGTTGCTTCGGTGGCGCTTGTCCCACCCATTGCCCTGACAGATTTTGCAGAATCTGTCAGGGCTTTTCTTTACGACGCTACGACCAGGCGTTCTATACCCCTTCAAAGGTCGACTGACAGATTTTGCAGAATCTGTCAGCGCAGGCCTATGGAAACCGCGAACTGCTCCAGCACAGGTCCGATAAACGGCACGAGGAAGCCCAACACAACGGCGACCGCCACAACAATCGTGGCGATGGCCTCCGGAGAAGCGCTCGAGCCAGAGTGAGCCACATCAGTCGCGGGCGACTCGGGGGTCTCGGCGTCGTGGGTAACGGGCGTACCAATCGGTTTCGTGGCGCTGATCAGCTCGATCTCCTGCGCCTCCGTCACGCCTGGCCCGTTGAGCGGCTTCGAAGCACGGTTCAAGGAGGCCGACTCGCTTTTCCGGTTCGACACGGTGCTCACACCCGAGTAGACCGCCACCAGTCCCCTACCGGGCGCCCAGACGGGTGCGCCGGAGTCGCCCTTCACGCCAAGGTCGCTGTCGAAGTAGACGTTGTTACCCAGCCGGTCAACGAAGGTGCCGCACCGCTTCTCCCCTGCACTGAGCAGGCAGATCTCGTCGTTGGGGTGAAGATCCTCGAGGTCCACCACGGCGTCGGTGGTGATGGTGTTCGCGCCCAGTTGGACACCGTCGTCCCAGCGGATGATGCCCCAGTCGTTGCCGGTCGCAGACCTACCAAACTCCGTGGAGGGATAGAACGTTCCGTTCGCCTGGCCCACGGCGGCGCGGCTGCCGTGTTCGCCACAGTGTCCGGCGGTGTAGCTAATCCGTTGGTTGGGGTCGTTGAATCCGATGGAGCAAATGCCCTTATCGACGACTACCACGCGGGCGCCCTGCTCCACCACCGGAACCTCGGCGTTGGCGATGGGGGTGAGGGCAAGGGTGGTTGCGGTGGTCGTCGATAGGAATATGCGTCGAAGCATGGGAAAAGATTAACGTGGTGCGCATGGATTACACACCTCAGTTCGAACTACGGGAAGCGACCGAATCTGACCGGACGTACCTGCGCCGGCTGAACTTTCTTACCGACGTGTTCGGTGACGAGCACGGCGAGATCGGCCAAGAGGAAGCTGAAGGGTCTGACGACTACGTCGGAAACTGGGATCCGGAAGCCGAGGGCGGCGTTCTCGCGTTCGATCAGTTCCGCGTGCCGGCGGGCGGTGTGTGGCTGCGCTACTGGTCGACGCCCGAGCAGGGTTGGGCGAACCTGGGCAGCGATATTCCGGAAATCGCGATTGCGGTGGAACGCCGCTACGCAGGGCACAAACTCGCCGTCCGGCTGCTGGCTGCCGCGGTGGAGTTGGCCGCGAAGCAGGGTGCGCCGAAGGTGGCGCTGTGGGTGGACCCGAACAACGAGCGTGCCCGCCACCGCTACGAAACTTTCGGATTTAAAAACGTCGACGGCCACGACAATGTCATGGCCGTCGACGTGAAGGACTTCACCGCCTAAGCATTAGGCGATAACTACCACGAGGTCGCCGCCTTCCACCTTGGTCGGCTTGGTCAGCGCGATGCGCTCGATCACGCCCGACTTCGGTGCGGAGATCGCGGCCTCCATCTTCATAGCCTCGATGGTTGCGACCGGGTCGCCTTCCTTGACCTCGTCGCCTTCCTTTACGGTGACGGTGACGGCACCTGCGAA
>NZ_KV803835.1:0-230 GCF_001811185.1 Corynebacterium sp. HMSC067D03
TGTGTGAAGTTGTTGGGTCGGCGGTAACCTACTCTCCCACTCCCTCCCGGGAGCAGTACCATCGGCGCGGGCGGGCTTAGCTTCCGGGTTCGGAATGGGACCGGGCGTTTCCCCGCCGCTATCAACCACCGACACATCTATAGGGGTTCATAGAGTGTCCATGTGTCGTGGACTGTATTGAGTTCACTGTGACAATTTTGGGTGTGTTGTGTCAGTGACTGCATAGTGGA
>NZ_KV803836.1:0-236 GCF_001811185.1 Corynebacterium sp. HMSC067D03
GTCTACCAGTCTGTGGTGGATGAGCAGCGCTACACCTTTACGCCTCCGGCACCTGCTGAGGGTGCGATTGAGTCTGATGCTCCGGATGGCACGCACCAGTCGATTAATGGTTATGTGATTCACCAGCGTGATGGTGACCTTTCGGTGCATCCGGGTACGCGTGATCCGTGGAAGCCGATTCCGATGGCTGGTGTGCGTGTGTATGCGCAGTGGACGGAAAAGGGTGGCATTACCTC
>NZ_KV803837.1:0-31844 GCF_001811185.1 Corynebacterium sp. HMSC067D03
CGCCGCAGGTCAGCGCGTACAGATGGGTGTACTACTGGCGCGCAATCTTGCTTGTGGCCGAAGGGCTACTGAACTACATCTTCATCTTTGAGTTTGATGTGTTGATGGGCTACGGCCTGACCGCCCTTGCGGTGGCGCCGATTATTGCGCGCAGCGAGCGTGTGCAAAAGGTATGGATGTGGCTGGCGCTGAGCGCACATGTCCTTGTCATGTTGCTGTTCTCCGTGGGCACCTATCTGCTTAACAGTATTCCGCTCGACGAGATCGAGGGTGGCGAGGATATCCCCACGTTTGACCAGTCGTTTGCGCTCTACACCGCAACCGACAGCTATCCGGCGATGGTGCAGGCGCGTATCGACGACTTCTTCGGCGGCAGGTTCGAAATCCCAATCATGTTCGTGATGGGCATCGGTGTGTTTCTCCTCGCGGCCAGGTTGTACCGCGCTGGACTATTCCAACCCGCCGGGGCGGGGTTGCGTCGCAAAGTAATGCTCGTCGGCCTTGGTGTTGGTATCCCGCTGGACTGGGGGCTGCGCTTGTTTGCCACCGGCGCATCCGCATCGTTGACGCGCTACGTCACCTCGACGGTAGTGGCGTTCGGTGTCCTCGCGCTCATCGCGGCCTTCTACATCCGCCGCGACAACACGCTTGGTGTGGTGGGAACCGGTTTGGCTGCAGTCGGTCGCACCGCGCTGACGTGCTACATCCTGCAGAATGTGCTCGCCTCTGTGGTGTTCTACGACTTCGGGTTTGGTCTAGCCCGGTACGTAGAGGGGCCTGCCGGCACCTTGCTCGTGTGTGGGGTTTATCTCGCGTTGTGTGCGCTGCTTGTTGCCTTCAGCATGTTGTGGCTGAAGCGCTTCCAGCGGGGACCGTTTGAAATTGTCATGCACCGGGCTGTCGACATGGTTGCGGCTAAGCAACGGCCAGCAGTGCAGCGGTAGCGGCAATGACGGTAACTGGTGCCAGGAGTAGGCCCCACAGGATGAACCCGCGCCACGGTACTGGGGCCTTTGCGCGGCGGAGTTGATCTGCCCACAGCAGTGTGGCGAGCGATGCCCATGGGGTGATCACCGGGCCGACATTGACGCCGATCAGGAGAGCCAGCACGCTGGCCGGATCGCTGACTGCAGGTTCGAGCATTAAAAAAGCAGGGATGTTGTTGATCGCGTTCGCTGTGGTCGCGCCAGCAGCTGCAATTGCTAAGGGGTGTGTGCCGGCGAGTTGCTGCACGGCGGACGAAATATCGCTGATCTGCAGGGCCAGTGTCGCCACCGCGGAGAAGGCAGTGGCAAGGCTGAGCGCCGACCACGGGATGAGTGGAGCAATGCCGTCGCGCCGTCCGGTCGGGCCCACCGCACACCACATTGCGATGGCGGCGACGGTGCTCGTCAGCCAGTAGGGGATCGGGCTGAGGAGTGCGAGGACGGTGACGCCCAGTGCCGCGAGGGCGGCCGTTGGTCGGGGGAGGATCGACGACGCTTCGGGCATAGGTTCGGCTGCTGCGCTGCGGTATATCGCCCGGGCTGCGTAGGACGCTGCCACTGCGACCGCCACTGCCACGGCTGCAGGGGCGGCGGCGAGTTTCACGTATTCACCGGTGGTGGAAAACGCGTCGCCGCCCACCGCCAGCAAATTCGTCAAGTTGGAAACCGGCAAAGGCATGGACGCAAAGTTGGCAATCCACACCACGGAAAGCGCCACCGCCGGCACCGGGAGGCGGAAGCGGGAGGCGAGTTGCACCGCCAGCGGGGTCAGCATGATCGCAGTGGTGTCGAGCGAGAGGAACGCCGTTGCGGCGACACACAGTGCGAGAAACCCCGCCAGAACGATCTCTCTGCGTGACGTCGTGCGCTGCAACGCGCCAACCAGCCACTCGAAGGTGTGCACACGAGCAGCGAGATTGACGACGACAGACATGCCGGCCGCGAAACCGAGTACTGGAACAAGCCGAAGGGCAACTTCAGTGGCGTCGTTCAGGGACACTGCGGCGAGCACGGCGAGACTGGCGATTGCTGCCAGCGGCAAAGAAAACGAGGAAAGATTCATGGCGGGGTTGAGGGGAAGTGGTGGATGAGCAGGGCGGAGGTCGTCGATAAGCGAGTTGCAATGATTAGGTCGCAGCGTAAGTGAGCTGTATGCTATTTCGAGTTGTCCGGCAACCGTCGGATGAAAAGACCATTTCGCACCCAACTCGGGCACGATCCTTAATGTAAGGAACCGACCCGTAGTTCAATCCTGAGGGAGACGAATACTAATGAGGAAAGACATTCACCCGGATTACCACCCGGTGATTTTCCAGGACGCGAACACGGGCCACAAGTTCCTGACGCGCTCCACCCTGACTTCCGCACGCACCGAGCAGTGGGAGGACGGCAACGAGTACCCGCTCATCGTGGTTGACGTGACCGCAGAGTCTCACCCGTTCTGGACTGGCGCTCAGCGTCTCATGGACACCGCTGGCCGTGTTGAGAAGTTCAACCAGCGTTTCGGTGGCATGGCACGCCGCAAGAAGAAGTCCGCTAACTAAAGGGCGTAAAGGAGCACAATCATGGCAACCCCTAAGTTCAAGATGTCCCGCGCTAACACGCGCATGCGCCGTTCCCAGTGGAAGGCCAACAACCCTGACTTGGTCAACGTCAAGATCGACGGCCGCGAGGTGCAGATCCCGCGTCGTCTGGTCAAGGCAGCTCAGGCTGGCCTGATCGACGTCGAGCAGTTCTAAGCTTCCGCAAGGTAAAACTCGCGCAAAAATACCGGGTTCCCACAGGTGGGGCCCGGTTTTTTAATGCCGTTTTCACTCTTAGAGGAAAATAAGTCATAATATCCGCATGAAAATTCTCGTTGCCGATGACGAACAGGCTGTGCGCGAGTCACTGCGTAGGTCGCTTCGTTTCAACGGATACGACGTTGTCCTCGCCGTAGATGGTGAGGATGCGCTCGACCAGATCCGGTTAGAACAGCCGGATCTGACCATTTTGGACCTTATGATGCCAAAGCTTGACGGCCTCGGTGTCTGCCGTACGCTGCGTTCTTCGGGCTACGATGGCCCGATTCTTATGCTGACGGCGCGCGATGGTGTCGCGGACCGTGTGGCTGGCCTCGACGCTGGTGCGGACGACTACCTGCCTAAGCCGTTTGCGCTTGAGGAGCTGCTGGCCCGTGTCGGTTCGCTGCTGCGTCGCTCCCGTGCGGAGTCGCGCCACAGTGAGCAGAAGGATTCGACCACGCTGAAGTTCGAGGACCTGACCATGGATACCTCGACGCGTGACGTGTTCCGCGATGGCCGACCGATCTCGCTGACTCGTACGGAGTTTGCGTTGCTGCACCTGCTGATGCAGAACCCGCGCCACGTATTGGCCCGTCAGACCATTCTTGAGGAAGTGTGGGGCTACGACTTCCCAACCTCGGGCAACGCCCTGGAGGTTTACATCGGTTACTTGCGTCGTAAGACTGAGGCTGGCGGTGAATCTCGCCTTATCCATACTGTGCGTGGTGTGGGTTACGTGCTTCGGGAGACTGCTCCGTGATGTTGCGCGTCGCGTCTGGCGATGCCTATGAGACCCGCCTCGGGGCAGGTCATTCCTTGCGCCTGAAATTGGCGGTGCTGTCGGGCTTCATTGTCGCTGCCGCAGTTGGGTTAACGACGATGCTTGGCATGTGGCTGTCTACCAAAACCCACGAAGGCGTGTTGGATACTGAGCTGCGGAGCAAGACGTTGGGGATGGCTCGCCAGCTCGACGGGGCCTCGGAAGATCAGATCCGCTCTGAAATTGCGGCGTTTCGGCGATCAAACCCGTTGACAAGCATTGCGGTTTCAGGGGCAGACTCGAACCTGTTCTTGGGGGATCCGGTATCAATTTCAGGGCCGTATTTGCGTACGGAGAGCGGCGATTCGGTATCCGTGCGCTCAGTCAACGGTAAGCGTGTTGTTGTGCGCCAAACACCGGATGGGATGGTGGTTGCCGCATCTCGGACAGAGGACCCGTACGGTCGCATCTCTGGAAGCCGGGCGGCGGCAGCGCTGGTGGTTATCGGTGTCGGCAGCCTGGTGGCGTGGATTTCTGGTGCGTTCATTTCGGCGGTGGGCTTGACTCCGGTGCGCAGGCTGCACCGTGAGTTGGACAACGCTAACGAGTCGAGTGGGCCGCGTGAACTTCCGGTGGAGGGCGACGACGAATTTGCGGAGGTGACCTCTTCGATCAACGCCTTGGTGAGGTCGTTGGAGGAGTCCAAGAAGCGTCAGGCGCAACTGGTGGCGGATGCGGGCCATGAGCTCAAGACGCCGTTGACATCGATGCGCACCAACATTGAGTTGTTGATGATGTTGCATAACTCGGGCCGCCAAGACCAGATTTCGGCCGAGGACCGGGCCGATCTGGAACGTGATGTGCTTGCCCAGATGGAAGAGATGTCGATTCTGATCGGCGACCTGGTGGACCTTTCTCGCGACGAGTCGCATGAGACCGAGCCGGAGGATTTCCGCCTCGACGAGGTGCTCGAAGAGGCGCTGGACCGTGTGCGTCGTCGTCGCCCCGATGTGACGTTCTTGTTCCACGCCGACCCGTGGGTCATTCGTGGTGATCGTTTTGCCATGGGACGTGCTCCGATCAACTTGATCGATAATGCTGCGAAGTGGTCGCCGGAGGGTGGTGCAGTGCGTGTGTCGCTTAAGGCGGCGAAGCGCAACGCGGTGCTTATTGTCGACGACTCGGGCCCCGGCATCCCACCCGAGGAGCGCGAGAAAGTCTTTGAACGGTTCTACCGTTCCCCGGAGTCGCGCGCTATGCCGGGTTCTGGCCTGGGATTGGCGATTGTGAAACAGGTGATGGACCGCCACGGTGCGACAATCGTGGCGGAAGAGTCGGATGACGGTGGCGCCCGTTTCCGGGTGGTGTTCCCGGGACGTCCTCCGGAGGACGAGACGGCTGAGGATCTTATAGTCGAAGACGAGAACGAGACCCGCGTCATCCCGAAGAAAAGCTACAGCTAAACCCGTACAGAAAATGTACAGAAAACACTACGTTTCGTTTGGTGAGGTCGCAAGCGCCGCCACAGCGCGGTAGGGCATACTCGCAATCCATGAGCAATACGCGCGATTTCGGAGAGCAACCCAACGATGAAACCTCGAGCTTTCCGCACCAGACAACTGAAAACTACGACCAGGCACCGTATGTGCCAAGCGGTGGCGTGTACACGGTTCCGCCGCAATCCCAGGCTCCGAAGCGTCGCGCAGGCGTAGGAACCGCCTTTGCGGTTGCGTTGGTGACAGGCCTTGCAGCCGGTGGTGGTGCGGGTTACGTTGCGGGGTCGGCGGGGTCGTCGCAAAGCGCAGATGCTCCGAGTGGAGAGCAGGCGCAAGAAAACGCCCTGGAGAATCCCTCTGTGTCGAATGCCGCGGAGGCACCAGATGGATCGGTAGAGAAGGTGGCGGCGCAGGTGCTGCCGTCGGTGGTGTCCATTGAGGTGGCCACGCGCTCTGGTGGGGCGGAGGGATCCGGCTCCATCATTTCCTCTGATGGGTATGTGCTGACCAACCACCATGTGATTGCCGCAGGTGCGCAGCCGGGGACCGAAATTCAAGTCACGCTCAACGATGGTTCTCGCCACCGCGCGCAGTATGTTGCCTCCGATGTGAACACCGACATTGGCGTGCTCAAGATCGAGGGCGTAGACAACTTGCCGGTGGTGCAGTTCGGCAATTCTAATGACCTGCGTGTGGGCCAGCAGGTCGTGGCGGTCGGCTCGCCGTTGGGTCTGTCTGCGACGGTGACCTCAGGTATTGTCTCTGCGCTCAACCGACCGGTGCGCGCGAGCCAGGGTGGCGGCGAGAGCTCGCTGATGGACGGCATCCAGACGGATGCGGCGATCAACCCCGGTAACTCGGGCGGCCCGTTGGTGGATATGAACGGCAACCTGATCGGTATGAACTCGGCGATTGCGTCGCTGTCCCAGAGCAGCTTTGGCGGAGAGAGCTCCGGCGGTTCGATCGGTCTTGGGTTCTCCATTCCGTCGAACTTTGCCAAGCGAGTGGCGGACCAGCTGATCCGTAATGGTGAGGCGACGCAACCGATGCTGGGTGTGCAGGTCAGCATCGCCCAGGCCATCACTGGCGGCGCTGTGGTTGCTGCGGTGGAGCCGGGCAGCCCCGCGGAGCAGGCGGGCCTGAAACGGGGAGATGTGATCACGCGGTTGAATGACCGACTTATAGATTCAGCCGACGCGTTGATTGCCGCTACCCGTTCACAGGACTTTGGCCAGACAGTGACGCTGCAAGTGGAGCGTCAAGGAGAAGGTGAGCCGATTCCGGTAGAGGTGACCCTCAGCACAGAGTAAGTTCTTTAGAGACTTGCAATATTTTCTCACCGCGCTGACGGACGGGAGCCCGTTTTACGATGACTGAACTGTATGACTCGGTTGATCTTGCTGATCTGGACATGAACGAGCCGGACGATGCAACCCTTCGTGCCTCTGAGCTGGAGCAGGCTGCGCCGGAATCGCCGCGTGCCATTGTTGTGTTGGTGGGGGATCGTCGATACGACGCCCCCGGCGATAACACCGACAAGATGGTGGTGGAGCTCCTTAGCGAGTTCAATTACCGGGTTGACGGTGTGGTGCGGGTGAAGTCGAAGAAGTCCGACATCCGCAAGGCGATTGAGACCGGTGTCGTCGGTGGTGTGGACTTGGTGCTCACGCTCGGTGGTACGGGTGTTGGTCCGCGCGATAAGACGCCGGAGGCGACGCGCGGCATCATCGATAAGGTGGTGCCGGGGGTGAGCCAGGCGATTCGGGCGTCGGGGCAGGCATGTGGCGCGGTTGATGCGTGCACCTCCCGCGGCATTTGCGGTGTATCCGGCTCTACGGTGGTGGTGAACCTGGCGTCGAGCCGTCAGGCGATTCGCGATGGCGTATCGACGATTGCCCCGCTGGTCACCCACCTCATCGGCGAACTCAACCAGTACTCGGTGTAGATAGCGCGCGGTGACAGTGCAGATGGAACGCAAGAGAAGAAGAGTCGTGCGTCGTGCGGATGTGGATTACGACCGCACGGCGGATAAGGCGCCGTCGCAACAACGCAAAAGCCCGGCGTTCGACGGCGAGCGCGAAGTGCTACTCGATGACGAAGAGCCGGGCTTGACTGGCCGCGCCTTCTACGAAGAGCAGCGGCCGCCGCATCACGGGGATTAGTTCAGCGGCTTCTGGGTGGAGTTCGGGTTCTGGTTGGACAGCAGGTCGCGGATTTCCGCGAGCAGCTCGGTCTCGGTCGGAGCCGGCTCCTCTGGGTCGACGCCCTTGTGACGCTTCTGTGCCTCGTCGAGCTTGTTCATCGGCATGACCAGCAGGAAGTAGATCACTGCAGCGATGAGCAGGAAGTTGATGATTGCGGTGATCAGTGCACCGAAGTCAACGAAGGTAGCCTCGTTGCCCTCACGGACGAAGAAGCCGAGGCCGGAGTAGTCCACGCCGCCGAGGGCTGCGAGGAACGGGTTGATGATGGAATCGGAAAATGCGGTGACGACAGCGGTGAAAGCTGCACCAATCACAACGCCAACGGCAAGGTCAATGACGTTGCCGCGCATGATGAAATCTTTAAAACCTTGAAGCATGTTAGGGAATACTAGGCGGTTGTATATGACGACTCAAAAGTAAGGTCAATGGGCCATCCAGCGAGGCTGCAGCAACGGCTTCCGCTTGAGACTGCCGAAAAAGCACAAGAACTGTACCTTTCTCACCTGATGTGACCACGCGGCCGCCAGTCGCGACAGTGCGCGGCCCTTGTGCGATCACGTCCACCCGTGCACCGTGATGCAGCAGCGGAATGATGTCTGATTCCGCGACCGGAACCGGCACCAGAGAGAACTCTTCGCCGGGTGGTTCCTCCGCAATCAAGGTTGCGGTGAGATCCGGTCCGACAAGGCGTGTGGAGGTCACCACCTCGCCAGCTGATGCCGCCGCGGCAAGAAGTTGGCCCTCCGCCAGCGCGAGATCAGACAGTGCCCCCTGCGGTACTGCGTCAGCTGGAAGTCGCCGCAGGGCCACGTCCTCGCCGGTAAGCGTCGTGCCGGGCGCAACCTCACGGGCAAAGACAACCACCGCTGGATCATCGCGGGACACACCGACGATGACGTGCAACGCCGAGGCGATGACAAGCACCACCGCAACGATGCGGCGAATGATGACAGACCGGCGGTATCCGGGCGTGCGCAACTGCGCGAACTGTGCGTGAAGGTCCATGGGTATCTGACGGACCCTGCGCTACCCCGGTTCCCTCAGACCCTAAAAAATCCGCTTGGGGTGATGATGTAGTCCACGGGTTGGTCGTGGTCGTCGCAAGGCACGGCGTCCACGATGTCCTCGTCGTAGACCACCGCGGCCACCGGTACGTTGAGTCCTGCAAGCGCACGGTCGTAATAGCCTTTGCCTTTACCTAGGCGCATCCCGCCTCGGTCCACCGCGAGTGCCGGCGCGACGATCAACCCGCACGAGCGCAGCACCCGGGAGGTGAATCTCGCGCCGGTGGGCTCGACGACTCCGAGTGCACCGGCTGTACCAGCATCATCGTCTGCGGCTGGGGACCACGCCAGCTCGCCGCTGCTGAGCGAGATCGGCAAGAACACCGTGCGGGCGGGCCCGGTAAGACGTGTCGCGAAATCGGCTGGGCCCGGCTCAGTAGCCAACGGGTTGTAGGCCGCGATGTTGGTCCCCACCGCATTCGTCTCACGCAAACACGCCAGTGTGTGCGACACAATCGCGTCGTCAAGTGACTGCTTACGTGCAGTGTCTGCGGCTAATTCGCGCCGGGTGGAGAGGTGGGCTCGTCGTAAAGCATCTTTTGCATTGACGGCTGGTGTGGATTGGGACACGGAACTCCTTGGGTCGCTCACCGGGTTTACAGGGGCGTCAGGTTAAGCTCATGACTTATGCGGAATTCTACTGACCACACTGCTGCGGCCCAGGCTGCCACGGACGGCAACGCGTTTTCGTTGAAGACGGTTGTTGTTCCTGCTGCTGGTATGGGGACGCGTTTTTTGCCGGCGACGAAGACTGTGCCGAAGGAGTTGCTGCCGGTGGTGGACACTCCGGGCATTGAGTTGATCGCCCAGGAGGCTGCGGCCTGTGGTGCGCAGCGTTTGGCGGTGGTGGTGGCGCCGAATAAGGAAGAGATCATGCGCCACTTCGGTGACTTTGCCGAGTTGCAGGATCTCATGGTCGCGCGCGGCAAGGAAGAGCAGGCTGAAAAGGTTGCTCGTGCTGGCGAGCTGATTCAGGCTGTTGCGGTTGAGCAGGATCAGCCCCTCGGCCTGGGTCATGCTGTGGGGTGTGCGGAGCAGGCGCTTGACGACGACGAAGATGCCGTGGCCGTCATGTTGCCGGATGATCTTGTGCTGCCGATGGGGGTGATGGACAAGATGGTCGAAGTGCGCAATCGCCTCGGTGGGTCTGTGCTGTGCGCGTTTAACGTCTCGCGTGAAGAGGTGTTTAACTACGGCGTGTTTGATGTTGAGGATGCGGGGGAGTCCTTTGATGGCATCGAGGTGTTGAAGGTGCGTGGCATGGTGGAAAAGCCTGCCGTGGAGGATGCGCCGTCGACGCTTGTGGCCACTGGCCGGTACTTGTTGGATCGTGGCATTTTTGATGCGCTGCGTCGTATTACCCCGGGCAAGGGTGGCGAGCTGCAGTTAACTGATGCGATTGAGTTGATGATCTCTGAAGGCCACCCGGTGCACGTGGTGGTTCATGAGGGCAAGCGCCATGATTTGGGCAATCCGGGTGGTTATATTCCGGCGAATGTGGACTTTGGTCTGCACGATGAAAAGTACGGGCCGGCGTTGTACACGGCGTTGAAGAAGATCATCACCGAATACGAAGCAGAACACCCCGAACTGACAAACTAAGGCGAAAGTAAGGCGGGTACATCCATGCGCAGCGTTGAGGAGCAGCTTGCAGCGGTGATTGATGCTGCCGTTGCGCCGGAGCCCATCCGCGTCGCACTCACTGATGCCCTCGGGCTGCGGTGCGCGGAGGAAATCGCCGCCACCCGCCAGGTTCCCGGTTTTGCTCAGGCTGCCATCGACGGGTTTGCGGTTCGCGCCGTCGACGTCGGCGGTACCGCAGGTCTGCGCAGGCGACCAGCAGCTGGCGCCGAGGATGAGTCCGAAGCGGACGCCGAAGAGCAGAAGGCCCCGCGCCCGGCGCCCGATCGTGCGCTGCCGGTCGTCGGTGAGGTGCCCGCCGGATCTCAGAAGCCGCTGCGCCTCCAACCGCGCCAGGCGGTGCGTGTGGCCACGGGCGCACCACTGCCCACCCTGGCTGATGCTGTGTTGCCGCTGGAGTGGACCGACCGCGGCCGCAAGCGTGTGACTCCGCTGCGCCCCGTGCGCACCGGTGACTTTGTGCGCAAGGCCGGCGACGATATCCAGCCCGGCGACGTTGCTGTGCGCCAGGGCACCATCTTCGGTCCCGCGCAGGTGGGGCTGGCTGCTGCGGCCGGTCGCGACAAGGTGCTCGTTTACCCGCGCCCGCGAGTGACGGTGATGAGCTACGGTCTGGAACTCGTCGATTTGGAGCGCGATCCTGGTTTGGGTCAAGTCTTCGACATCGCTTCCTACGCTGTGGCTGCCGCTGCTGAAGAGGCTGGCGCTGAGGTGCAACGCGCGGGCATCATCAACGCGGAGCCGCGCCGCATGCGCGAGACCATCGCCGGTTACGTGGATAAGAGCGAGTGCATCATCATCACCGGCGCCGTCGGTGGCTCCGGGGCTACGGCGATCCAGGAGATCCTGCGCGAGATGGGGCAGATCGACACCACCCGCGTTGCCATGCACCCTGGCTCCGTTCAGGGCTTCGGCGTGCTGGGGGAGGAGAGGATCCCGGTGTTCCTCTTGCCCTCGAATCCGGTGAGCGCTCTGGTGATTACGGAGACCATCGTCCGGCCACTCATCCGCCGTGCCCTCGGGGCGCCGACGATCACGCGTCAGACGGTGCGTGCGCGTTCGTTGCGTCCGATGGAGTCCATCGACGGTCGTCGGGGCTACATTCGCGCCCGCCTCATGCGAGACAGCGAGACCGGCGAGTACCTCGTGGAGCCGCTGAGCGTGCTCGACGCCGGCCCGACCCACTTGCTGGCTGGGTTTGCGGAGGCCAACGCCATGATCCACTTGCCAGAGGGTGCCACCCACGTGCGCCCGGGCGACGAGGTGGACGTCGAGTTCATCCGGCAGCGCAGCTAGCGTGTTTGCCATGTTTCGCCCGCCCACACCGGGCTGGCCAGAACTGACCCCTGCCGTCGGGCTGCCGGACGGTGCGCGTGTGCAGTTGCGTCCGCTGCGCGGTAGTGATGGGGCGGATTGGTGTGAGACGCGCGTCGTCGATAGGCAATGGCTCGCGCCTGTCGAGCCCACAGTGGACGGCACCTGGGAGGACGCCCACTCGCATGCAGCGTGGCGCAACTCGTGGCTCAACCTCAAACGCATGGCGCAGCAGGGCACGGTGGTGCCGATGGTCATCGAGGTCGACGGCGCGTTTGCCGGCCAAGTGACGTTGGGCAACATCCAGCACGGGATCGTCTCCGAATGCTGGATCGGCTACTGGGTGCATTCGCCATATATGGGGCGCGGGGTTGCGTCGGCGGCGTGTGCACTCGGCGTGGATCACGCCTTTGGGCGCGTGGGCCTGCACCGTGTGACGGCGACGTATCTGCCGGGCAATCCTGCCTCTGGCAAGGTGCTGCGCACCAACGGCTTTGTGGAGGAAGGCTATTTGCGACGCAACCTGCACATCGACGGGCAGTGGCGTGACCATCACTTCGTCGCCATCAATATCGACGACTATCCCACGACCGCGGTGCAACGGCTCCGCCGCGCGGGTCGGCTTGTCTAGGTTGTCTGGTTTTTGAATTCCTTTCCGCGACCACGGCGCGCCAACACGCCGAGTGTCGGTTGTGCCGATACCGTGGCGTGAAGTGTCTATTGGGTGCATGTAGTTGCGGAAAGGTCTGTGATGGGCAGCTCGAGCTTATTGATCGTTTTGATCCTCATCGTGTGGGTGATCGTGCTCGCGCCGTTGGCGGTGGGGAATAACAAGCCGATTCGCCGCTCCGGTGAGGGCTACGAAGAGACGCGCGTGCTGCACAAAGGTGGCGACGCCCCCATGGCAACCCGCCGTCGCCCGAAGCTGACCCAGGCTGACATCCACCGCCACGACGACGCAGATGACGATTACGAGGTTGTCGAGGCTGTCGCCGAGGAGGAGCAGGTGCTTATCGACGACGCCCCGAACCTGCGCCTCTTCAAATCCGCACAGGCCGAAGACGCTGCCCAGGACGACAACACCGTCGATGGCGAAGTTATCGAGCACGTCGCCGACGAGGCTGACGCTGAATCCCAGGACGAGGCTGCACCCGCCGAGTCTGAGGAATCTGTCGAGACCGCTGAATCTGCTGAGACCGCCAGTGTTGTCGCCGCAGAGGCTGGCGGCTCGACCGCAATCTCTGTGCTCGTCCAGAACGAAGAAGGCGCTGAACACACCGCTGAAGAAGCTGTCGAGGAAGACCTCTACGAGCTCGACGAGACGTACACCTCGCCGGCGGACCTGGGCTACGCCACCGCAGACACCGTCACAGATGCAGACACGGACACAGGCGCTGAGGCTGAGGTCGCTGACGCTGAAGGTGCGGAGGACGCAGAGGACAACGCGGACGCTGTCGAGGCCGTCGACGCTGAGGATGCTGTGGACGCAGACACAGACGCTGAAGACGCGGCCGAAAACGATGTCGTCGACGAGGCAGACATCGCATTTGCGGCGTCGCGTCGTGGCCGCGGTGGCTACGACCCACAGCGCGAGCAGGCAGCCAAGGCCACGCGCCAACAGCGCCGCCAGCGCACGCTGCTCGGTCTGCTTGCAGCGTGTGTGATCACGTTTGTGGCCGCGTTCGTCGCCGGTGGCTGGGTGTGGGCGCTCAACATCGTCGCGCTTGGCCTGACCGCGTGGTACATGATCGCACTGCGCCACACCGTGCTGCAGGAGCGCGCACTGCACCAGCGTCGTCTCCGCCAGCTGCGTCGCGCGCGCCTGGGTGTCGCTCTGGGTGATGAGGCCAACTCGCGCGAGCGCGTTGCTCGTCGCTACTCGGGCTCGGTGATCCTGGATCTTGACGACGACAGCCCCGACTTCGACGCACTGCCCGTTTCTCGCTTCACTCCGCCAGAAGACGACCACGACCGGGCCGACTACCGCGATATCCGCGACCGCTTCGCTGCACGCGCCAGCTAGGGCTTATAACCAGGCGATTTAACCACATCGGGTTGCAGGAGTAACGTGGCAATCGCCTTCAAGAGGCGCCCTTGAGGGGCTATAGCTCAGTTGGTAGAGCGTCGCGTTCGCAATGCGAAGGTCAGGGGTTCGATTCCCCTTAGCTCCACTTTCCGCCCCGCACGATAAAACGATCGTGCGGGGCTTTCGCTATGGAAAGGATTGGTCACAGTGTCCGCGCAGTGCTCATCGTTGCGCTGCTAAACCTCGCGTACTTCTTCGTTGAGTTCGTCGCTGCGATATCGATTGGTTCCGCATCATTGTTTGCGGACTCGGCCGACTTCCTCGAAGACACCGCTATCAACCTGCTCGTGTTTGTTGCGGTTGCATGGCCTGCTTCGAGGCGACGCGCTGCCGGCAGTGTCCTCGCCGCCCTGATCTTGATCCCGGCGGTGGCAGCCGTGGTGACTGTGGTGGTCAAGATTTTGAACCCAGAGCCACCCTCACCGGAAGGGCTGACCGGTGTTGCGCTCGGCGCGCTGGCGGTCAACCTGATCTGTGCCGTGATCCTGCTGCGGCTGCGCGACGAAGGCTCGTCGCTTGCCACCGGCGCGTGGCTCGCGGCACGCAACGACGCGTTGGCCAACGTGCTCATCATCGTCGCGGGATTGCTGACCTTCGTGTGGCACACCGCATGGTTCGACATCATCGTCGGCGCGATCATCGCCGCGGTGAACTTTTCGGCGGCGAAGGAAGTGTGGGAGGCCTCCCGCGAGGAGTACGACTCGGTCGAGGACGCCTTCGCCAAAATGGACGACGACTAGTCCCACACTCCGGATCTGCCACGCTTCCACGTGCCGATGAGGTTCGTGTCCAAGATGCCGGTGGACTCCATCAGCGCGTACATGGTCACCGGTCCGACGAAGGTGAACCCCCGCTTCTTCAAATCCTTGGCTAACTGTGCAGACTCGTCGGATTGTGTCGGGACTTCCGCCATCGTGCGCGGGGCAGGGGTTGTCTCCGGCTTGTAGGACCAGATGAACTCGCCCAAGTGCGTGCCCTCCTCGCGCAGGGCAAGTGTTGCCTTGGCGTTGGTCACGGCGGCTTGGAGTTTGCGGCGGTTGCGGATCAAGGTGTCGTCGTCAAGCAAATGCTCAATGCTCATGCACGCGACCACCTCTGGGTCGAAGTTTGCAAAGGCGTCGCGGAACGCATCGCGCTTTTGCAGGATCAACCGCCACGACAAACCCACCTGGAAGCCCTCGAGGCAGACGCGCTCAAACATGCCCCGCTCGTCGCGTACGGGGTCGCCCCACTCTGCGTCGTAGTAGTCGCGCAGCAGGGGATCGGTTGCGGCCCATGGCGGGCGCGCACGGCCGTCTTCGCCGACGACGGGCCATCCTGCGGCGTCTGGAAGTTGGTCAGTTTCGTTCATCTTGTTTTCACTCATAACTATTGGACTCGTTTCTACCCCATTCGGTTCCACGGGTACGCTCATTGGCATGAATAGGCCTGCCGTACGTGACTTTGCGCTGCTCCTTTTGCGTCTTGTCCTCGGCACCGTATTTGTCGCCCGCGGGTTTCAACACTGGTTTGACACCGGCATGGCGCAAACCGGGCGCGATTTCGCGGCACTCGGGGTGCCGCAGCCACAACTGTCCGCATACCTGACTGGTACCGCTGAACTTATCGGTGGGGCGTTTTTGGCAGTGGGGCTGCTCACCACAATCGTCGCGTCGGTGCTGACGCTGCTCGTGCTCGCCGCGGGGTATTTCGTGCACCTGGATAACGGGTTCTTCGTGGAAAACGCCGGGATCGAGTACCCGCTGGTGCTAGCTGCGGCGTTGTTTATCATCATCGTGTTCGGCACCGGTCGTGCGAGTTTGGATGGGGTGTTAACGCGTGCTTAGCCACGAGGAAGTTCAGGCAGCGCTGTCTGCGCGTATCGACGGCGAACCGGCCGGTCTCGACGACGCCGTCGTCGACGCACACCTGGCGAGCTGTGATGAGTGCCAGGCCTTCCTCGACCAGGCCCTGGTGCTCTCCCATGAGTTCGTGCCGCAGGAGCGTCCCGCGATGGCTCCGCCGCAGGATCTGTCAGAGGTGATCCTGGCGAGCGTGGACGACGAGTGGCGCAAGCTCTCGCAACGGCGCGCTTTCGGCCTTGCCATCGGGCGCACCCTGCTTTTCGCTATGGCGGTGGCGTGGGTGCTGTGGGCCATCAGCCTTATCGTTGCCGGTGGGGAAGAACCGGTGGTGGCGTCTAGCGCGTCTGTACGCCTCGGTGTGGCGCTCGCGCTGGCGTTTACGGCGTGGAAGCCGCGTCAGATCCCGGGCGTGCTGCTGATCGTGGGGTCGATGTTCACCTTCACGGTCGGCTTCGCGGTGCGTGACGCGGTCCTTGGCGCGGGTGAGTTTGAACCCGCCGCGGTATTCATCCCGTTTGTCAGCGTGATCGCGCTGGTGTGGACGTGGTTCGCGGACCGCGGCGGGGAAGTGCGCCGGGCGTGGCGCATTCTCGGCGCCAACCCGTTGTAGTTATTTCCAGCTCGGCAGCCACATGAGGGATTCGTAGTAGGAATCCGGGATGCGCAGGCCGTAGAAGATCGGGGACCAGTAGAAGAAGCTTGCCGCGACCAAGGCGATGTAGACCACGGCAGCGAGTTGACCCCAGCGCATCTCAAAGCCTGCGACCTTGTTGACCCACCCCCACGTCACGGGTCCGCCCTTCTTCGCAAGGTTGCCCACCGCCAGCGCAAGCAGCACCGCCGTAAACGGCACCAGTGCGGTGGCGTAGAAGAAATACATCTGACGGTCGAATGCAGCCAGCCACGGGAGGAAACCGGCGGCGAAGGCGATCACCGGAACGATGACACGGAAGTCCTTGCGGGTCAGCCAGACCCAGCACGCCCAGAGCAGGACTGGCACGGTGAGCCACCAGATGGCAGGGGTGCCGAACATGTAAATCATCTCGCGGCAGGTGCCATCGCCCGGGGCGACCTTGCACTCCAAGTCAGTGGCGGAGTAGTAGAGGATCGGGCGCGCAGAGACGAGCCATGCCCACGGCTTGGAGTCCCACGGGTGAGAGTGCCCACTCGAGGAGGTCAGGGATGCGTGGAAGTTCAGGACGGAGAAGTGGTAGTACAGCCAGCCAGCGACGGAATCGGGCAGGTTTGTCAGCCAGGGCCAGTCGGAGCCGGCGATGGTGCCGTCGGCAAGCGAGTGGCGGTACACAGAGGTCTCGGATGCGAACCAGGCGCGCCAGGACCAGATGTAGAGCAGCGCCGGGATGAGCACGATCGACGCCAGCGCCGCCGGCACGTCGCGCAGCAAGGTGCCTGCGACCGGTTTTTCCACGCCGTAGCGGCGGCGCAGGTAGAGGTCCCAGAACGACGACAGTAGGCCGAAGAACATGATGTAGTACAGGCCATTCCACTTCACCGACAGCGCAAGACCAAGCGCGATACCGGTGGCGAAGCGCCACCAGCGAAAGCCCATCCGCGGGCCGAACGGGCCGGTGCCGTCCAACTTGCCGGCCAGCCAGGCATCGTGCCAGCGGTGGTGCACCTCGCGCATATCGCCGGCGAGCGTCCAGGCGGCAATGACGATAAACAGGACCTGGAAGATATCCAGCATGCCGAATTTGGCTGCGACGAGCAGGACGCCGTCGAAAAGCGCGATGATGCCCGCGACCACACCGATAGAGGTGGACTGGCTCACGCGGCGCGCGATGAGGAACACGAACACGATCACCGCGGTGCCAAACAGTGCGGTGATGATGCGCCAACCCAAAGGCGTGTAGCCGAAGATGGTTTCGCCCATCGCTAGCAATTGTTTGCCCAGCGGCGGGTGCACGACCAGGCCGTAGCCCGGGTTCGACTCAATGCCGCCGAGTACCGGGTTGAAGGAGCTGCGCACCATGTCCCAACCCTGCGGTACGTAGTGCTTCTCGTCGAAGACCGGGGTGCCGGAACTGGTCGGCTGGGTCAGCCCCAGGAACCTGGTAAACAGCGCGAGGACACCGATCACGCTGGCGGCGATGGTGTCGCGGCGCGTCCACGGCACCGATACGGGTGCGGTGGGGGCCGGTCGGCTCGGGCGGACTTTGCGCGCCGCGCCTGGTTCGTCTGGCGCCGGGGTGGCGTTGGAAGTGCTCGCGATAGTGGTCACGGACGAAGATACTAGCGCCTGACGCGTATGCTTCAGGCTTATGTCCGCCGAGCATGATCGTGAAACCCAGTTCCCAGCTACCGGAGTGGTGCTCGCTGCCACACCGCTGGGCAACATCGGGGACGCCTCTCCACGGCTCGTGCAGGCCCTTGGTCAGGCCGATATCGTCGCCGCGGAGGACACGCGTCGCACCCGCGCGCTGGCTGCGGCACTCGGTGTGGAGATCACCGGGCGTGTGGTGTCCAACTTCGACCACAACGAGGACGCGCGTTCGCGTGAGCTTCTCGACGCCGCCCGCACCGGTACCGTCCTCGTCGTCACGGATGCCGGCATGCCGATTGTTTCCGACCCAGGGCATTCGATCGTCGCCGCCGCCCACGACGCCGGCATCCCCGTGACCTGTATCCCGGGCCCGTCTGCGGTAACCACGGCACTCGCGCTGTCCGGGCTCAACGTCGGCCACTTCATCTTCGACGGCTTCGTGCCCCGCAAAGCTGGTGCGCGCCGGGCCTGGCTGGAAACTCTTGTCGACGAGCGCCGCGCCGTCTGCTGTTTCGAATCCCCGCACCGCATCGCGCAGTTGCTTGACGACGCCGCCGACGTCCTCGGCGGTACACGCCGCGCCGCGGTGTGCAGGGAGCTGACCAAAACCTACGAAGAGGTCAAGCGCGGCACCCTAGCGGAACTTGCCGAGTGGGCCGCGGACGGCGTGCGCGGGGAGATCACGCTTGTGATCGAAGGCGGGGAGCCGAAGCAGCCGGAAGCGGAAGATTTGGTGGGGAAGGTGCTTGAGCTCGTCGAAAAGGGCGAGCGTATGAAGGACGCTGCGAAACAGGTCGCCAAAGCGCACGGCGTGAAAGTAGGGGACCTGTATGATGCCGCGCTCGCTGCGCGCGGTTGAGTAAGTTCTCGCGACAACTCGGTTAGCACAAAGGTGTTATTTACGTTAGCCTGCTTGGGCACTTTTAAACACCTGAAAACTTCAAAGGAGTAACCGTATGTCTCAGCGAGACTCACAAAGGGATCCACACGATCCCGATGCGGAGACGCAGAGCACTGATCAATACGCACCCCAAGAAACTTCTGCAGCCAGCGAACTTGCTGCGCTGCTCGACGCCGACCGCGACGGCGTTGCGACGGACTACGTCGACCCGGAAGAGCGCATGGAGCGTGCCGCGGATGCAGAAGATGCCCCAGTGAACTGGGGCATTGTCATTCCGTTGGCCATTATTGTCGCGGCAATTGTCGGCTGGGGCCTGGCTGCCCCCGACAGCTTTTCCAACTTCGCCGATGCCGCCTTCACCTGGGTGATTGACAACCTGGGCTGGGCATTCGTCCTCGGCGGCACCATTTTTGTCCTTTTTGTCATCGTGATTGCGGCGTCGAACTTCGGCACCATTCGCCTCGGCACCGCAGACGAGCGACCAGAATTTAAGACCACGTCATGGATCGCCATGATGTTCGCCGCCGGCATGGGCATCGGCCTGATGTTCTACGGCGCCGCAGAACCACTGGCGATGTACCTCGACGGCGTACCCGGCCACAACGAACGTGAAGTAGGCGCTGCCATGGCACAGACCATGTTCCACTGGACGCTGCACCCGTGGGCTGTGTACGCCATTCTCGGCCTGGCCATTGCGTATTCGACGTTCCGCCTTGGCCGCAAGCAGCTGCTGTCGAGCGCTTTCATCCCGCTGATCGGACAGAAGGGTGCTGACGGCTGGCTCGGTCGTCTCATTGATGCGTTCGCTGTGTTCGCCACCATCTTCGGCACCGCCTGCTCCCTGGGCCTTGGCGCGCTGCAGATCAGCTCCGGCCTGGAGGCGTCCGGCTTCGTGGACAACCCATCCACCAAGCTGACTATCGGTATTGTCTCCGTGTTGACCCTGGCGTTCCTGCTGTCCGCAATGTCGGGCGTGTCCAAGGGCATCCAGTGGCTGTCTAACGCCAACATGGTCATCGCCGCGATCCTGGCGATCTTCGTCTTTGTCTTCGGCCCGACCGTTGCGCAGCTGAACATGCTGCCGACCGCATTTGGTAACTACCTGCAGAACTTCTTCGAAATGGCAGCCCGCACCGCAGAGAGCTCCGACGGCCAGGCTGGTGATTTCCTCTCCGGCTGGACCATCTTCTACTGGGCGTGGTGGATCTCCTGGTCGCCGTTCGTCGGTACGTTCCTGGCTCGCATCTCCCGCGGCCGCACCGTGCGCGAGTTCTGCCTCGGCGTCCTGCTCGTCCCGGCTGGCCTGTCCACCGTATGGTTCGCCATCTTCGGCGGCACCGCCATCAAGATGGAGCAGGATGGCCAGTCCATCGTCGGCGGCGGCTCCAACGAGGAACAGCTGTTCAACCTGCTGCACGCCCTGCCGGGCGGCTACGTTGTCGGCGTGTTCGCCCTGTTGCTGCTGGGTACCTTCTTTATTACCTCCGCAGACTCGGCCTCGACCGTGATGGCGTCCATGACCCAGTCCGGCAAGACCGAAGCCAAGCCGTGGCTGGCCGCTATGTGGGGCGTGGCTACCGCATTCGTCGGTCTGACCCTGCTGATCTCCGGTGGTGCTGACGCGCTGAACTCTCTGCAGTCCGTCACCATCGTGGCCGCAACACCGTTCCTGTTCATCCTTATCGCGCTCATGTTCGCGATTGTGAAGGACATGTCCAACGACACCATTTACCTGGATAAGAAGGAACACGAGCGCTTCGCCCGCCAGCTGGCTATCGAGCGCCGCATGCACCGCGACCAAGCGCAACTCGACGCACGTCGCGAGCAAATGAAGAAGATGCTGAAGCCGCGCGCGAAGAACTAACGCGTAGCGTTTCGCACCTTCGTTGCTGGCCCCGCGGAGCAGTTTCCTTGCTTGGCGGGGCCATAACTTATGCTGGGAGCCATGACTGCTGCTGATTCCACCCAGAACGTTCTTGTGTGTGTGGCCTGGCCGTACGCAAACGGCCCGCGCCACATCGGACACGTCGCCGGCTTCGGCGTCCCCTCCGATGTCTTCGCCCGCTACCAGCGAATGTCCGGCAAGAACGTGCTTATGGTCTCCGGCACCGACGAACACGGCACCCCGCTGTTGGTCCAGGCGGATAAGGAAGGCGTCAGCGTCAAGGAATTAGCGGACCGCTACAACAAGCAGATCGTGGAAGACCTCGCAGGCCTTGGCCTATCCTACGACCTGTTTACCCGCACCACCACCCGCAACCACTACGCGGTGGTCCAAGAACTGTTCCGCGGGTTGGACGCTAACGGCTACATGGTGAAGGAAACCACCAAGGGGGCGATCTCCCCGTCGACGGGCCGCACACTGCCGGACCGCTACATCGAGGGCACCTGCCCAATCTGTGGCGCAACCGATGCCCGCGGTGACCAGTGCGACACCTGCGGCAACCAGCTGGACCCGGCAGACCTGATCAACCCGGTGTCCAAGATCAATGGCGAGGCCCCGGAGTTCGTCGAGACTGAGCACTACATGCTCGACCTGCCGTCGCTCCACGACGCACTCGAGGCGTGGCTGTCCACCCGCGAGGACTGGCGCCCGAATGTGTTGAAGTTCTCCCTGAACCTGCTCGAGGACATGCGCCCGCGCGCCATGACCCGTGACATCGACTGGGGCATCCCGATCCCAGTAGAGGGCTGGCAGGACAACCCGTCGAAGAAGCTCTACGTCTGGTTCGACGCCGTCGTCGGTTACTTGTCTGCCTCCATCGAGTGGGCCCACAACATTGGCAAGCCGGAAGCTTGGAAGGACTTCTGGCAGGACCCAGCCACCGAGGGCTACTACTTCATGGGCAAGGACAACATCACCTTCCACTCCCAGATCTGGCCGGCGGAGCTGCTTGGCTACGCGGGCCAGGGCTCCAAGGGCGGCGAGGTACACAGTCTTGGCGAGCTCAACCTGCCCACCGAGGTTGTCTCTTCTGAGTTCCTCACCATGTCGGGCTCGAAGTTCTCCTCGTCGAAGGGCGTGGTCATTTACGTCAAGGACTTCCTCAAGGAGTTCGGCCCGGATCCGCTGCGCTACTTCATCGCAGTCGCAGGCCCGGAGAACAATGACACCGACTTCACCTGGGACGAGTTCGTCCGTCGCGTGAACAACGAGCTGGCCAACGGCTGGGGCAACCTGGTCAACCGCACCGTGTCCATGGCGCACAAGAACTTCGGCCAGGTGCCCGCGCCGGGCCCGCTGGAAGCGTCCGATGAGCGCATCCTGAACCTTGCGGAAGAAACCTTTGCTACCGCCGGTGCGGACCTGAGCGAGGCTCGGTTCAAGAACGCGATCACCAAGATCATGCACGTCGTTGGTGAAGCGAACGCCTACATCGCCGAGCAGGAGCCGTGGAAGTTGGCCAAGGACGAGTCCCAGCGTGAGCGTCTGGCCACCGTGCTGTGGACCGCGCTGCAGGTGGTGTCGGACTGCAACGCCATGCTCACCCCGTTCCTGCCGCACACCGCCCAGAAGGTCCACGAGACCCTCGGTCGCAGTGGTGTGTGGGCTGCCGAGCCGCGCATCGAGGAGATTGTCGACGACGCCGACTTCAACCTCGTCGGCGTCGGCCTTCCGGAGAAGGGGCAGAAGTACCTGACGATCACCGGCGACTACACCCAGCAGCAGGCCGTGTGGCAGCGCGTGGAGGTCACCCCGGGCACCGAGTTGGCTAAGCCGCAGCCGCTGATTGCCAAGCTCGATGCTGAACTTGGCGAGACCGGCCCGGAGTGGGCGCCGGTGCAGAAGTAGGCCTAGAGAAACTGGTTGAGGAACCCGGTGAGTTTGCCGGGTTCTTCGTCTTCAAAGCGCTGGTCCACGACGACGAGCGGGGCGGTGTACTTCTCGTCCGCGCCGCCGGGATTCTTGACGACGACAAGATCGGTCCCGTAGTCGTCGATAAGCAATTGCCACGAAAAGCCCTCCCGCACGAGCGCCTCGCCGAGGGCGGTGCCGTAGATGCGGGCGGTTTCGCCGCGAGGAAACGCACGCTGCACATCGCGAGGAAGCGCCAGGTAATCGGCAAGTTCCTCCTCGAACGAGGCGACGATATCCGCCGGGGAACCGTTGATGCCACGACCGGCTGCCTCGGCCAGGTCGGCCTCAATTTGGGTGCGGGTGGCTGAGTCAATGTCGTTGAATGCCATAGGGTGCATCGTATGAGCAAAAAGAAGCCACGTCCCACTCCCGTGCCCGCCGAGCCGATCGCCGGGCTCGTCGATGCACACACGCACCTCGCGTCCTGCGGCGCACGTACCGCGGAAGAGATCGACACGTTTGTCCAGCGTGCCGTAGCCGCCGGGGTCGAGCGCATCTGCACCGTCGGCGATGGCCTCGACGAAGCGGAACTTGCGCTTGAGGCCGCACATCTCAACGAGCGCGTGTTTGCCGCGTGCGCGATCCATCCGACCAGGGCGCATGAACTTGACGACGACGCGCGTGCCCGCCTACAGACCATGGCCGCCGACGCGCGTTGCGTGGCGGTGGGGGAGACCGGCATCGATACGTACTGGATCAAGCACGACGCGGAACGCACCGCACCGCTGGACGTGCAGGAGGAGGCGTTTCGCTTCCACATCGACCTGGCCTGCGAGTCCGGTAAGGCGCTGATGATCCACAACCGCGAGGGTGATGCGGAGATCATGCGGATTCTCGACGACGCCCCGCGCCCCGAACACGTCATCTTGCACTGCTTCTCCTCGCCACTGGACGTTGCACGCGAAGCGATCGAGCGTGGCTACGTGCTGAGCTTCGCCGGCAATGTCACGTTCAAACGCAACGAGGAACTGCGCGAGGCCGCCCGCCTGGCGCCTGCCGGCCAGTTGTTGGTGGAGACCGACGCGCCGTACATGACGCCGGAGCCGTTCCGCGGCGCGCGCAACGAGCCATCGCTTATCGGTCACACCGCGAAGGTGTTGGCCGAAGTCCGCAACATGGATGTGGCCGATGTGGCACGTGATATCAGTGAGACGTTTTCACGCGTCTACGGGGTGTGACCTGGAACATTAGTGCGCGTCGGTCCTTGTGTCCCGGCGGGCGTTACCGTATTGTTACCGAAGTTGCTTTACGTTAACCCCTCGGAGGAAGCGCGCATGTCTCGTCAGATCAAGCGGATCAACCCGAAGAACTCCGCCGCAAAACGCGTCGCGGTTGGCACTGTCGCCGGCGCCGTGCTCGTCGGTGGTGCGGGCACCGCGCTGGCCTCCCAGAAGCAAATCACCGTGGATGTCAACGGTGAGGAAACCAACGTCCGCACCTACGCCGCCGACGTCGCAGGCGTGCTGCAGTCCGCGGGCGTTGACGTTGACCCGCAGGACCTCGTCTACCCAGCGCCGGGGGAGAAGATCTCACGCGGCGATACCGTCACCGTGCGCACCGCCAAGCCGGTCGCCGTTGTCGTCGACGGTGTTGCCCAGCAGATCACCTCGACCGCCAGCACCGTCGGCGAACTGCTCGAGGAAGCCGGCGTTACCTCCGCCGCGGGCGTGGACATCGACCGCGACGAGACGGTCACCGAAGGCCTCAACGTGGACGTGACCACACCGAAGATCGTGGCACTTCGCGACGGCGGTAACCTCACCTACGTTTCCGCCGCAGCCAAAACCGTCGGCGACCTGCTGTCGGCGCGTGGCGTCACCTTCGATAGCGACGACCGTTTGAACCATGCGCTCGCCGACGCGATCGTGCCGGGCATGGAAATCGTCCTCGACCGCGTCAACACCATCGACCGCCCAGAGACCGTCGCGGTGGAAGAACCCGCCGAATACATTGACGACGACACCCTCGACGAAGGCACCGAAGAAGTCCGCGAAGAAGGCGTGCAGGGCGAAAAGCAGATCATCCACCGCACCGTGACCGTCAACGGTGTTGTCGAATCCGAAGGCGTTGCCGAGGAGAAGGAAACCAAGAAGGGCAAGCCCGCCGTCATCGCGCGTGGCACCAAGCAGACGGGCAACACCGGCGCGGCAGCCCCTGCCGTGGCTAACGGTTCCGTCTGGGACGCCATCGCAGCCTGCGAATCCGGCGGCAACTGGTCCATCAACACCGGCAACGGCTACCACGGCGGCCTGCAGTTCAACCCGGGCACCTGGGCAGCCTACGGCGGCACCGCCTTCGCGCCGACCGCCGACCTGGCCACCCGCGAACAGCAGATCGCCATCGCCGAGCGCACCCAGGCCGCCCAAGGTTGGGGCGCGTGGCCTGCCTGCACCGCCCGTCTGGGCCTGCGCTAAATGGCCGGCGCGCAACTGCTCGGCCCGGCCGAGATCCGCGAACTCGCGGCAGAACTCGACGTCACGCCTACCAAGAAACTGGGGCAGAACTTTCTGCACGACCCGAACACCGTGCGCATGATCGTCGGTGCCGCAGAGCTTTCGCCTGACGACGTCGTTGTGGAGGTTGGCCCGGGGTTGGGGTCGCTGACGCTTGGGCTCGTCGATACGGTTTCGCGGGTCGTCGCGCTTGAGATCGACCCACGTCTCGCCGGGCGTCTGCCTGCAACCGTTCAGGCGCGTGCGCCCGAGTACGCCGAACGCCTCACCGTGATCACCACCGACGCGCTGAAGGTGCGCCGCGACGACCTCGACGTCGAGCCAACAGCGCTGGTAGCCAACCTGCCGTACAACGTCTCCGTGCCAGTGCTGTTGCACCTGCTGGAGGAGTTCCCCACGATCAGGCGCGTGCTGGTCATGGTGCAAAAGGAAGTCGCCGACCGCCTCGCCGCGGTGCCCGGCTCCAAGATCTACGGCGTGCCGAGTGTGAAGGCCGCGTTCTACGGGGACGTCTCGCGCGCCGGCACGATTGGCAAGCACGTCTTCTGGCCCGCGCCGAACATCGAATCGGGGCTTGTGCGCATTGACGTCAACGACGACAACCCGCGCGAACTTCGCGAGCGCGTCTTCCCGATCGTGGACGCCGCCTTCGCGCAACGTCGCAAGACGCTTCGCTCCACACTTGCGGGCATCTACGGCTCGCCCGCAAACGCCGAAGCGGCCCTTCGCGCAGCGGGAATCGACCCAGGCCTGCGTGGTGAAAAACTTACCGTGGCCGACTTTGTACAGTTAGGCCATGCGTAAGTACGTCGCCTCCGCACCAGGCAAGGTCAACCTCCACCTCGGAGTAGGGGAGGCCCGCGCCGACGGCTACCACGACCTGGTCAGCGTCTTCCACGCCGTGGACCGCCGCGAAGTGGTCACGCTCGTCGCCTCCGACACGCTCACCGAGGGCCCCATCGTGCGCTCCATGCAGACCACGTTTTACGTCGACGAGCCGGAAGAAAGCATCGACGGGCCAACCAACCTGGCGTGGCGTGCGGTCAACGCAGTTGCTGAGCGTGCCGGGATCGCCCTTCCGGAGGTTCACATCGAGGTGGCCAAGCACGTCTTCGTCGCTGGCGGGATGGCGGGCGGTTCCGCCGACGCTGCCGCTGCACTGGTCGCCGCGAACGCGCTCGTGGCTGATCACGGCGAGCCGCTTACGGCTGAGACGTTGTACGAGTTGGCAGCGTCGCTCGGCGCTGACGTGCCATTTTCGCTCATGGGCGGCACAGCACTCGGCACCGGCCGGGGAGATGAACTCGTCGAAATGCTGTCGCGCGGGCGCTTGAACTGGGTGTTCGTCAACCCCAAGGTGGGTATTTCCACCGGCGGAGCATTTTCGCTTCTCGACGACCTGCGTCACGGCAACCCAGCCCTCGTCCCACACCTCAACACCGCAGGCCTGTCCCAGGCGTTGACCTCGGGCGACGCGGCGCGGGTGGCAGAGGCGCTGCACAACGACCTCGACGCGGCAGCGCTGTCGATGCGCCCGCAACTCAAGCGGCTTATCGACGTCGCAAGCGAAGCAGGCCTGCGTGCAATGGTGTCCGGCTCGGGACCTACGGTCGCGGTGCTGTGCGAAAGCCTCGAGCACGCTCAGTGGGTCGCCGAACATTTGGGGGAGCGATTCGAGGGCTACGAAATCTTCGTTGCTGAAGGACCCGACCACGGCGCGGTGCTCGAGACCGCCGATTAGGCAGGGTGCGTAGACTATGCACCCGATATGGCTAACCTGATCAACCTTGAAAACGTCTCCAAAACGTGGGGGCTGAAAACCCTGCTCGACGGTGTCTCCCTCGGCGTGCAAACCAACGACCGCATCGGCATCGTCGGCGTCAACGGCGGCGGCAAAACCACCCTGCTTGAAGTGCTCACCGGCATCGAGGAACCCGACGCGGGCCGCGTCTCCCACAACTCGGGCCTGCGCATGGCAGTGGTCACCCAGCGTTTCGACCTCGACGAAACCCTCACCGTCGGCCAAGCCGTCGTCGAACCACTCGGACTGCAAACCTTCGAGTGGGCTTCTAACGCCAAGGTGCGCGAGGTCCTCCAGGGCACCGGTGTGGCCGAGCTCGGCCTGGACACCCCGGTAGGCAACCTCTCTGGTGGCGAGCGTCGCCGCGTGAACCTCGCCGCGGCACTCGTGCAGGACCTCGACCTGGTCGTGCTCGACGAGCCGACCAACCACCTCGACGTCGAAGGCGTGCAGTGGCTCGCTGACCATTTGTTGTCGCGCAAGGTGGCGGTGGTCGTCGTCACGCACGATCGCTGGTTCCTCGACACCGTGGCCACCCTGACATGGGAAGTCCACGACGGCACCGTCGATGTCTACGAAGGCGGCTACAACGACTGGACCTTCGCGCGCGCCGAACGTGCCCGCCAAGCCGACGCCATCGAACAGCGCCGCCAAAACCTCGCGCGGAAGGAACTCGCGTGGCTGCGCCGCGGCGCACCTGCCCGTACCTCGAAGCCGCGCTACCGCATCGAAGCCGCAGAAGCCCTGATCAAAGACGTCCCGCCGCCGCGCGACACCGTCGAACTCATGGCGTTTTCCAAGCAACGCCAAGGCCGCGTCGTCATCGAACTCGAAGACGCACGCATCGACGCCCCCGACGGCCGCACACTCGTCGACCACCTCACCTGGCGCCTCGCACCCGGAGAGCGCATCGGCCTTGTCGGCGTGAACGGCTCCGGCAAAACCACCCTCCTGCGCACCCTCGCCGGCGAATACCCACTCGCCGCGGGTAAACGCATCGAAGGCCAAACCGCACGCATCGGCTGGCTGCGCCAGGAACTCGACGACCTCGACCCGGAACGCCGAGTCATCGACGCCGTCGAAGACGTCGCCACCTACATCCAATTCGGCAAACGCGAAATGTCCGCCTCCCAACTCGCCGAACGTCTCGGCTTCTCCCCGAAGCGCCAACGCACCCCCGTGCGCGACCTCTCCGGCGGCGAACGCCGTCGCCTCCAACTCACGCGCGTACTCATGGCCGAGCCGAACATCTTGCTTCTCGACGAGCCCACCAACGACCTCGACATCGACACCCTCCAAGAGCTAGAAAACCTCCTCGACTCCTGGCCCGGCACGCTCGTGGTTATCTCCCACGACCGCTACCTCATCGAACGCATCGCGGACACCACCTACGCCCTGTTCGGCGACGGCACCTTAACCAATCTGCCCGGCGGCATCCAGCAGTACCTGGACCGCCGCGCCGCCGAAGCCACAGACGCAGGCCCGCTCGATTTGGGCGACCGGGGCGAGGGCGTCGTCGACAAGCAAGAAGGCTTGAGCTCGCAAGAACAACGCGAAATCCGCAAACAAATGAAGGTGCTCGAGCGCAAGATCGCCAAGGAAAGCGAGCGGGCAGAAGCACTCGAAGCCGAGATCACCGCACTGTCCGAGGCCGGCGACTTCGACGCCATCGGCGCCAAAACCAAAGAACTCAACGCCGCCAAAGACACCCGCGAGGAACTCGAAATGGAATGGCTCGAACTCGGCGAGCAGCTCGAAAGCTAACTCCGCGTAGGGTGGGGCGCATGATTCTGATCAACGTACGATTCAAGCCCCTGCCCGAACACGTCGAGAACTTCCGCGAACTGGTCAAAGACTTCACCGACGCCTCCCGCGCCGAAGAAGGCAACATCTTCTTCGACTGGTACCGCAACGAAGACAACCCCGACGAATACCTGCTCATCGAAGCATTCCACGACGACGCCGCCGAAGCCCACGTCAACTCCGACCACTTCAAGGCAGCACAAGAATTCTTCCCGACCATCTTGGCGGAAACCCCGACCATCATTAACACCCTCATCGAAGGCAAAACCGAATGGGACAAGATGGCGGAATTCAAAGTCGACTAGGGGTAACCCGGGTGTGACGATGTGTGACGAGGTGTCACCCAGGGCGCTTTTATGCCCTAATATCACCCACGTCACATTCCCCGTCATTGAAAGGAGTGTCCTCGTGACCGCTCCAAACCCCAACACCGGCGGCTCAACCGCAGCCGACGTACCCACCAAGCCGCCAGCAGCGGCACGAGGCGTCGGCCCCATGGTCGGCGCCATCTTCCTGATGGCCACCTCTGCCATCGGGCCGGGCTTCCTCACCCAAACCTCCGTATTCACGGTGCAGATGGGCGCGGCATTCGCGTTTGCCATCCTGCTGTCCATCATCGTGGACATCGTCATCCAGTTGAACGTCTGGCGCATCCTCGGTGTCTCCGGCCTGCGCGCCAGCGAGCTCGCCAATGAGGTGCTGCCGGGCCTCGGCTGGTTTTTGGCCATCCTCGTCGGCATCGGCGGACTCGTCTTTAACATCGGCAACATTGCCGGCACCGGCCTCGGCGTCCAAGCGCTTACCGGCGATGCCGTCGACCCGAAGATCGGTGGCGCCATCTCCGCCATCATCGCCATCTGCGTGTTCCTCTGGAAGCGCGCGGGTGCCGCCCTCGACGTCCTCGTCGGCATCCTCGGCGCACTGATGATCCTGCTCATGCTCTACGTCGCCATCTCCTCAAACCCGCCAGTGGCTGAGGCGATGCGCCAATCCGTCGCCCCGGACGCCGTGGACTTCAAGGTCATCACCACACTCATCGGCGGTTCCGTCGGCGGCTACATCGTGTTCGCCGGCGTGCACAGGATTATCGACGCCGGCCACACCGGCCCCGAAAACCTCGACTACATCTCCCGCTCCTCGGTCACCGGCATCATCGTCACCGGCATCATGCGCGTGCTGCTGTTCCTCGCGGTGCTGGGTGTCGTCGCAACGGGCGTTGCTCTGTCTAAGGACAACACCGCCGCAGACGTCTTCTACCAAGCCGCAGGCGACATCGGCCGTCGCATGTTCGGCCTCGTCCTGTGGGCTGCGGGCCTGTCCTCGGTCATCGGCGCGTCGTTCACCTCGATCTCGTTTTTGACCAAGCAGGGCTTCGACCCGAAGAAGCGCGGCTGGCTCACCGTCGGCTTCATCGTCATCTCCACGGTCATCTACCTGTTCGTTGGCTCTGCACCGCAGAAGCTCCTCATCTTCGCAGGCGCCTTCAACGGCCTGATCCTGCCGATCGGTTTCGCCGTCGTCCTCTACGTCGGTTTCTTCCGCAAGGACCTGCTGCGTGGCTACAAGCCGCCGATGTGGATGCTGGTCCTTGGCGCCATCACGCTTGTCGGTTGCGCTTGGATGGGTTGGAGCTCCATCAGCACCTTGCCCACACTGTGGGCGTAGTCTGAAGGGCATGCAGCCTGCCTCTATGACCCCAGCGCAAGCCCGCGCGTTGTTCCGCACCACCGATGTGCCGACGACCGCGGGCTTTTCCGCTGGTTACGCCCAAGCCAACCTGATCGCGCTGGATAAGAAGTACGCATTCGATTTCTTGCTGTTCGCGCAGCGCAACCCGAAGCCGTGTCCGATCCTGGGGGTGTTGGAGCCGGGGCAGGTGGAGTCGTCGCTACTCGCGGGTGGCGATATTCGCACCGACATTCCCGCCTACCGCGTGTTCAAGGGCGGCTCGCTTATCGACGAGCCTCTCAACGCCACCGAATACTGGACCGACAACACCGTCGCGTTCCTTATCGGCTGCTCGTTCACCTTCGAGGCGGCCTTGCTGGACAACGGGGTGCCCGTGGCGCACATCGAGCAGGGGCGCAACGTGCCGATGTATATGACCAACATCGACTGCGAACCCGCCGGGGTGTTCTCCGGCAAGATGGTCGTCTCCATGCGACCGATTCCCGCGTCGCAGGTGTCCGATGCCGTGCGGATCACGTCGCGTTACCCGGCCGTGCATGGTGCGCCCGTGCATGTGGGGGATCCGGCCGCGATCGGTATCGACGACCTTGATACGCCCGACTTCGGCTCCGCCGTGGACATCCCCGCGGGCACGGTGCCGGTGTTCTGGGCATGTGGGGTTACGCCGCAGTCGATCGTGATGTCGTCGAAGCCCGATCTGGCAATCTGTCACGCGCCGGGCAAGATGCTCGTCACCGACGCCCGCGACCTCGCCTACCAGGTGCCTTAGGGGTTATCCACAGGGGCGTTTTTGTAAATTTCACAGGCTCGCAGAGGTGGGTTGCGGGTTTGGTCTAGCGTCTTGGGCATGAATTCGTTCGAGGTGTTAGTGCAGGCGATGTCGGCCGCAGCGTTAGAGACGCTGGCCGACTTCGACCTTGATGTTGCACTCGCCTCGGGCTTTGCACCCGATCGTGCGCGTGCCTGGGCGCGGCTGCGGGATGTCTACTTCGGGCGTACGAAGTTCACGCGCAAGCAAAAGACAGCCAGTTCTTTAGCTCGGGGTTTCTCCCTCGACGAGCTGGCTCTGATCGAGCGACGCATCGCACCGGTGAAAGATGCGTCCCAGCGGTGGGCACTGCGCCTTGCCCTGCTTGAGGTCGAAGGTGGCTACCGGGCGATTGAGGCTGCAGCCCGCACGTTGGTGCCGGCAGATAAGACACCGGCGGTGGATGCGGCGAAGTTTGGTCCGTCGCGAAACGGCAAACGCACCCTGCATCTGACGTATAACGAGCGGGAAATCTCCGATATGGAACACGCCGGGCGGTTAGGCATTGACCCTGATCGTCCGGCTGCGGCCCAGATTGCCGAGAACTTAATTGGGATTTTCTTCGGCGACGGCAAGGTGGCTACTGCTGCGCCGCGTCCGACGGTGTTGGTGCCGTTGCCGGATTACTTACGCATCATGGACGGCAGCGGCGATGACGTTCTACTCGCCATGACTGATGGCACCACCATGACGGGTGCGGAGTTTTTGGCCGCCCAGTTCGGTGATGCGTTGGAGGTGGCGGCGTTTCATCCGCAGGCCGGTGCGGTGAATCTGTACCGCACGCAACGTTTGGCGAATCAGAAGCAGCGCGATTTGGCCAAGTTGGTCTCGCCGGTGTGTGCGTTTCCTGGCTGCCGTCACGGAGCTGACGTGTGCGAGTTGCACCACGTGGAGGCGTGGCGCCATGGTGGGGAGACCAATATCGCGAATCTGGCGCCATTGTGCAGGTACCACAACCGGGTCAATGATGATGATCCGTGGCGGAAGAAACGCGGCCGGATCGTGATGGTGCGGGGTGCCCCGGTATGGATTTCGCCCCGCGGCTACCCGGTGAAAAACACCAACCG
>NZ_KV803837.1:31944-70740 GCF_001811185.1 Corynebacterium sp. HMSC067D03
ACCGCGGGGCAATGGACCAACTCTTCGGCTAGGAGATAGTCGCGATCGTGGCGTTCGCCTTGACTCGCTCACCCTGCTGAGCCGCCAGCGAGATCTGGCCGTCGCGGGTTGCCTTGATCTGGGATTCCATCTTCATGGCCTCGATCGTGGCAATTGGGTCGCCTTTGGCAACGACGTCGCCGTCAGCTACGAGCCACTCCACGATGGTGGCTTCGTACTTTGTGGTGACAGCTCCTGCGGCGTCGCCGGCGGGTGCAGCGGAGGCTTCAGTCGGCGTGCCAGCGCCACCGCCGGTGCCGAGGAGGGCGACGGGGAAGCCGATGGTGTGGAGTTTGCCGTCGATTTCAACGATCACGTTGCGGCGCTCGTCGTAAATGTGCTCGATGTCCACGTTGTTGTGTCGCTGCGACGGCGAGTAGTTGTGATCCACCCAGTCGGTGTAAACGTCCAGGGTGTCACCGGTCAGCTCGGGGGCGACGACCATGTCGCGATGGAACGGGATGACGGTGCGTACGCCTTCGATGGTGAACTCGGACAGAGACTGCTCGGCGCGGCGCAGGGCGGTGGCGCGGTCCGGGCCCCAGATGATGAGTTTGCCCATCAGTGAGTCGTAGTAGGGCGGGATCTGCCCGCCGGTGATTACGCCGGTGTCGACGCGTACGCCGGGGCCGGTGGGGGCGTCGAAACGCGTCACGGTGCCCGGCGACGGGGCGAAGCCGTTGGTGACGTCCTCCGCGTTGATGCGGAATTCGAAGGCGTGGCCGTTGATCTGTGGGTCGACCGAGTCCCCGGAGACGAACGACAGCGGCAGCCCGTCGGCGATGCGGAACTGCTCGGCGATGATGTCCACGCCCGTGACGGCCTCGGTGACGGGGTGCTCGACCTGCACGCGCGTGTTGACCTCCAAAAACGACACGGTGCCGTCCTCGGAGACGATGTATTCGACGGTGCCGGCGGACTGGTAGTTGGCCTTGCGGATGATCTCGCGTGCGCCTTCTTCGATGGCGTTGCGTTGCTCGTCGGTAAGGAATGGCGCGGGGGCTTCTTCGATGAGTTTTTGGAAGCGGCGCTGGGTGGAGCAGTCGCGGGTGGCAAGTACGGCGACGTTGCCGTGGGCGTCGGCAAGCACTTGCGCTTCGACGTGGCGTGGGTGGGTGAGGAACTTTTCCACGTAGCATTCGCCGCGGCCGAACGCTTCGCGTGCCTCACGTCCGGCGGAGGCGAAGCCCTCTTCGATGTCGGCTTCGTCGAAGACAACTTTCAAGCCGCGACCGCCGCCGCCGAATGCAGCCTTGATGGCGATTGGCATGCCGTGTTCTTCGGCGAAGTCGCGCGCTTCCTCCCACGTTTCCAGTGGTTCGCCGGTGCCGGGGGCGAGTGGGGCGTTGGCTTCGACGGCAAGCGCGCGGGCGGAGAGTTTGTCACCGAGCAGTTCGATGGCGTCGGGGGATGGGCCGATCCAGGTGAGGCCAGCTTGTTCGACGGTGCGGGCAAAGTCGGCGTTTTCGGAGAGGAATCCGTAGCCGGGGTGGAGGCAGTCGGCGCCGGCGCGGTGGGCGATTTCGATGAGTGCCGGGATGTTCATGTAAGTCTCGGCGGAGGTTTTGCCGGGTAGGAGGTAGGCCTCGTCGGCGACTTGGGTGTGGAGTGCCCCGGTGTCGGGTTCGGAGTAGACGGCGATGGAGCGGATGCCGAGGTCGCGTGCGGTGCGTGCGATGCGTACGGCGATTTCGCCGCGGTTGGCGATGAGTACTGCGTTCAGAGTCATTACAGGGTCCTAACTGGGGCGTAAGTGCGTTAGAGGGAAAAGCGTTCGAAGCGGAGTTTGGCGCCGGGTGGGAGTTGGGCGGCGATGTCGACGTCTTCGTTGATCACGGTTGCCATGACGGGGTATCCGCCGGTGACGGCGTGGTCGCGGAGGAACAAGACGGGTTGGCCGGAGGGTGGGATTTGGATGGAGCCTGCGACCATGCCTTCGCTGGGGAGTTCGCCTTCGCGTTCGCGTGTGAGGGGGACGTCGGATTCGAGTCGGAGGCCGACGCGGTTGGAGTCGGCGGTGACGGTGAATGTGGTGTTGAAGAAGCGTTCGACGGCGTCGTTGCTGAACCAGTCGTCGCGGGGGCCGAGGACGCAGCGTACGGTCCCGACGACGTCTGCTCCGTCGCGTTCGACACGCAGGGGGTTGGTGAGTAGTGAGTTGGCGGATTGTGGTTTGGCTAGGGACATGGCGATGGTGTCGCCGCTTTGGAGTGGTTTGGGTCCGAGGCCGGAGAGCATGTCGGTTGCGGCGGAGTTGAGTTCGGTGTCGGCGATGAGTCCGCCACGTACGGCGATGTAGGTGCGGAACCCGAGGCGCGCTTGCTTGACGACGACCTCCGCACCCGCCGGGACAATCGTCGGCGTTGCCAGCAGTACGGGCCTTCCGCCGACGGTGACGTCCGTGTCGGCACCGGTGACGCAGATGACGGTTTCGGTCAGTGCGGTCATGGTGAGCCCGCCGATGTTTTCGAGCAGGGTGGCGTTTCGTTTGTTGCCTACGGCTGCGTTGGCGGTGCGTGCGGAGGCGCGGTCGGCGGAGCCGGAGGTGGTCACGCCGAGGTTGCCGTTGCCTTGGCGGCCGAGGTCTTGGTAGAGGGTTTGCAGCCCGGCGTCGTCGAGTGTGAAGACGGGGCGGCGTGGTGGGGTGGCGAGGTGGTGGCGGGCGAGGGTGGTGTCGTCGTTAAGTGCGTCGACTGCTCTGTAGTGCACACGGTCGCCGGGGGCGACGAGGGCGGGCGGGGTGGCGGTTGAGTCCCACATTGGAGTGTTGGTGGTGCCGATGAGCTGCCAGCCGCCGGGGGAGGTCCGTGGGTAGACGGCGGAGAATTCGCCTGCTAGTGCCACGGCGCCGGCGGGCACGGCGGTGCGTGGGGTGTCGCGGCGTGGGATGCTCAGGGCGCGGGTGGCGTCTTCGGGCACGCAGTAGGTGAAGCCTGGGGCGAATCCGCCGAAGGCTGCGACCCAGGTGGTGGAGGTGTGCCAGTCGATGAGTTCGTGGGTAGCCATGCCGAGCGATTCGGCCAGCGGGGCGAGGTCTTGGCCGTTGTAGAGCACGTCGATGGCGATGTCGCGCGGTTCGGTGTGTTTGGCGGCTGCGGGACTGTAGGTCTGCAGCGTGTCGATTGCCTTGGTGGTCGCGGTGGGCGAGTCGAAGGTAAGCAGTACGGTGCGTGCGGCTGCAACGACGTCGGTTTGGTGGTCGAGCGGGCTTGCCGTGAGTGCGGCGTAGTAGTTCATCACCGTGGCCAGGTCGGGCAGATCGACGATGAGGCCGCGGGTGCCGACCCGTTTGATGCTGAGGGTCATAGGACGCTCGCGATCGTGATGTTTTCGTCGTGAAGCTTGGCGACGACACTGCGTGTCAGCTCGACCGAGCCCGGGGAGTCGCCGTGTACGCAGACGGATTCGGCCTGCACTTTGACTTCGGTGCCGTCGATGGCTGTGACGGAGCCGGTGGAGGCGACCTGGAGAACGCGTTCTGCGACGGCGGCTGGGTCGTGCAGGACGGCGTTGGGTTCGCGGCGCGATACCAGCGTGCCGTCGGGGTTGTAGCCGCGGTCGGCGAACGCTTCGCGGATGACGCGCATGCCGGCTTTTTCTGCGATGTCGACTGCAACACCACCTGGCAGCAGCATGACGGCCAGGTCGGGGCTGAAAGCTTTGATGCCGTCGATGACGGCTTTGGCGTGGGCCTCGTGGTGGACGATGGTGTTGTACAGCGCGCCGTGTGGTTTGACGTAGCGCACGCGCATGCCGTGAACGCGGGCAAGCGCGTCGAGGGCGCCGATTTGGTAGAGGGTTTCGTCGGCGAGTTCGGCCGGGGTGTAGTCCATGAATCGGCGGCCGAAACCGACGGGGTCGTTGTAGGCCACGTGTGCGCCGAGTGTGACGTTATGTGCTGCGGCGTCTTTGAGCGTTCCGGCTATGGAGTGGGGGTCTCCAGCGTGGAAGCCGGTCGCAACGTTTGCGCTGGAGACCATCTGCAGCATCGCCGCATCGTCTGCGACCGGGTTGCCCGCAGTCGTTTCACCGAGGTCGGCGTTGAGGTCGATATGCATGACCCCAGTTATACCGCTGTTCGAGTGTGACCCCGAACATAAGGGGGGTGCGGGGCTAGATGAGCTGCCCGCTGTTGATCTTCTCGATCATCTCGATGATTTCGGTGCTTAGCTCAATCAGTTGGTGCTGGAGGTAGTCGGATGCGCCCTGGCGATCGTCGGCACGCAGCAGCTCCACGATGTGCTCATTAATGCCGATGAAACGGCGGTTGAATGAGGGATCCTTCTCCAGAATCGGGAGGGTGGCCAGGCGGAGGAAGGCGTCGAGCTGGTCCATGGTGTCGCCGAGGGTCTTTGAACCCATCGAGGACAGTACGACGTGGTGGAATGCCTGGTTCACAGCGATGAACAGGTCGTCGTCCTGTTCCTCAATTGCGGTGCGGCCTTCGGCGTTGAGCTCCTCGAGGCGGTCGACGTCCAGGTCGGTGCCCCATAGCAGTGCAGCAGGTTCGATTGCTGCACGTGCGCGGAAGGTGTCGGTGATGAATTCCGCTGTTGGGGTCGCGAGGAACACACCGCGGTTGGGGATGCGCTCGACCAGGCCTTCAGCGGTCAACATTGCGAAGGCTTCGCGCAGCGTATTGCGAGATACCCCGAAGCGGTCAGCGAGGGCCACCTCGTTGAGCTTCTGTCCGGGGATAAACTCACCGCGCGAAATCGCTCTGCGAACTTCGGCGGAAACGTTATGTGCAAGCATGGCATCCGTTTAGGTCAGCGTTACCGGGACTTTTTGAGTGACCCGGTACGGTATTGAAAAGGTTTCGGGAGAAGTATAGCCCATAGATTGTTCAACAATGTCTTCCCTCGCGAGATAATTGTTGTGTCGTTTTTGTCTGTGAGTACGGTTATACCTATGAGCCAAGCTAAAAAGCCGCCGAAGTTGTCCCGTGATGCCTATGAGCAGGAGTTGCTGCGCCTCCAGGCTGAGTTGGTTGCGATGCAGCAGTGGGTCGTCGAAAACGGCGAGCGTGTTGTGATCATTATGGAGGGGCGTGACGCTGCGGGCAAGGGCTCCGCAATTAAGCGCATCACCCAGTACCTCAACCCGCGTCAGTGCCGTGTGGAGGCGCTGCCGAAGCCGACGGACCGCGAGGCGGGTCAGTGGTACTTCCAGCGCTATGTGGAGAAGCTGCCGACGGCAGGCGAGATCGTCATCTTTGACCGTTCCTGGTACAACCGTGCCGGCGTCGAGCGCGTGATGGGCTTTGCCACCTCTGAGGAGTACCGCCGCTTCCTGCACCAGGTGCCGATCTTTGAGCGCCTGCTGGTTGAGGACGGCATCATGCTGCGCAAGTACTGGTTCTCCGTTTCGGATGAGGAGCAGTACAAGCGTTTCCAGTCCCGTCGTGAGGATCCGTTGCGTCAGTGGAAGCTTTCGCCGATGGATCTGGAGTCCATTACGAAGTGGGAGGAGTACTCCCGCGCGAAGGACGAGATGTTTGTCCACACCGATATTCCGGCGGCGCCGTGGTACACGGTGGAGAGCGAGGACAAGAAGCGGTCTCGCATCAATGTCATTTCGCACTTGCTGTCGACGATTCCGTATGAGCATATTGAGCCTGACCTCCCAGAGATTCCCGAGCGTCCGGCGATCACGGACTATGAGCGTCCGCCTCGCGACGAGTTCCGCTACGTGCCCGATGTCGCCGCCAAGTTGGAGAAGCGCAAAGTGGGCAAGGGCAGCAAGAAGAAAAAGAGAAAGTAGTTACCGGGGCAGCCACTGCGCAAGGAGCGCCCGGACCGGGGTAAGGGTTGATGCGTAGGCGAGACCGCCAAGTACGGCGAGCACGCCCACGGCGATGCCCGCGATCGCCCCAGGGCTGAGAGCAGTCGCCCCGAATGTCACGTTGAGATCCACTTCAGAGTCTTTTAGCAACGTGCCCTTCGGGTAGTGCCTGAGGGACTTCTCCATGCCGGTATCCGACACCGTTGTCCGGTTGTGCTCTGTCACTCGTTTCGGCGGGGTGATCTCGCTGCCGAGTGTGAAGGTGACCAGCGGCTCGTCGTCCCCCTTGGCGCCGACTGGCTTGTACGTCTTGTTCGCGACCCCGGCGAGGAGGTAATCGCCGTACAAAGTGGCGTTTTTTCCCTCCACCTTCAGCTTGAGGTCCGAGTATTTTACATCTACGGCCCAGCCGTCGTAGCCACCCGCATTCTTGTATCCCTGTACCTGCGCTGAGCCGTCGAGCGCGAATGTCCACGTCTTTCCGGTCCGCGTCGCGGAGGTGACCGGGAAGGAGAATTCAAGCGCTTCCTGGTTCCACGTCGCGCCCCCGCCTGTGAGCACGCGACCTTGACCTTTAATGACGGCCTGATTCAGAAAACCGGTGGAAATGGGCCACACAAATTCGCCGCCAACCTCGGCGGGCTCAGCAGAGGAGCTTTCGGCGGCGGCAGGAATTGCCAGCGCAGTGGCGAATATAAGCGCGGAGAACCCCGCCGCAGCGGCGTTTCGGGAGATGAGCATTGAGGCGAATCCTTTTCGAATCAAATGAGGGCCCCGCCGGACGACGGGGCTCTTGAGGCAGTGTTTAACGCACCAGTTGGGGCAGTTGTGGAGGCTTGATGCCGAGGATTGACGCGGCCCCCTGTATGAGGGCGCTGAGCGCGAACCCTAAACCGGTGAAAGCCATCGCCAGTGCGATTGCCCGCGTGGCTTGCGTAGCCGGCGAGCCGTCGTCTGTCGAGGAAATCTCCGTGAAAGTGTCTTCCTCCGCAGTTTGGCCTTCGGCGACGGCGGGGGAGCAAAGCAATAGCGCCACCGCCACCGCGGTGGACAATCGCGCCTTGCACATGGACGCTACTTGCCCATGAACTGGTTAATCAGCTTCTGGACCGAAGGCTGAGTCGCCGCAAAGCCCAGGCCGCCCAGCACTGCGATAACCGCCATGACAATGCCGACGATTGCGCCGGTGCTCGAGCCGTCCTCATCGGTCGGCTTCGGGTCGGTCGGCTTCGGGTCGGTCGGCTTCGGCTCCTTCTTCGGGGCCTTGAATGCGAGGTTGACGGCGACTTTCGAGTCATCCAATGGCTTGCCGACTTCGTAGCTCGAGCCGAAGATGTCGACGCCGAACTCGGTCAGCTTGGTCGGGATGAACGTCGCAGACAACTTGTTGTCCTTGCCGGGCTTCAGCGCATCTGTGACCTCGAACTCTGCGATCGGCTTGTCGTCTCCGGTGGCGGTGGTGGGCTCAGAGCCCGGCATTGCGCCCTTGCGCACGTAATCCGCCTGCAGGACGCCCTTCGTGCCGTTGACCACAATCTTGAAGTCGGACATCTTGATGTCCATAGCGCCGTGATGGCCCTCGATCGAAATGGCGCCGTCGAGGTCAATGGTGCCGTTGCCGTTGGCATCGAGGGCGGAGTCGGCGGCATTGACCGGAAGTGCGAAGTCAGCAAGCTTGCCGTCGCGAAGCACCTTCTCCGCGCCTTCCGTGGTTGTGATGGTGCTGGCGACGAACGGGGATTGCACGTAGCGCAGGAACGATTCCTTGATGTTCCAGTGCGCATTTCCCGACTCGATGGTTGGCGCATCCGCGAAGGCAGCGGGGGTGGCGAATGCAGTCGAAATCATGGCCGTGGCGGTGATGGCCGCGAGGGTGGTGGTGCGGGACATTGATGAAGCCTTTCGGTGAGTTGGTGTGGTGGATGTAACATCGCACCTGTGGGATAGGGTAGGCTAACCTTAGCAAGGTATCCCTAACTTTTTCAAGGGGTGGGGGGAGCTGGGGCTGGACACCAGAGTCCGGAGACGGGTTCACCCGCCTCGTCGGGGGCCACTAGGATCCGCCCACTGCTTCGCAACACGGTGATGGGCCAGTCGTAGACGGAGCTGAGAATCGCGTCGTTGTACACTTCGTCAACGGTGCCTGCCGCTGTAATCTCGCCCGCCTTAAGGCACACGACGCGGTCGCAATATCGCGCCGCGAGCTGTAGGTCGTGCAACACGACGATGACTGTCACACCGCGACGCGCAAGCGCGCGAACGGCTCCCATCGTTTGTTCTTGGAAGTGAACGTCCATGGCTGCCGTTGGTTCGTCGAGAAGCACGACCTGCGTTTGCTGCGTGAGCACCCGCGCGAAGGCTGCGCGGGCTCGCTCTCCGCCGGACAGCGTCACAATCTCGCGGTCCTGTAGGTGGGTGATCCCCGTCGCGTCGAGCGCCGCATCCACGATCGCCGCATCGTCCGGCCCACGGCCCCAGGGGTGGCGGCCCATTTCGACGACATCGCGCACGAGGAAGGAAAACGCCACGCTGACGTCTTGGAGCATGACAGCGCGCGTGCGCGCGAGTTCGGAGGCTGTGCTTTCCGACGCATCCTTGCCCGCCACCTCGACCACTCCGTGCGCGAGCTGAATGTCACCCGCCAAGGCCGACAGCAGGGTCGACTTTCCGGCTCCGTTGGGTCCGATAAGCCCGGTGACCTGGCCGGCGGTTGCGTGCAGGTCGACTTGGTTAAGAATAGTGCGGTTTTGCTTCTGCACAGTGACGCCACGTGCGGTAACACTCATATCTGGTGGTTCTTTCGTATCATTTGCCGCAACAGCAAGAAGAATGTTGGCCCACCGATCAGCGCGGTAAATATGCCAATCGGTAGGTCTGCAAAGGGGATGATTGTGCGGGCGAGAATGTCGCCGGCACCGATCAAAAGTGCCCCACCGAGAGCTGAAGCGGGGAGCAGCACCTTATTGGAAGGGCCTACTGCAGTGCGCACGATGTGCGGCACCACAAGACCCACAAACCCGATCAGTCCCGCAAACGAGACAGCGGCAGCGGTGAGCAGCGTCGACAACACGATCGCCGCCATTCGCAGGCGTGTGACATTGAGCCCGACGTGGTAGGCGGCCTGGTCGCCGAGTGCGAGAAGGTCGAACTTGCTGCCTAACAGTATCGCCAGCGTCAGTGACACGATGACCACGCCTGTCACTGCGCCCGTTTGCGCCCAGTTCGCGCCCGAGAGAGTGCCCATCTGCCAAAAGATGATTTGCTCTCGCGCGGTCGTGGGGGCCATAAAAGTGAGCACTGAAATAATGGCACCGCAGATAGCGTTGGCCGCGATACCCACCAAGATCAGGTTGAGCACGCGAACCTTGCCGCCGACTCGTGAGAGGAAGTACACCACCGCGGTTGCAAGGGTCCCAGATATAAAGGCAAGGACGGGCACCGTCATCGTGCCGAAAGTGGTGAGCCCGAAGACGAGCGCGACGGCGGCCCCGACGCCCGCGCCGGTGCTCACGCCGATCACGCTCGGCTCCGCGAGCGGGTTGGCGAAGACTGCCTGCATGAGCGCCCCGCTGACGCCCAGCGCGGCACCGACGAACAGACCGAGCATCAGGCGGGGGAGTCGGATCTGCCAGATCACGGACGCTTCCAGAGAGGTTGCAGACAGCGGGCCGGCCTGGAGAATCGGCCACAGCTCACGGACCGAAAGCTCGAACTGTCCAACCATGATCGAGCCGATGGCTGTCGCCACCAGCAGCACACTGACGGTCGTGAACAGCGCCACACGGCCGCGGCGGCGGGCGTGAAACACCTCGGCGGAAGATGTCACTGCCCCTCCCCGTACAGGGCGTGGGCTGCGCGCAGCAGAAGTTCCCCGGTTTGGGGGCCGAACGCAAGCGAGTCGCCGTCGGGAAGTGAAAGCACGCGCTTGTGCTGGCCGGCGGTCGTCTGTGCGACACCGGGTCGTTGAAGCAGGCCCTCGATATCGCCGGTGGATTGCAGCCCGCCGTTCATCATGACGAACACCTCCGGATTGACCTGGGCGAGCGCTTCGGGGCTGGCGGGGGAAGCGTTGCCGATGCCGTTTTCAGTGTTCACGTCGACGCCGCCGAGCGCCTCGATGAGGTCCTTGGTGCCGTCTTCGCCGCCGAGCAGGTAGAACACGCCGCCGGTCCCGCGCGCGTACAGGAATGACATGCGCAGCGGCTGTTTCGGGACGACCTGTTTGATCGCTTCGAGAGCTTGCTGCACCTCTTTTTCACTTCGTTCCGCGAGGAGTTTGCCCGCTTCTGGCTCCCCGACGACGGAGGCCACGTTCATGATGTCCTCTCCCATTGATGCCATGGTCCGTTTCGGCTCCATGACGACGGTGGTCACGCCCGCCGCGCGGATTTGGTCGATGGCCTCGCTCGGACCGACGGAGTGATCCACGATGACCAACGTCGGGCGCAAGTTCAGTATTGCCTCCACGTTTAGTGAGTGACCGTTTTCGGTGACCACGGGAAGGTCAGAAAGCGAGGGTTCCGCGGAGCTGACCGTGCGACCGACAATGTTGTCCGCCAACCCGATACCGCGGAGCGTCTTTGTGTAGGTGCCGTAGAGGTCGAGCGCGAGGATGCGGGAGGTGTCGGTAACCGTGACGTCGTGGCCGTCGGCGTCAGTGAGTTCGACGGGCAGCGCAGTTTCGCGCTCCGCTTCGACGGGTTCTACCTCGGAAATCTCCGATACCATCGCGACGCCCTCAGCCTGGTGCGGGTCGGCTCCGGTTGCGAGCGACTGCGAAAGCGCCTTTTGTTCGGTTTGCACGGGGTTGTCCCAGCTGGCGCAACCTCCAAGCGACAGACCCACGGCCGCCGCGACCGCGCAGACGAGGGGTGTTTTCCAAAGCTTCATTGAGAGTTTCCTTTTCTATCCGGTTTTATCCGGTCGCAATAAACCTGGTCAGCGCGCCACCGGCGCCGAGCAGCGAGGCCACCAGAAGCAGGAGTTTGGCCACCGTTGAGTCGTCCCAGCCTCCGCTGCCGGCGCCGTCGCCTGCCGCGGAGTTTTTGATCTGGAACTTTCCGCCTTCGGGCTGTTTGGCGGATTCCACGGCATCTGTACCTTCTACCTCGTCGAACACGCTGCCTTTTGCGTTTTCGGGGGTCGTCCCTGAGTTCAGCTTCGCTTGGGCTCCTGCCGTGCCGCCGCGCTTCAGCGCCGCAGCGTCACCTGCGGTTCCGCCTTTGCCTGTCGACGACTCCGAGGAGGCCCCACCCTGCCCCTCGCGGCAGTTCGCCGTGTTGCCGAGGCGAGCGCTGAAACTCACTGGGTCGAGTGGGGCCCCAGCGGGGTAGAACTGGCCGAACGCCTCCGCGCCGACTTGGGTGAGCGTCGCCTGCGCGGAGCCGGACACCGCGGAATCGGAAACGCTCAGCTCGCTGAAGGATAAGTTGGCGATCGCGATGCGGCCGAAATCATTCGCCTTGCCATCAGTGCTATTCGACGAAACATTGATGACGATTTGGCCCGAATCGCCACTGAACTGGATCTCCATATTGGAAAAGCGGGTGTCTAACACCCCTTCGTGGCCGGTGAAGTGGATGGTGCCGGGGTAGAGGATGGAACCGGAGCGTGCGGCAGTGTCCACCGCGCCGGAATTGCCGGAGAACGTGAACGCGTTGCCGTCGTCGCCGACGCCTTTGAGTTCCCAGCGTCCTTTCGCGATGTTGCCGCGGATGTACGTGCGGAAAGATTGGCGAATGCCCCACTGGGCCTCGGAACTGACAATCCCGCGAGACGCGCTCGAGTCACAGATCCCGCTGTCGCTGGCGCCACCCGCAGGTGCCGCACCAGTGGGTTTTGCTGCATTACCGGTGTTCGTGCCGCCACTCACCTTCGGCGCGCCGGCTGGTGTCGCGGGGACGGAGCCAGGGTTGACGTTCGCTGGACTGTTCGTTGCGTTGGAGGTTCCTCCCGTTCGGGGGGCATTGGACGTGGGGGCGCCGCTGTTGGCCGCTGGTGCAGGGCTCGTGCCTTCCTGCGTCGGAAGTACCCGGCGATGCAGTGACTCACCGCTGCGCAGCAGTGTCTCAGTGTTGGCGAACATCGCGTTGAGTTCTTCCAGGGTGTCGTTGATCTCGCCGAGGAGGCGGGCCGGGCCGGAGGTGGCGCCCGATCTCTTTGCGCCGGAGGTGCCGCCGCCCTCTTTGGGCTGTGGGGCGGGGCCGGAGGCGTCGTTAAGCGATAGCTCAATTGTGACCGGGTCGAGTGGAGCGCCCACCTCGTAGAAGCCACCGAAGATCTCCGCACCGGTTGTGGTGAGGGAGGTGGGGCCTGCGATGGTCGTTGTTTGTGCGGAGAAATCCGGGGCGGCGTTGAGCGCGATGGTGGCGAGCAGCTCTTGGGTGCCTTCGCGCACCGGGCCGGTCGAGTTCATGCCCTCGTACTTCCGTGAAGCGTAATCCACCCGCAGTTCGGCTTGAGCGCCATTGACCACCACTGTGGGGTTGCGCAGCGTCATATCAAGCGCGCCGTTGTGCCCGGTGAAATGGACCTCACCCTGGAAGCTGATTTCGCCGGCCGAGGCTGAAGTCAGTGCCGAGGATTTGGCGTCGAACGTGAAACCGTCGCCTGAGCGCTGTGCGCCGCCACCGACCGAAATGCTGCCGTGGGCTATGGGACCTTCGATGTATTTTCTGAACGATTCGCGCACCCCCCATTGCATGGTTCCCGCTGAGACACTGCGGTGTGTGCTGGCAGACTCTTCGGCCGCCGCGAGAGGAAGAAGCGCAGGCGCGGCGCCGAACATGGTGGCGGTAAAGCCGATCAGACTCGCGCAAGCGACTGCGCCGAGGTGGGTGCGAACATTCATGGTTGCCTCGAGGTGCGAAATAGCAAAAAGTAGGTAGGCTAACCTTACCTAAGTAAGGTTAGGTTTGCATAATGTTGAAAGGGGTTGTCGTGATGGCGCAACAGACGGGACCTGCTACCAAACTCATTCGACCTGTCGGTGTGCGATTGCCGCGCACATATGAAGGCGGCGCTGTGCACTTCGTCACCTGGGAGCGCGCCCTGATCGCCTTGATCACAGGTGTGATCGCGTTTGGGGCGGGTACCGGAAGCATCTGGGTGGCGTTCCCTGCGAGCGTGGCGTTGGTGGCTGCGGTTCTCGGGCTTTCGTCACTGCCCTCGCATAAGGGCCGCGATGCCGGTGCTCGACTGGGCAAACGCGCGGGGATCGTCCTCGCGGTGGCTTGGGGGTTGATTGTTTGCTTGGCAGTGCTAGTGCTGTTTCTGGTGCCTGCGCAGTTCACGCTCACCGGCGGAGTGCTCACTGCGTTCGTGGCGGCTGGGGCGATCTGGGGTGCGATCGCTTACGTTGACAGGCGTTAAGGAGCCTCGGCCTAGCCGGCGTGGGTCGAAAGGTCCTGGAACACTGCCTGGTTCAGGGCGAAAACGTGCTGGGCGGTGGAGATGATTCGTGCGCGCTCTTCGTCGTTAAGCTGCATCGCGTCGAGCGTCTCCTTGTAGTGCGCGCGGTAGTGTGGGATCTTGCCTACCGCGGAGAAGTTGTAGAAGTGCAATGCCTCGTCGGGCAGCGCGTACGCATTCTGGAACACGCGTGCGAGCACCTGTCCGCCGGCAATGTCGCCGAGGTAGCGCACGTAGTGGTGGGCGATGACTTCCGGGCCGGAGTCCGGGGTGAGCGCCTCGAGTTCGGCAACGTAGCGCCTCGTGGCATCGAGTGGGGCGGTGGTTTCCTTCCAGTCGGCACCGAGCATGGCGGTGAGATCGGCTTCGAGGGCGGGCACGCGCTCGAGGCGCTCGTCGGCGATCTGCGCCACCGCGGGGTGGGAAGCGGCGCGGCGCACCGCATCTTCGAGTGCCGAATAGATGTGGAAGTACTGCACTGTCAGCTCTGCTACGGCTGCCCGGTCCAGCTCGCCTTTTCCAAGGCTCGACATGAAGGGGGTATTCTCGGCGCTGGAGTGCGCAGTGGCAGTCTGGTCTTTGAGTGCGGCCGACAGTCGCTGGTCAGTGGGGGCGGCCATGGTCATCTGCTTCTCCAATCTAGGAATGAAGGGTAGGTTACCCTTAGTTGCAGATTGAGAATATAGGTAAGCCTAACCTTCAATCAATCACCCAAAAGGTTGATCCGCTTCGGGCGCCCGCGTGGTGTGGATACGGTCTTGTCGCCGGGGATCCAGAACCGCCACGGGGCGTCTTTGTTTTTGGAGATCCCGATGCGGGGTCCTGCGACCCATTCGGGTTCGGTGTTGCGCGGGGTGAGGTGAATGGGGGTGCCGTTGTCGCCTAATCCCAGTGCGAGTGCTTGGCCGAGGTTGCCTGGCCCGCGGGCGAGGTTTTCAAACGGGATCAACGCGCGGTCGGGGCGTTGGCGTCGCTGGCGGGCGAGTGCTTCGCCGGCGACGACTTCGCCGCCACGCATGAGGCAGCCTTGGCCGATGCCTTCGGGCGCGCAGACGATGTTGCCGTTGTGGTGGATGCCGTAGGAGAGGTAGACGTACAGCCTGCCGGGTGGGCCGAACATGGCGGCGTTGCGGGCGGTTTTGCCCCTGTGCGTGTGGGCGGCGGGGTCTTCAGCGCCGAGGTATGCCTCGATTTCGGTCAGGCGCACGGTTACCCCGTTGTGGGTGATCAGGCACCCTAGCAACTGCGGTGCGACGACGTCGGCGGGTTGGGTGAAGTCGATCATTGCAGCCATTGCGCAAGCTTATCGACGACCGCCTCGTCCCCATTCGTCCCAATCACCTCATCCGCGATCGCTTTGAGGTCGGGGTGTGCGTTGTCCATCGCTACCGCGTGGCCGGCGGCGCGGAGCATGCCGAGGTCGTTGAGGAAGTCGCCGAATGCCGCCGTCTGTGCAAGGGGGATGCCCAGCGTGCCGGCGAGCGCTTCGAACGCGTGGCCCTTGTCGGCATCGGGGTGCATGATGTCCAGCCAGTGCTTGCCGCTGACCACTGCGCGCAGGTCGGGGGCGTGTTCGCGGACCCAGGGCAGGGCGTCGCGTTCGGCGTCGGTTTCAACGTAGAGGGCGATCTTAACCACGGGGCTGGGGTGGTCGCCGAGCGCCGACAGCGTTGTGCGCGAGGCGTAGTACTTGTCCACCTCCGCGTCGATCGCCGGCGGCAGCGGGAGGGTGGCGGCCACTTCTGGTGCACAGATGACGGCGTGGGCGGGAAATGGTGCGTCGGGTAGCGCTGCGATGAGGTTGCGGGCGGCGTCTGCGGGCAGGGCCGTGGTGGAGACAACTTCGCCGGCGTGCCACACCACCGCGCCGTTTTCGGCGATGAACGTCTCGCATGCGGGGAACATGCGTTGCAGTGTTGCCAGTTGGCGGCCGGAGGCGGGGGTGATGGTGACGGGCTGGGCGGTGGCGTCGTCGTAAAGCTGCCAAAAGCGCTCAGGTACCTGGCCTTCCGGGGTGAGGAGGGTGCCGTCCATGTCGAGTGCGATTAAGCGTGGCGTCTGCATTGCCCACACCATACCGGTGTGATGTGGAACACTGGGCGGCATGACTGAGTTTGTGAAGACCGAAGTACGCGGCACGACCGGGGTGATCACCCTCGACCGCCCCAAGGCCCTGAATTCTCTGAACCCGGAGATGGCGCGCGCCATCGACGAGATCCTGAAGCAGTGGCGTGACGACGACACCGTCACCCAAGTTGTCATCCAGTCCTCTGGCAAACACTTTTGCTCCGGCGGCGACGTCCGTGCCGCGCGCGACGGTGTCCTTGAGGGGCGCCTGGACGAGGTCGATGCGTTCTTTGCCGACGAGTACGCCATGAACTTGGACATTGCGAACTACCCCAAGCCGTACATCGCGCTGTGCAACGGCGTGATCATGGGCGGTGGCATGGGTGTGTCGGCGCACGGCTCGCACATGGTGGTCACTGAGGACGCGTTCGCCTCCATGCCGGAGATGAACATCGGCTACATCACTGACGTGGGTATGTCGTGGTTGCTGCAGAACTTGCCGAAGCACCCGTCGCAGGCGCTTGGGGCGTTTTTGGCGCTGACGGGGTATCGGCTTACCCCCGATGACATGCTCGCCACCGGTCTGGCGACGCACAAGGTTGCCTCGCTCGAGGGAGTGCTTGACGGGATCGTGGAGCACGGGCCCGGCTACCTCGACGAGATCGGGTTGGAGCAAGGAGAATCGCAGCTCGAGGCACTGTACGAGGACATCGAGGCCACCTTCACCGGCTCCTGGGCCGAGATCCGCGAGCGCCTTGACGGCGAGTTCGGCGAGAAGGTGCAGGAATTGACCAAGCAGGCGTCCCCGTCGTCGCTCGTGGCGGCGGCGGAACTCATCGCAGCCAACGCATCACAGGATCTGGCCGGCGCGCTGGACAACGAGCGCCGCCTGGGCGCGGTGATGGTGCGTGAGCCGGACTTTGCGGAAGGGGTGCGTGCGGTGCTCGTCGATAAGGATCAGGCCCCCAAGTTTGCCCCCGAGGCGGACCCCTCCAAGTATCGCGCTGTCCTGCGCTAAAGTAAATGGCGGTGTGGGGCTGAAATTGCCCCCGAATCCAACACGCTGAAGGAGCAACGTTGACCGAAACCACAAACCCCCGCGACGACTGGAACCACAAGCTCACCCTTGCCCAGGAGATGCTGCCGCTGATCAGCCGCCTGCACCGCGAACATAACGCGGTCACCTCGGTTTACGGCCGCCTGCTGGTGGGTGTGACCGACATCGAGATCATCAAGGCACACCGCTACGCGCGTCGTATCGACGAAAAGGAGCTCGCCCTCGACGAGACGCTCCCGATCCTGCGCGAGCTCGTGGAGATGGATCTCGGCACCGCTTCGATCGACCTCGGCCGCCTGGCCAAGGAGTTCAAGTACTCCGAAGAGAAGGATCTGCGTACCTTCCTGGATGCGCAGCTCGCTGACGTCATCGGTACCTCCTCCGAGCTCGATGCACGCGACGTTGTGCTCTACGGCTTCGGCCGAATTGGCCGTCTGCTCGCCCGCATCCTGATCGCGCGTGAGGCAATGTACGGTGGCGTGCGCCTGCGTGCGGTGGTGGTGCGTAAGAAGGGTGACATCGACATCATCAAGCGCGCATCCCTGCTGCGCCGCGACTCCATCCACGGCCCGTTCAACGGCACGATCACCGTGGATGAGGAGAAGGAAATCATCTGGGCCAACGGCACCCCGATCCAGATGATCTACGCCAACGACCCGGCCGAGATCGACTACACGGCGTACGGCATCAACAACGCCATCGTCGTCGATAACACTGGCGTGTGGCGCGACCGCGAGGGCCTGTCCCAGCACCTGCAGTCCAAGGGTGTGGACCGCGTGCTGCTTACCGCGCCGGGCAAGGGCGACATCCCGAACATTGTCTACGGCATCAACCAGGACATGATCGGCGACGAGCGCATCCTGTCCGCAGCGTCCTGCACCACCAACGGCATCACCCCGGTGCTGAAGGTGATCAACGACCGCTACGGCGTCAAGCACGGTCACGTTGAGACGGTTCACGCGTACACCAACGACCAGAACCTGGCCGACAACTTCCACAAGGGCAACCGTCGCGGCCGCGCAGCGGGCCTGAACATGGTGCTCACCGAGACCGGCGCGGCGAAGGCCGTGTCTAAGGCACTGCCGGAGTTTGAGGGCAAGCTCACCGGCAACGCCATCCGCGTGCCAACCCCGGACGTGTCCATGGCTGTGCTGAACTTGGACTTGGAGAAGGACGTTGAAAAGGACGAGGTGAACACCTTCCTGCGTCGCGTGTCCACCCACTCCAACCTGCGCCAGCAGCTCGACTACATCTACTCGCCTGAGGTTGTGTCGACGGACCTGCTTGGTACCTCCCACGCATCCGTGGTTGATGGTCTGGCCACGATTGCTTCCGGCAACCACCTCGTGCTCTACGTTTGGTACGACAACGAGTACGGCTACTCTCACCAGGTGGTTCGCGTTGTTGAGGACATTGCGGGTGTGCGCCCGACCGTGTACCCGGCACGCAAGGAGCCGTCTGAGATTCAGTAGCGCGTTTGCTTAGCGACGACTCCACCGCCCCGGCCGCATTCGGCCGGGGCGCTTCGTCGTGTAGTAAGGGTGTGGAATAGCTGGCAGTTCCGTAAAAGATCTAGATAAGGCATATAACTAAGTGGTATCATTCCTGTGTTTTACCGTTCGTTTCCCGTGCCTTTGCTTCGAGAAAGTTGAATGACGCCCATGTCTCGCTATTCCGATGACCCCCGTCGCGTACACCGCCCACGGGGCATGCGCATCACCGCAGTTGCGACGGTGCTCGCGCTTGCCGGCACGGTCGCCGAAGTCCCGCTGGGTACCTTCACGCCGGTCGCGCACGCGCAGAGGGCGCCCATTCTGCAACCTGGTATCGACCATGGCGAGGTTCGCATTGAAAACGGCAATTGGCGAGGAGCGGTCTTCTTCAACGGATCCGTGCGGGTGAAGACGGTATCCATCGAGTTCGTGCCGCCGGAAACCGCGCCCCCGCCGCTCTTCGCAAGTACTGTTAAGTCAGCGCCGAAGGATGATCCGGTATTCAAAAGAATCCCTGAAGTCTCGCAGTTCAAGCTTGATCACCGCGTTTACAGAAACCGCCAAGAAGTTGTGCTGAAGACATATGATGTCACCGTCCACCGCAGCATCGCGACAACCCCCTCAGGCAATTATGCGATTCGACTGCGCTATGAGCTACCGGAAGAGTTGCAGGTAGAAAGAATGCACCGCCTGATCCTTTGGGGGATGGGCAAGGGCGGTTATCCGACTCCGATGGCCGGTGGTGGCTCCCGGTACACCGTGCCTATGGTCAACATGGCTTCGCCGGGCAAGGTGCGTGTGCATAATCCGGACGAGGAGCCAGTCGGCCGCCCGAAGGTGTTGGTGAACAGGAAGTGGACCAACCGCCAGGGCAAGGAAATCGTCCTCCAGGGTGAGGAAGCGGTTGCCGATAACGGCTCCTACTGGCTGACCTCCAACAACCCGAGAACGACGTACCAGATTGGCGTGCGACCTCCAGCGGGCTTTGTCAGCCCGGCGACCAAGCCGTGGAAGGACGAGGCCACCGCCCCGGATTTTGATCTGTACCCGATCACCGTCACCGGCCGGGTGATCGACGACAAGGGAGTCGGCATCTCCGGTGCACGTGTGACCGTCGGCGGTAAGTCGGCCCAGACTGATCAAAGCGGTAACTTCACCGTGCCCAAGGTTCCGGTGCCCAAGGATCCAGAGGATAAGTACACGCTGGTCGTGGGCGAAACTGAGGACAGTCAGGGGACAGAGGTCGAAGGTGTCGTCGTTAAGGATCAGCGCGTCAACCGCATCGCGGACCCGATCGTTGTGCAGCGCAAGCAGCAGTACGGCAAAGTCAGCGGCAAGGTCAACGGGCTGCCGGAACGCACCAAGGTGAAGGTGCGTGTCGTCGGTACGAACACTGTCGTAGACACCGATGAGAACGCGGAGTTCACCATCCCGAACCTGGCAGTAGGCAAGCACGTGCTTGAGGTCGTCCCAGAGTCGCTGCCGAAGGGCTATTCGGTGACCCAAACGGCAGACGTGGACGTCAAACGCGCAACAACCGCGAACGCAAACTTCACCGCCACACGCGACAAGGGCAGCATCTCCGGCGTGATCTCCGGCGTGCCGGCCGACAAGCAGGTCAAGGTCCGCGTCACGGGTCCCGAGATTTTGGAACAGACCGTCTCAGGCGGCCACTACAGCTTCCCGGACCTGCCCACCGGGGACTACCGCGTCGAAGTGATCAAAGACTCCGTGCCACGCGGATACTCCGTCACGGGCCCGCAGAACGCCAAGGTGGAAAAGTACGAAAACAGGACTGTTGGGTTCGCGGTGATTGCGGACAACGTCACGGGCGAGATCAAGGTGGTCGACGACGCCAACAGGCCAGTTGCCAATGCATCAGTCACCGTTGACGGACGGACCGAAACCACCAATGCGGAAGGCCTTGCAACGTTTGCGGATCTCGCGCCGGGTGCCTACACCGCCGCAGTGTCTGCTGCCAGGGGCAAGTACAGCGGCGCATCCCAGGGGTTCGTGCTGTATCCGGGCGATAATGATCCGGTGACGGTGAAGGTTGGTTCACTGAACCAAACCGGTGGCATTGTTGTCGACGATCTTGGTCAGGCTGTGGCGGGTGCGCAGGTCGTCGTCAAGCAAGGCTCCCGTGTCATCGGCACTTTCCCGACCACCCCGGAAGGCAACTTCAACGCCGGCGCGCTGGCTGCAGGCAACTACACCGCAGAGGTGGCCCGTAACAACACGTACGACGCGGCGAGTGCAAACTTCACAGTCGAACCCGGCGGAGACACCGAGTCGGTGATGCTCAAGGTCGCGCTGCACCGCGGGTCCATCAAGGTTGGCACCTCGGGGACGTTGGCTCCGACGGAGGTGTTCCTCAACGGCGGCCCGAACAACGAGTACCTGCCGATTGAGGAAGCCGGCGGCGACTACGTCTTGAATGACCTGTACCCGGGCAAGTACACCCTCGGCGCGCACGCACCGGAGGGGTACTCGATCGAAGGCGGCGGTGCTGTCACCATCAACCCAAATGAGACGTCGGAAAAGACGCTTAATGTGGTGCGCAATTTGGGCAATATCGCAGGTAGCGTCACTGGCCTGCCGAGCGGACAACCCGCCGAGATCCAGGTACGTGGTGCAGACCAGAACACCGCTGGCGTGAAAAAGACTGCGGCGGTGGTCAACGGGGAGTACTCGATTGCTGATCTGCCAACGGGCACCTACACCGTCGAGATTGATGGCCCGCAGGGGTATTCGGCGCCGTCGCAGGCTGCGAAGGTGAAAAAGGACAGCACCGAAACGCACGACTTTGCGCTCGTGCTGGACAAGGTGGACCTCGTCTTGCAGGTTGTCGACGACACCGGCCACCCCGTCGCCAACGCCAAACTTGATGTCGCCGGACGCACGGTGAATACCAACGCGGAAGGCATGGCTACGGTCGAGGACATCCTGCCCGGAACCTATACGGCCAAAGCAGCCGAAAGCGAGACCCACAGCGAAGGCAGCCGCGAAATCACGCTGCAGCCCGGCAAACACAGCAGCGGCGAAATCCTGGTGAAGACGCTCAACGCGGTGAGCGGCACGCTTCTCGACGACCTCTCCGCACCCGTCGCCAACGCCCCCATCCTCATCACCCAGAACGGTAAGGAAAACGCCAAGGATACGACCGACGCACACGGCAGGTTTAACGCGGGCAAACTGCACGCCGGCGAATACACCGTGCAGGTTGAATCCAGCGACAACCACGGAGGAACAACCCAGCGTTTCAGTGTCGAGCCGAACAAGCCGCGCGACCTGGAGCTCACGGTGGCGCTGGTCAAGGGGTCCGTCAACATCTCGGTCACGGGTGATGCGGAGCCAGAGTCGATCACGATCACGGGTGGTCCGAAGGACGAAACCCGCAAGGTGGAAAAGGTTGACGGCAAGTACGTCGTCGATGGCCTTTACCCAGGCGATTACACCGTGACCGCAAAGGCACCGAGCAACCACACCGTCACACGTGAAAACGACGGCAAGGTCACGGTCAAGCCAGGCGAGCAGTCCAACCTGGGCATTACGGTGAAAAAGGAGCCGGCGACGTCGAATCCGGCCCCGCAGCCGGATCCGTTCGTGTGGGCACCCGTGGTGGTGCACGCCGGTGAGGTCGGCATCGGCACGCCAACGCGTAAGGGGAGCAGCGACCCGGTGCCGTCTGGGTTCACCACCAACGGCGTGGAAAAGGTCATCTCCGGCAACAAGACGGAACAGGTTGCGCCGAAGGATTCCTGGATTCGTGTGGAGCAGGACGGCACGGTCGTCGCCACGCCACCGCGCGATGCCGCGCCCGGAACTTACCGCGTAGAGGTCAACACACCGACGGGCCAGCGCGAGGTCGTCGAGGTTGTCGTGGCTGAAGAAAAACCCATGGCCGATCGCTACACGGTCGAATGGGCGAAAACCCCGGTGCCTGCTGGTGTGGAGCGCTCCTCGAGCTCGCCGCGTGCGCAGGTGGTGGAGCGCGGCTTCACATACGACGACCGCGTGCTGCCCGCAGGAACAACGTTTAAGCCGAACGCCAAGGGCGTGACCATCGACGCCAAGGGCAGCATCACGTTCAAGCCGGAGGCCAACGCAAAACGTGGCACCCACACGGTCCCGGTCACGATCACTTTCCCGGACGGCAGTTCCAAGACGGTCAACGCCGTCTTCGAGGTCGGCGAGCCCATGCTGGCCGACCTGGCAAACCTCGGCTACGAAGACGAGATCATGGTGGTCCCGGGACTGAGTGCAACCGTGCTGCGCACCGGCGACGCTGCGTTGCCCGAGGGTACGACCTTCAAGATGAAATCCGGGTCGAGCCTGGGCGGCTGGTCCGCGACGGTGGACGCGAACACCGGCGACGTGCGAGTCAACGCGCCGAAGGTGAACGCGCGTCCGCTCACGGTCAAGGTCATCGCCTACTTCCAGGATGGTTCCACCAAGGAACTTGAAGCGCGCGCTCGCTTGGCCACAGCTTCTGCACACGCCGTGAAAAACTCCATCTCCTACCCGTCTACCACGGTGCGGGTGGGCAACACAGTTGCAGTCGCCGCTGTTGGCGATGCGGTCAAGGGTGCGGTCTTCGACGTGATCGATAACGCTGGCCTTGACGTCGGCGTGAACAGATCCACCGGCGCGCTGCGCATCACGGCGCCGAAGAACGCCGAGATCGACGAAACTTACAAGCCGCTGATCCAGGTGCGCTACCCAGACGGCAGCGCACGCGAAATCACCGCCACGGTCACGGTGCCTTCGGATGCGGCGACGTTTGACGCCGGATACGTTGGAGCGAACGTACCCATTGGCGGCGAGGCTCGTCCGGAACCTTCGTCGAAACTGCCAGAGGGCACGCGGTTTAGCATCGACGGCTTCAACGAGCAGGGCTGGACAGCAACTATCGACGAAAAAACCGGCCGTATCACCGCCCGGTCCAACGGCAGTGTGCCCAACGGCAAAACCACCTCCGTCAAGGTGCGGGTGACCTACCCGGACGGATCCTCCGAACTGGTCAACGTCCCCCTGACGGCGAGGGCGCCGGAGGAAGTGGTGGTTGAGGACAAGGGGTCGTCGACAAGCGTTGGCTGGATCGCGGTCCTCGTGGGCGCGCTGGCGCTGCTTGCCGGCGTAGGATTCGCCGCATTTTTGAACCAAGACAAGATCATGCAGGTACTGGGTAGGTAGGCAACAACATGCGATTTTCCACAAAAGTAATGGCAGTCGGCCTGTGCGCCGCCCTCGCCCCCGTCTGCGTTGTGCCCGCGCAGGCCAAGGTCACACAGCAAGGCAGGCAGGTTGTCGTTGAGGGGCAGCAGAAGAGCACATGGTCGCCGTACATCAACGCGACCGTGCGCCCCGACGGACAGGGCCTCTTCGACTTCGACCACCCCGAAGCCGCCGCCGAGGTGCTCAAGTACGGCCTCAGCACCGACGTGTACGTCAACGAGGCGAAAATGCCCGTCGACTGGAACGCGACGCCCGAAACCCTCAGCAGAGACGACGGAACCGACACGGTTGTCTACACCCAGACGTTTAACGGTGTTGAGGTCAAACGCACCATCAACATTTTCGACAACATCATCCAGTACACCGTCACCGCCACCAACGTCTCGGGCGCCCCGGTCAATGTCCGCGTCGAAGCCGTAAGCGACATCATGGGCAACCACGGCCAACTCCGCGCGCAGCAATACTTCGACGGCGAAATTCGCGTCTCCCCGGAAAAGCCCGGCCACACCGCACGCGTGAAGTTTGCGAACGCCGACCGGTTCGGCGTAGGACCGACCGCTGAGAAAGCCAAGGAGAGCCGCAACGACAACGACGCGCGCTACCAGGCCGGACGCTGGAGCAAGAGCCTCGCAGCGGGTGAGAAACTCGAGGCCGAAACCCAGGCGCGTTTCATCCCGCAGCCAGCCGCGTTCGACTCCGACGGTGACGGGCTGCGCAACTCGTGGGAACGCGTCGGCATGAAACTCTCCTCAGGCAAATCGTTGCCAATCCACCAGTGGGGCGCCGACGAAAACAAACCCGACCTGTTCCTGCAGCTGCACTGGATGCGATCCGAGTGGGAACAACTCAAGTGCGATCGGAAGGAATCCTTCGCGGCATCCGTGGAGGGCTTTACCCAGTTCGCCGACTGTGCGCGTGCAAACACGAAGGACTATGCGCCGTCGCCGGAGATCCTCAAGCAGTTGGAGGAGCGCTTCGCCAAACAAGGCATCAATCTCCACATCGTTGCGGGGCCGGAGTACGTCAGTTCCTCGATGTCCAGCATGAAGGAGGCAGACCGCGAGGGCGGCAAGACCGAGGACTACGCCAAAGAATTCATGCCAGGGTTGGCCGATCCGAAGTTGGCCAAAGACGAATGGGCTTACGCGCTGTATGCGCAAAACCAATTCATCTCGGCACGCGAACGGTTGCTGGGAGAACGCAAGGCGGTCTTCCGCGTTGGCGTCATCGGCGACACGATTTCTCGCGGCGACTCCTCGACAGGCCTCGCTTTGGTCAACGACTCCGTATTCTTCGTGGCGAACCATCCTGAGATGACCACGCAGGAGCAGCTGCGCAACACGATCCTGCACGAGTTTGGCCACACCCTGAACCTGCTGCACTACGGCGCGCACGTGGAGTCAAACACGGCACCGGCGCGCGATGACCTCGAAGAGTACAACTCGGTGATGAGTTACGCGCACCAGTTCAACCAGTTCAACTTTGCCGAAAAGGAAACGCACGGCCACGACGAGACCGGCAGGGAGTTTCAGATCCCGGCGGACTGGGCGAACCTGAACCTTCCAGGCGCGAACGTTGGCCAAGGCCACATCGGAGTGAACGACGAGACAGACAAGGAAAACGACAAAGACGACCACGATCACGACCACTCGCACGGCGAGGAAAGCATGCCGGTGCTGACCGAAGGTGACGTCAAGGAACTGGTCATCAACGCGGCAAGCAATAACAAGTACAAGGCAGGCTTTCGTCTCAACGAAACCGCGAACGGTGACAATGGCGTCGTCGCACAGCTTGGCGACGACAACGTCCTGCGCGGCACCATCTCCAACCTGGGAGACGTGGACGAGCGGTTTAAGGTCAGCGTCAACTACGGCTCGGGAGTGTTCCAACAAAGCTACGACCTGAAGCCTGCCGGCAAAGTCGGCGACGAGAAGCAGGTAGACATCAAGCTCGACCGCGCGGCGTTTTTGGACAAGCCGGTCGTTCCGCTGAGCGTAGTGGTTACAAACTCGCGCGGAACGGAAGTGTTTAGCCAGTCCTACAACGTCTCCGCGCTGAACTACACCCGCGAAGAGATGGCGAAGGTGCTTGCCGAGGTGCTTGCCTCCGACGCCCCGGAGTACGTCAAGGACATGGCCCGCAGGAAGCTGCAGCCGAAGGACAAGACCGAAGGGACGAGCAACGCGCCGGCGGCGCAGAAACCGAAGACGCAGCAGCCGCCGGCCAACGGCGACGGTGCGGTCTCGCCAGTGGCGATCATCATCGGCGTGCTGCTCGCTATCGGCGGCCTTGGTGCTGCGCTAGCTGGCTGGGCGATGAGCCAGGGCATGATTTAGCGCATGATCTAACGCCTAGGCTGCCTGCTCCTGCCACCAGGCCAGAAGCCTCTCAAGTGTTTGGAGGAGCGCGTGGTCGGGGCCGACCGCCTCGACGGAGGGCAGCCTCGATGCACGGAATTGCGGGCCGAGGTTGGCAAACGGGCTCACGGGTTGGGTTGCGGTTTTTGAGGAGTCGATTGCCGCAAAGATCTCGTCGAGTTTGCGCTCGACGATCCTGCGTTGCCTCCGGTTAAACGTCTCCGGTGCGAACGGGTTGATGCCGGTGAAGCTCTTGCTGACAAGGCAGTTATCGCGCGGGTCGTACACAAAAACGGCGACTGGGAACGACTCGTCGGACTTCAGGTTCGGTGTGAACTCGATACAAAAGGCGCTGTACCACGCGTTGTCTTGCGAGTCGCCGAGCATCATCACCGTCGCAGCCGTGAGATCTTCCGCAGGGAAGACGCGAGGCGCCGTGAGCGCGAACGCGGGATCCTGCGGTGGCACGATACTGACCGTGTAGTCGTCGTGAGCGACCATGATGCGCTGGACTTCGGCCATGACGTTGGCCATCTCCTCCACGCCATACCAATCGGGCGCGCGAGGATTGTCCGGTTGGAGCAACGCGCAGTCGATTTCGTGGGTGTCCGGGTCGTGGATGAGTATTGCGACGCGGAGGCCGTTTTCGATGATGTAGTCGTCGTCAATGTGCCAGCGGATGTCGTCGTCGAAACTGTAGTCGTCCTCGTCGTAGTCGTACATGGTGACAAGGTCATCGACTTCCTCGTCGTAGGAATCGAGGTAGTAAAGCTCGTAGGCACGAAAAGCCATAATTATCCCCCCTGGGTGTCGGGCGGAAGCCCCCATTTTGCTTCCGCGTATCGACGAGCCTAAACCACAACCGGCCCCAACACCAGAGCCGGGATGCACAATATATTGTGCATCTCGTAGGGAACCGAGCAACGCAGCAGTAATTGTGGCCGAAAACGCCACACGCGCGAGGAACTTGACACTGAGCTCATGCACAAGACGAGCACCAGCATCAAGCGTGCTTAGTGAGCCGGTTACTCGCCACGCATCAGGGCGAGGGTGAGTTCATAGCAGCGCTCGAGGGAAGGCACCGGCAGAAACTCGTAGATCGAGTGGAAGTTGTGCGCGCCGGTGAAATAGTTCGGGGTGTAGACACCCTGGTTGGACAGCCATGACCCATCGGTGCCGCCACGCATATCGATCTCCTTAATCTCGATGCCGAGGCGGCGCATCGTAGCGTGCAGTCGCTCGGAGCCGACGGAATTTTCGGGGGTCTTCGCGTCGGAGATATTCGCGTAGACATCTACGATGTCGCAGGTGATGGTGGCGCGGGGGTGTGCTGCGGCAAGATCGTCGGCAAGGGTGCGCAAACGTTGCTTCTTTTCCTCGTAGCCTTCGCGGTCATGATCGCGGATGCTCAACTGCATGGTGCAGGTGGACTGGTTGCCGTCGATGTGGTTGAGCCAGATAAAGCCCTCACGCCCCTCGGTGTGCTCGGGCGTTTCCTGCGCGTCGAGCTGGTTGGCAAACTCCATTGCCAGTGTGATCGGGTTGACCAGGTTGCCCTTCGCGTTCATCGGGTGGGCGCTGACGCTGGCGATGGTAATGGTGGCGGTGGCGGCGTTGAACGTGGTCTCTACAACCTCGCCGAGCTCGCCGCCGTCGACGGTGTAGGCGTAATCGACAGGGAAGCGGTCAAAATCGATCGTGCGTACACCGCGCAGGCCGATCTCCTCGTCCGGCACGAACGCGATGTAAATGTCGCCGTGTGGGGTCTGACCGCCGAGCTCGGTGACCGCCTCCATGATCGCGGTCACGCCGGCCTTGTCGTCGGCGCCAAGCACGCTCGTGCCGTCCGTGTGGACGACCGGCTGGCCCTCGTACGCTGCAAGTTCCGGGTGGTCGGCGGCGCGCAGCCAGAGGTCGAGCTCGGCGTTGAGGCAAATATCCCCGCCTTCGTAATGGGTTAGCTGCGGATTGACTGTGGGGGAGAGGTTTACATCCACCGTGTCCAGGTGGGAGCAGAAGCCGATCGCGGGGCCGTCGCCGGTGCCGGGGATCTTGGCTGTAACCACGCACGTGTCGGACAGGTGGACGTCGGTGGCCCCGGCGGTGGAGAGCTCGTCGACAAGCAAACGCGCAAACGTCCATTGGCTTTCGGTGGACGGGACTGTAGTGGCGCGAGCGTCGGATTGGCTTTCCGTGCGGACGTAGCGGAAGAAGCGGTCAGTAAGGCGTTGCTGGATCGGCGTGAGAGTGTTCATGCCGCGAGGGTAGCGCGTTAGTTTGCCAGCGCTGCCTCAGAGGTTCGGGTAGGGCTATCGATGGCGCGACCCAGCAGCACCACGAAGATGACCAACGCGATGGTGAGCATGATGTGGCCCAAACCTGCGATGCCGGAGATCGCCGCACCCGACTCCTTGCCCAGCACCGTCAGCGAGCCGTGCAAGATCAGCATGGACACGGTGGTGAGCAAACCTGCGTTGTAGAGCCAGAAGAAGATATTGAAAAGCTTCTTATTGCGCGAGAAGGTGAAGACCTTTTCAAGCGCGAGGAAGATGAGGAACATCATGAAGCCCAGGGCCAAAAGGTGGGTGTGGGTAACGCTGAGCTGGGTGAACTGGCCTTCTGGGAAGTTGTTGGCGCGGGTGAACTCGCGGTAGAACACGCCCGAGATCAGGCCGAAGGCGAGGTAGAAGATTGCGGCTCTGTAGAGGGCCTTCATGGGAAAAACTCCTTTTAGCAACAAAGTGTTGTGAACATCATCTACGTTTGTACCAGAAAGCTCGGTCCTGCGAACCGGGTGTGCCGTTTAAACGATGATGGAGATTGCGTTGATGACCGAATCCCATAACGCCACGACAGAATGGCTCAGATCGTTTAGCGACGCTTGCCACGATGCAGGCAACCAGGCGTCAGTGGCGCCGTTGCCGAGCGCATTGCGGAAATCTTGTGCACCATGATGGATGTTGTACGTCAACAGTGAACTCAAGCCCATGATGGCCATGCTACGCGCCCGTATGCAGGGCAAACAGTACACGCGTCACATTTTGAAGGCCGATTTGGTGAGACTAATGTTTATGCAGGAACAACCACTTCAAGGAGGAAGACCGTGACAACGGCAGTCGCCCCCGCAGACAGCCCCGAACAACAAACCTCAAACAAACTCAACACAGGAAAAACGATCGCGTTTTTCCTCTCATTTATCGCACTGGCCGCTGTGATCCTGACCCCCATCGCAGGGCTTGCCATGCCAGCGAAGATCGCACTCGGCATGCTTGCGTTTGCCGTGATCATGTGGGTCTCCGAGGCCGTGTCCTACCCGGTCAGCGCAGTGATGATCGTCGGGCTGATCGCAATCATGCTCACGTTCGCCGTGGACCCCGAAACAGGCGAAGCGATCGGTGCCTCCAAGGGCCTGAGCATCGCCATGAGCGGCTTCTCGTCATCGGCGGTGGCGCTTGTTGCTGCGGCACTTGCGCTGGCAACCGCCATGCAGGCAACCGGCCTGCACCGTCGCCTGGCGCTGTATGTGCTGAAGTTCGCTGGCGAGAAAGTTTCCAACATTGTCATCGGAGCGATTGTTATCTCGATCATCCTGGCGTTCTTTGTCCCGTCCGCAACCGCACGCGCCGGCGCCGTCGTGCCGATTCTCATGGGCATGGTGGCCGCCTTCGGTCTGGCCAAGGAATCCAAGCTCGCCGCGCTGCTCGTGATTACGGCAACCCAGGCGGTGTCCATCTGGAACGTCGGCATCAAGACCGCTGCGGCGCAAAACCTCGTGGCTGTCGGCTTCATCGAAGACCAAATGGGCCAGACCGTCTCCTGGGGCCAGTGGTTCATCTGGGCCGCACCGTGGTCGATCCTGATGTCCATCGCCCTGTACTTCATCATGCGTGCCGCCATTAAGCCTGAGGTGGAGTCGATTGATGGGGGACGTGAGCTCGTCGAAAAGCAGCTCGCGGAAATGGGACCCATGACCGGCGCTGAGAAGCGCCTCACCGCCATCGCAGTGTTGCTGCTGTTCTTCTGGGCCACCGAAGGCGTGCTGCACCCGATTTCCTCCGCAACCATCACCATCGTCGCCGTCGGCTTCATGCTTATGCCGGTCATCGGCGTCATGGACTGGAAGTACGCCCAGCAGCAGATCAACTGGGGCACCCTCGTCGTGTTCGCCGCCGGCATCTCCCTGGGCAAGTTCCTGCTGGACACTGGCGCTGCAACCTGGCTGTCTGAGGCAACCTTCGGCGCTATCGGCCTATCTTCCATGCCGATCCTCGCCGCAATCGCCCTGGTGTCGCTGTTTAACATCCTGATCCACCTGGGCTTCGCCTCCGCGACCTCGCTTGCCTCCGCGCTGATCCCTGTGTTCATCGCCCTTGCAGCCACCCTGGACGTACCCAACGGCGGCATCGGGTTCGTGATCATCCAGCAGTTCGTCATCTGCTTCGGCTTCCTGCTGCCGGTCTCCGCACCGCAAAACATGCTGGCCTACGGCACCGGAGCGTTTACCTCCAAGCAGTTCCTGCGCACCGGTATCCCGCTGACCATCGTGGCCTACCTGCTCATCCTGCTGCTGTCCGCCACCTACTGGAACTGGATCGGACTGGTTTAGTCACGCCGTATTACTCCAGGATAAGACCCAGGTGCAGCGTCGAAAGTTCGTGCTCGCCTGGGCCTTTTGCTAACCCCGCAAACTCGGCGGCGGTCTCACGTGTGACGGGGATGATCCAGCCGTACTTCGGATCCAGCACAGGCTCGGACCTGCGGTCTACCGGCACGAACGTGACGGAGCGTTCGTTGGGGGAGGTGAGTTGCACGGCGTCGTCGATACGCGAAAGCTCCTCGAGTGCCCTCGCTGAGGTGGTCACGATGATGATCTTCTCGTTGGTATCGGGCGCAAGCCGCGCCGTGTGCACCTGCAGCTTATCGACGACCACCGGCACCACCCGCCCCGGCAACTCCACCAGCCGAGGCTGGTTCAACCCGAAAAGTTCACGCGCGCGGTCGATAATTCCCATGACAAGGGAGTGTATAAGGTGACCAGTATGTCTGAATCGCACCGCGTCGACATGGTGATGTCGTACGGCACCGGCGACCTCGTCGTCACACCCCACGACTACGAAACACCACTGCGCCGCGGCAACCGCCTCACACGCGCCGGGTGGACATCCGTCTTTCGCCGCGTCATCACCGATTTTTCCAACGACGCCATGGTGGACCGCGCCGCCACCCTGACCTATTACACCCTGCTGTCGGTCGCGCCGATACTGCTCGCCGCATACTCCATCTTCAGCCTGCTCATGCCGCGTGGCGACGACATGGCCGACTCGATCATCACCGACCTCATCGCCCAATACGTACCGGCGCAACTGCAATCAGAAGCCCTGCGTCTCCTGACAGTCATCGTGGCCACCCCAGCAGAAAGCACCATCGCCCTGGCAGTGTCAGTGGTGATTTCGCTCCTGTCAGCATCCGCGTACGTGCGATCCTTCTCCCGCAACGCCAACCTCATCTACGGACGCACCGAAGGCCGCCCACTCGTCGTGACATGGATAACCATGTGGCTTGTCACGGTCGTTTTGGTCATTGGCGCATTGGTGATCGTGCTCGGGGCCCTGCTGACCGACTCAATCGTCAACGCCGTATTCGAACCCATCGCGCGACCCCTACGACTTGAGGACGAACTGCACTACCTCACCGCAATCTTCCTCCCCGTCTGGGACTACCTGCGCACCCCCGTCATCGCAGTGGTCTCAATCGCGCTCGTCTCCGTGCTCTACTACTTCGCCCCCAACGTCAAACCCGGCAAATTCCGCCTGCTCACCCTCGGATCCGCAAGCGCGCTCCTCGTCATCGGTGCGCTATGGATCGGGTTTTCCTGGTACCTCAAACTCGTCGGCATACGCAGCACCTACGGCGCATTCGGCACCGTCCTGGCGGTACTCGCCCTGATCTGGTTGATGAACATCGTGCTGCTCGAAGGCGTAAAAATCGACGCCGAAGTCCTACGCGCCAAAGAACTCCAACACGGCATGGACTCACGCCGCCACATCCAGGCACCACCACGCTCCAACAGTGGGGCGGCGTGGCGGCTGCAGACCCGCCGGTGGACCGACCGCGCCGCCGACGAAATCCTGGACAGGCGTGATGTAGGCCATGAGTAGGGGGCCGGCGAGCTCCTCTCATCGAAGGGAATCCGCGTCAATGCCGTTGCGCCGGGGCCGATCTGGACCGTGATCCAGCCCGCTGAGGGGCAGCCGGAGGAGGTCGTCGACAACTTCGCCCAGGGCTCCGACATCGGACGACCAGGACAGCCGGCCGAGCTCGCCGGCGCGTACGTGTTCCTCGCCTCCGAGGACGCGTCGTACATCTCCGGTGAGACGCTTGCGGTTACCGGCGGCGCGCTGACGCCGTAACACTGAACACCGTTGAAAGTGCCACGGGCGTGCGCGTAGGCTCGCGGGCATGATTGACGCCCGCGACACCGCCCTCATCTTTGAGGGCGGTGGCACCCGCAACTCCTACACCGCACCCGTGGTGGAAAAGCTCATCGCGGAGGAGGTCCAGTTCGGCTGGGTCGGCGGCATTTCCGCAGGCTCGGTCCACGCGCTGAACTTCGTCTCCCGCGACACGTGGCGCTCTGAAAACGCGTTCACGGAGTTTCCGGGTAACCCCAAGTTCGGCGGCTGGCGCTCTGTGGTGCGAGGCAAGGGCCTGATCAACGGCGAATGGGCGTACGAGCAATCCGAGGACGTCCTGCCGTTCGACTTTGACGCGTTTGCCCGGACCACCGAGGAGGTCCACGTGGAGGCCGTGCGCGCCGACACAGGGGAGACGGTGGCGTTTAACCGCGACAACCTGCGCACTTTGGAGGATGTCGCCCTCGCCGCGCGGACGTCGTCGACGATGCCGGTCCTGATGAAGATGCGCGAGATCGACGGCGTGCCCTACGTCGATGGCGCGCTGGGCACCTCGGGCGGTTTGCTTATCGACGCCGCCCGCGCCGCCGGCTACACTCGTTTCCTCGCCGTGCTCACCCGCCCGCGCGACTACGTCAAGGGGCCGCAAAAGCGCGAGCGCGCCGTGCGTCGCATCATGCGCAGCACGCCGAAAGTCGCCGACGCCATGATTGCTCGGCCGGGCATTTACAACGCTGCGAAGCAGTCGCTTATCGACGAAGCGGCAGCCGGCAACGCCTACATTTTCTTCCCCGATGCGATGGGAGTGGAGTCCACCGAGCTCAACGCGGAGAAACTGTGGGCGAACTACGCTGCCGGCCAGGCCCAGGTGGAGCGCGACTGGCCCGCGATGCGCGAGTTCCTCACCGCGAAGCGCTAGTCGGCGATGAGCGGCTCGATGGTGAGCTCCGGGTGCTCCTTCTCGACGAAAGCCAGCTTCCACTTGTCACCGAACAGCGCGATGATCTCGCCGTCTGTACGCGTGAAAATTTCCACCCCGCGTTGGCGGCCCAGCTCTGGCGCGGACTCGGCGTCGGTGCGCCGGGCCACCGAGTAGGGGATCGGCTCGGTGACGGTTTCCACGTTGTACTCGTTTTCCATGCGAGCCTGCATGACTTCGAACTGCATGGGGCCGACGGCGGCCATGACCGGGGCGGCGTCGCCACGCGTATCGTTGCGCAGGATCTGCACCACGCCCTCGGCATCCAACTGCTCGAGCGCCTTGCGGAACTGCTTGTACTTACCCAGCGACTTCGCGCGCAGCGTGCGGAAGTGCTCCGGTGCGAACTGTGGCATTGGTGGGAACTGGACCTTCTTGCCGGAGTAGATCGTGTCACCCGGCGCCAGCGCGCCCGCGTTGACCAGGCCAATGATGTCGCCCGGGAACGCCGTTTCCACGGTGTCGCGGTTGCGGCCGAAGACGGTCAGGGCGTACTTCGTGGAGAAGCTGCGTCCCGACTGGGCGTGCGTGACCTGCATGCCACGGTCGAACTCACCGGAGACCACGCGCATAAACGCCAACGTATCGCGGTGGTTCTTATCCATGCCGGCCTGGACCTTGAACACCACGCCGGAGAAATCATCGCCGACTTCGCGCTCGGTATCCATTGCGGTCGTGGATGCCTCCACGGCCTTTGGGTCGGAGGCGCGGCCCTCGGGTGCCGGTGCGATTGCGCACAGGGTGTCCAGGATCTGGTGCACGCCGAAGTTCAGCATCGCGGAGGCGAAAATGATCGGGGAAGTGATGCACTGTTCGAAGAGCTGCTGGTCGTGGACGGCGCCGTCGGCAAGCAAAAGCTCCGCTTCTTCGAGCGCGGTGTCCCACACGTCGCCTTCCTTCGCGGCGGCCTCGTCGGCGGAGTAGTGCTCCTCTGGTGCGATCGTCGAACCGCCGGCTGTGCGGGTGAAGTGCACGTACCCGTCGATCTCGCCATCGGCATCGACGTGCGCCAAGCCACGGAAGTCACCCGCTTCGCCCACCGGCCAGTACAGAGGGGTGGGTTGGAGGTCGATTTCGGTAACGATTTCGTCGACAAGTTCAAGCGGCTCACGACCCACGCGGTCCCACTTGTTAATCACCGTGACAATCGGCAGGCCGCGCGCCTTGCACACGCGAAACAGTTTCAGGGTCTGCGGCTCGAGGCCCTTCGCCGCGTCGATCAGCATCACCGCAGCGTCGACGGCGGAAAGCACACGGTAGGTGTCCTCCGAAAAGTCCGCGTGGCCCGGGGTGTCGACGAGGTTGACCACGTACGGCTCGCCCTCGTGGCCCTCCGGCGCGTACTCAAACTGCAGTGCCGACGACGCGACGGAAATGCCGCGCTCCTTTTCCATCTCCATCCAGTCCGACACCGTCGACTTACGGTTGCCCTTACCGTGCACCGCACCGGCTTCCGAAATCACATGCGCATGCAGCGCCAGCGCCTCCGTCAACGTGGACTTACCCGCATCCGGGTGGGCGATAACAGCGAACGTGCGGCGGCGGGCGGCCTCGGAAACAGTGCTCATGGGGCGCTAGCTTATCGACGACCCACCCACCGAGTACAGTCGCGTACATGACAACAATTGGCGTAATTCTAGGATCCATCCGTCAAGGCCGCGTCGGCGAAGGTGTCGCCCACTGGGTACGCGACACCGGCAACGCCCGCGACAGCGTCGAGTACCGACTCCTCGACCTCGCAGAGTTCAACGTCCCGGCGCTCACCGCCGCCACCGTGCCGGGCGCCGCCAACAAACAATACGAGCACGACGCCGTCACCGCCTGGTCAAACGCCATCGACGCCTGCGACGGCTTCGTCTTCGTCACCCCCGAGTACAACCACTCCATCCCCGGCACCATGAAAAACGCCTTCGACTCACTCGCCTCCGAGTGGGCAGGCAAGCCGGTCGCGTTCGTCGGCTACAGCGGCACCGGCGCGATTCGCGCGATCGAGCACTGGCGTCAGATCGTCGCGAATTTCTCCATGTTTGACATCCGCAACCAGGTGGGCATCAACATCTTCGGCACCGACCTCGAGGAAGAAAAGGCCGCCAACACCGACGCGCTGGGCACCGTGCTTGCCGACCTAGAACAGGCAATTAGCGCGCGTGGATAACGTTCTGCGCCTTCGCTAACCCCTCGGCGACGATCAGGCGGGCGGCCTCCGCCGCGGTTGCGATGTCCTCGTCGCCGGAAACCTCACTGAGCACCCAATCAGGCACCGCCGTACCCGCTGGCGGGCGGCCAATACCAATGCGCACGCGGACGTAATCGCGCGTCCCCAGGTGCTCCGTAATCGACTTCAGACCGTTATGGCCGTTTTCGTTCCCGCCCAACTTCACGCGGACTTTGCCGGCTGGGAGATCGAGCTCGTCGTGAAGCACAATGATCCGCTCCGGCGGAATGTTGAACTTCCGGACAAGGGGAGCGACCGCCTCACCCGACAGATTCATATACGTCTGCGGTTTGCAACGCGCCACACCATCGAGCTTCGGCAACTCGTCGAGCGCCAAAAAGCCCACATTGTGCTTCGTGCGCGCATACTCCGCACCCGGGTTACCCAGCCCCACAACCAGCCAATCGGCCTTGGGGCGCCTGAAAAAACCAAACACGTGCCACACTGTACCCATGGAATTTCCACGCGTGATCGCAGCACCCATGGCCGGCGGACCATCCACACCCGAACTCGTCAACGCGGTGTCGTTCGGCTTCATCGCGCTCGGCACCTGTAGCGCCTCGCAAGCCCGCTCGTGGCTCGCCGCGTGCGAGACGCCGTTCGGCGCGAACCTCTTCGTGCCCCAACCCGAGCCATTGCTTGACGACGTCCACCGCACCGCCCACCACCTCCAACAGGAAGTTCCGGCGCTCGAATCCGACTACGCCGAAAAGTTCGCCGCCGTGCTGGAGGCCGCACCCGCCGTTGTGTCCTCGACGTTCGGCTGCTTCACCGAAACCGAGATCGCACAACTGCATGCGGTCGGCTCGGAAGCCTGGGCGACAGTAACCAACGAGGCCGAACTGCGCGAAGCCCAAGCCAGGGGAGTCGACGGCGTGATCATCCAGGGCCCACGCGCCGGTGGCCACCGCGGCACCTGGAGCCAACACGACGACCCTGACCAGCGCTCATTGCCGGAGTTGCTCGCAGATCTGCGGCCCCTCGCCACCGTTCCCGTGATCGCCGCCGGCGGCATCCGTGGACCCGAAGACGTGGCCGCGATCGACGTGCCCGTCGCCTGCGGCACCGCATTCCTCCTCGCCGACGAAGCCGGCACCAGCCAACACAACCGCGAACTCCTGCGCACCGACACACCCGCCGTGGTCTCCCGCGCCTTCTCCGGACGGTGGGCGAGCGGTGTGGAAACAGATTTCACGCGGGAAAATCCTGACCTGCCGCCGACCTACCCGTATTTACGGCCGATGACCAGGGATAACGACTACTGCCTCGTCGGCGCCGATCGGGGAGCATTGATGGAAGCCCCAGCCGCCGAGATCGAGCGGATGCTAACGCCCTAGACAGCTGTTGCGATGAGAGAGGTATGAAGCTTTCCAAGATCGCAATTGCCACTGCAACGACCGGCGCGCTCGCACTGGGCGCGCTCGCCCCGGCAGCCAGCGCGGCACCGGCGGCTCCGGCCGCTCCTGCTAACCATGACGGCGCCTACAGCGGCAGCGCCTGGGGGCTTTACAACTTCCTTGTCACCAACATCATCAACGGCGCCGAGCAACTCAACGGTGGCGCGAACAAGAGCGGGACGGAGAAAGCTCCTGGGGTGATGCTGAGCTCCGCACCGTTTCTCCTTCTGCTGTTCCCGCTGCAGTTAATCGCAGAAGCAGAAGTTCGCCTGCTCGATCAGCTCGGCTTCTAATCCGCGAGCGGGAGCTCGACGACGAGCCCCTCACACGCCACACGCTCGGTAGGTTTGCCGCCCCACATCGGGGTCATGCCAACACCGCGAAGCGCTTCCATGAGCGATTCGGCCGCCTCAACGGAGCTAAACCCGAAGTAAAGCTCGCCGGTGTGGATGACCCGATCCACGTCCTGGTTCGTGCAGTACACATAGCCGCTGCGGCCATCATTTTCTGCCTGTTCGGCGGCTTCCTCGGCGCAGTCGCTTTGAGTAAGCCCCTCGTCGAACGAGAACGCGAGGTTGCGCTCAGCCAGAGCGTCGCGGAGCGTATCAAGGCGTCGCGCGTCCTCGGAAGCTTTGGGGATGAGGTTGGCGTACTCGGCGCGGATGTCGTCGATAAGCACATCGAGCCCTGGGACCGGATCGCCGCCGTTATCGTCCTCAAAAAACGCCTCGATCTCGCCGGTACTCCACCCATGGCACAGCATCAGCGAGATGTCGCCCTCGCGTGACTGCGATTCGTAGAGGTTATCTGACGGCGGATACTTGCTGGTCAACATCGCGTGCTGGCTCATGGGCACGAGGCTAGCAAGAAATCACGCGGGTCGTGTTCTCGATCGCACCAAGGCCCTCGATCTCAACACGCACCGTGTCGCCATTTTTCAGGTAGCGCTTCGGATCACGCGCGTGGCCAACACCGTCCGGGGTGCCGGTGGCGATCACATCACCCGGTTCCAGCGGATACAGATGCGAGATGAACTCGATGAGTTTCGCGGGGGTAAACACGAGGTCGTCGGTACGCGAATGCTGCATCACCTCACCATTAACCGTCGTCGTAATCGCGGGACCCGGCTGCCACTGCGTATCCAGCCACGGGCCGAACCCCGCCGTCTTTTCCAACGACTTGCCCTGGTGCCACTGCTGCGTGCGCTTCTGATACGTGCGCTGCGTGTAGTCGTTGATCACGCTGTAGCCAGCAATGTAATCCGCACCGTTGGACACATGGCGCGCCCGCTTACCGACGACCACCGCCAACTCACCCTCAAAATCCAACGACTCCGCGTTGAAGTCCGGCACCTCAGCGTCGTCATACGGCCCAACGAGCGCCTCCGGGAACTTAATGAACAGCGTCGGCACATCCGGCTGATCATGCCCCATCTCCGCGATGTGCTTCGCGTAATTCAGCCCCACACAGATGATCTTGCCGGGACGAGGAATCACCGGCGCGAAATCAGCGGGGGAGAAGGTGAACTCCTCGCCCTCCTCGAAATTTCCCGCGTGCAAAAGCGCGCCGATGTCGGGAGCGTTGAGTTTGACGGCGCGGGTGTCGTCGATAAGCCGTGCCGCGGTGGTGGTGTTTCCGGTCCTGATCGTCGCAAGTTTCATGCGGCTAGCCTAACGCGCGCAGAATCTCATCCGCCGCGTCCGCGGCCGCAATTGCGAGATCAACCTGCTCCTTCGCGCTGAATGGTTTCAGCACATAATCCGCCGGCGCCATCCGTCCGGGCGGGCGACCGATGCCGACGGCGACCTTGTTGTACGGCTTGTTCAGCGCCTTGGTCACCGACTTCAGCCCGTTATGGCCGTGATCGCCACCGCCGAGACGGATCTTCACCTCGCCGAGGTCCAGATCGAGCTCGTCGTGAATCACATACACGTCTTCCGGCTTCACGCCGAAATAATCTGCGAGCGCCTTCACCGGCCCGCCCGAAACATTCATGAAACTGCGCGTGCGCGCAACGATCACACGGTCCTTGGCCAGGCGTCCCGCCGCCAACTCCGCCACCTCGGTGTTAGTGCGCTTGTGTGCCGACAAGGTTGCGGGCATCGGGGTGGCGCGCTCCAAAAGCTCATTGACGACGACCACACCCGCGTTATGCCGCGTATTTTCATACTGAGGGCCAGGATTCCCAAGACCAACGATCAGAACAGTCACGACGCACATAGTACTTCTCACCAGGGGATTGTGGAATTTGGTGTTGGAGTTATCCACATTTTTGTGGTGGGTCTTGTGCGGTGGTTTCTCGCTTCGTAGCGTTTATGCCATGGCATTTGTAGACCTTCTCGGCTTC
>NZ_KV803838.1:0-4966 GCF_001811185.1 Corynebacterium sp. HMSC067D03
CGACACTGCTACCAAATAACCGGTCGCAACAGTAAGGGGAGTTGATGTGTACTGTCGTGGCATGTCGAATGCGCCACGTAAGCCGATCCCCAAAGTTGCCTACGCGCCGATGCTGGGCCTGGAAACCTATGTGCGTGCACGGGTTGAAAAGGACGCGTCACACCTCGTCCAACTTCGTGCATCCGCGCTAAACCAATGTGTTTACTGCCTGGCAATGCACCGGCGTGACGCCAGGAAAGATGGCTGGTCCAAGGAACGCGTCTCGCAGGCGGAGAACTGGACCGACAATCGCGAGCAGTTCACCGAAAAGGAACGAGCCGTTCTCGAACTGACCGATGCAGTGACGAGAATCAACGGCGAGAGCTCCGTTCCTGATGAGCTCTGGGATCGTGTCGAAGAGCACCTCGGCGAGAAGGAAGCACGAAACGTATTGATGGCGATTGTCGCAATCAACGCGTGGAACCGAATCGCCATCACCACCCGGATGGATCCGCGCAGCCTTTCACGAGTCGACGCGTTTGACCTCGGTAATGAATGACAAACATTGAAGCCCTGCGCCGTTAGTCTCAGTCCATCTGCAGCACGGTGCGAAGTTCCTGGAACAGCTCCGGGCGCAGCCGGTGTATGACCGTCCTGCCCTGGCGGCTCTTTTCTAGAAGGCCGGCCTCGGTAAGCATTTTGAGGTGATGGGAAACTGTCGGTTGGCTTAGCCCGGAGCGTTGCGTGAGTTCGTTCACGCTCATCGGTTCGCAGCCCTCTTCGGCGATTCTGGAGAGAAGTTGTAGCCGGCCGGGGTCCGCTAAAACTTTGAACAGGTCCGCGTAACGCGTCGCGTCGTCTACGGAGAGCAAACCGGAGCCCAGTGAGCAGCAGTCGAGGTCAGTGTTTTCTGGAGTGGCGACGTAATCGTTCATACTTCCTACCTCGTTATATTGACAGTGATAAATATGAGATTTAGTGTCCGTTTTGAATGCTGTCAATAGATAAGGATTCCAGATGGAAGACGCAACCTCTCAGCCAGTAGAGCGTATGTCGTTTCTTAACCGCTTCCTACCGGTGTGGATCATGCTCGCCATGGCGGCGGGCCTCGCCCTCGGCCGAGCGGTGCCGGGGCTTTCGGGCGCACTCGAGCGCCTCGAAGTCGGAAGCATCTCGCTTCCGATCGCGCTCGGCCTGCTGGTCATGATGTACCCGCCCTTGGCCAAGGTGCGCTACGACAAGACCCGCGAGATTGCCACCGACAAACGGTTAATGACCGTGTCCATCATCTTGAACTGGATCGTCGGCCCCGCGTTCATGTTTGCGCTCGCCTGGATTTTCCTGCCGGATGAGCCGGAGCTGCGCACCGGATTAATCATCGTCGGCCTCGCCCGCTGCATCGCCATGGTGCTGGTGTGGTCGGACCTGTCATGCGCCGACCGTGAAGCCACCGCAGTGCTCGTGGCCATCAACTCGGTGTTCCAGGTTCTCATGTTCGGGGTACTCGGCTGGTTCTACCTGCAAATCCTGCCCAGCTGGCTGGGTTTGGAGACCACCTCGGTGGAGTTCTCCTTCTGGGCAATCGTGTCCTCCGTGCTGGTCTTTTTGGGCATCCCGCTGCTCGCCGGGCTGCTGTCTCGCATCATCGGTGAGCGCACCAAGGGCCGCGACTGGTACGAAAACACCTTCCTGCCCCGGATCTCCCCACTCGCGCTGATTGGTCTGCTGTACACAATCGTCCTGCTCTTCTCGTTGCAAGGCGACCAGATCCTCTCCCAGCCGTGGACGGTGGCACGGGTAGCGATCCCGCTGTTGTGCTACTTCGTCGGCATGTTCGCTATCGCACTCGTGGTGTCCAAGGCATCCGGGATGGGCTACGCCCAGTCCGCGTCCGTGTCCTTTACCGCGGCGGGCAACAACTTCGAGTTGGCCATCGCCGTTGCGATCGGCACGTTCGGCGCCACGTCCGCCCAGGCGTTGGCGGGCACGATTGGACCGCTTATCGAGATCCCCATCCTCGTCGGCCTCGTCTACCTCATGCGCGGGATCGGCCCGAAACTGTTCCCGGGCGATCCCACCTTGCCCAAATTGTCCTAAGGAGACGTTGTGAAGCCCTCAGTCCTGTTCGTGTGCGTCGGCAACGGCGGAAAGTCCCAGATGGCGGCGGCGCTCGCCGAGAAGCACGCGGGAAGCCAGCTCGGCATCTACTCCGCTGGTACCAAACCCGGTACATCGCTGAACCAGGAATCGGTCGAGGCGATCGCGGAGGCCGGCGCCGACATGTCGCACGGCACGCCCAAACCCATCGATCCCGAACTGCTGCGCAGCGTTGATCGCGTCGTGGTGCTCGGCGAAGACGCGCAGGTGGACATGCCCGACGACGCACGCGGCACGCTAGAGCGCTGGCGTACCGACGAACCCTCGCACCGCGGTATCGAAGGCATGCAGCGCATGCGTCTTGTGCGCGACGACATTGACAATCGCGTGCGCTCGCTTATCGACGAACTCCTGTAGCGCCCTAGTACGCCGGGATCATCGGGATTCGCTGCTTGTTGCGCAACCTCGTCGCCTGCATGCGCGCCGGCGACGTGCCGCGGTAGTGGGTGGTGGAGGGGGAGGTTGCGTACTTCGGATTACTAGACGGTTTTCGGGAGCGTTGCTTCTCGATCCTCACACCGCCGCATTGTGGCACGAATTACATGGTTGTGCTTTGTGAGTGGAAAGCGGGGGCGAAGCCGCAAGCTCAAGAATGTTTAGGACGTGCGATGCCGTTCCGGTATGAGGGTGAAGCCGCCGTAACCGCGAGGTAAAAGCCCCCCTCTCATATGACGCTGATCTTACGGGAAGCTCGGAGGGGGTCTCGATTGATTTCAATATAACTAAAGTTGCGTAACTCAGGCAACGGAATGAGACGTAGGAGGGAGTAACGATGCACGCGGAGACTAACTCACCGCGGTCCGAGACCGCTTCCTGGTTCGCGGATAACCAAGCCAACTGGGATTCACGGGCCCACGCCCACATGTTCGGCAACTACGGCGGTAAAGATGAGTTGATCGCGGACAAGGCAGCTATTAGCGATGTCCTCGCGGTGGACATTGACCGCTTCGGCGACCTCACCGGGAAGTCCGTGTGTCACCTGCAATGCCACGTGGGCACCGACACCATCGGATTTGCCCGCCGCGGAGCCTCCCGAGTCATCGGCGTGGATCTCTCTGCGGAGTCACTCAAATACGCCCGCGAATTCGCCGCCCAAGCCGACGCGGACGTGGAGTTTATCCAGAGCAACGTCTATGACGCTCGAGAAGCGGTCGACGGCGAATTCGATCTCGTCTACACCTCCGCAGGTGTGCTGTGCTGGCTTCCGCAGGTGCGTCGATGGGCGGAGGTCGTCGCAAAGCTGCTCGCTCCCGGCGGCATGTTTTTCATCCGCGACGACCACCCCATGTTCATGACAATCGGAGAGGACGTTTCCCAAGGTCTGCGCATTGAGCAGCCGTATTTTGAAATGCCTGATCCGCTCACCTGGGAGGACGAGGAAAGCTACGTCACCACTCCAGGAGCGCCAAAACTTGCTAGCCCACGCAACCATCAGTGGAACCACTCTCTCGGCGAAATTGTTACTGCGCTCATCGACGCGGGGCTGACCGTCACCGCTCTTGAGGAAACTCCGTACTCCGCGTGGTGCCCGTGGCCGGAGCTGATGGTCGAAGACTCCCGCGGTTTCATCCTCCGCGATAATCCCGAGCGCCTACCACTCCAATTCGCCATTACCGCAACAAAGCCCTAAGAGCCTTTGCCTATCGACGAACCTTCGGTGGGCAGGCAAACCCAAAAGGACACGGGAGGCGATAGTCGAGGTTCACCGAAGGGTTGTATCTAAAAACCATCTGCGATATTCTCGTGTCCACACTGCAGCCGTTGACCCTCCATAAATCAGGAGAGAGCCGAGGACTGCAGTTTTTCGTTATACTCAGCTCATAGCAAACCACTCAAGAGTGGACACCAACGTGAAGAGGCTTCCTCGGTATCTAGCTAGTGTTCTGTTGAGGAGGGGCCCTCGCCGGTGGTTTTGAGTATCAATAACCGTGCGTGCCCCAATACCCACCGAACAGTCCCAACCAACGCGGACTTTCCCACCTAGGAAAGCCGGTACACCTCGTAGTCGCCGGGGACGCCCGCTCCGGGAACATACGCAAGTCCGAGCCTCAAAGCTAGGCCAATCGATGCCTCATTCACAGGGTCGATGATGGCAACGATGGGGAACGTCGGGAAGCGCTCGCGGGCGCTGGCAATCGCGGCGGCTGCGGCTTCTTTGGCGTAGCCCTGGCCTTGCGATTCGGGTGCGAACCGGTAGTAGAGGTTCAGGACTTCTTCGTCGGCTTCCTCGCTGTGTCGTACCCCGGTAAAGCCGATGGTCGCGCGGTCGAGGGTGCGTACCGTGTAGTAGCCCAACTGCTGCTCAGCCCAATTGTTCTGCCACGAGCGCGCAAGCTCGACAGCCTCATCGCGGGTCTTCATTGTCAGCTCGGGGCGGTGCTCGTAGGTGCGGGGATCTGAGTGGATGGCAAAGATGGCGTCGATATCCGCATGTGTAGGCACCGACAACTCAAGCCGCGGGGTGTGCAGGGCAAACGCATCAGACATGGTGAGTCCTGTCCTGCCGCTTGCTCCACAACCGCCACAAAGAGAACTCACCCGCGGCACTCAGTACCGGCAGGGTGGACAGGCGTACGGCGCGGCGCACCGGACGGTAGTCGCGGACGGCCCAGCCTTGGGCTTTCGCGTGGCGGCGCAGCGCACGGTCCGGATTGACGGCAACGGGGGAGCCGACCATCTCAAGCATGGGGAGGTCGTTGATGCTGTCGGAGTAGGCGGTGCACTGCTTGAGATCGTGTTGCTGCAGTAGGTCCTCAAGGAAGCGGCGGAGGTTTCCTTGAGAGACTGACCATTGTGCAAGGAATTCCCGCTGTTCTGACATGGCAATCGT
>NZ_KV803838.1:5066-10129 GCF_001811185.1 Corynebacterium sp. HMSC067D03
CTCTTTCGGTGGCGGTGTTAGCGTGAGCAATCATACAAGGGCGAGCGACGTAGGCACGATGAAGACGAGTTGCGATGAAGACGGTCGAGCTGATGGTGCGCTCCACGTGCGGTTCGTGCGAGCGGGTGGAGGCGCAGATCGCTCCGGTGGTGGAGAAGTGTGACACGGAGCTAGTGCTTGTCGACGTCGACCTGGACCCCGACAACGCCGCCCAATACGGCGATCGCGTGCCGGTTGTCGTCATTGATGAGGAGGAGTTTGCATGCTGGGAAGTAGACAACGCAGACCTTGAAGCCGAGCTCCTCTTTCCAACGCTGGGGGTTCTTTCGTTTTTATGTTGTTATGTTCGTTCCCGGTCCGTCGATGACGGGCGTAGCAGTGCACTCCGGGGGTGGGGCCGAGCTTCGCATCGACCCCTTCCCGTCGACCAACTCAGGTCAGCGCGGTGACGGTGCGGGCGACGCCGGAGTACGAAGGGATCCGCCAGATTGCAATAAGAAATCCAGCCCACACTCTGAGCTTGGCTCGGAGGCGGGCTGAACGATTGACATGAACCCTAGCATGAGCGAGGCTAGTTCCGCAGGCATGAAAACTCGTTTGTATCAATTTGATAGCTGTAGCTCCCCGGAGATGTTTGCTGGGCTCCTCCGCTAAGGTAAAAACTACGTAACTAGCGGGAGGTGAGTGATGACTGTTCGAATCGACATTGCAGCACCGACGTTGCGTTGGGCCCTACAGCGGACCGGCGTCACGGTTGAAGAACTTGCCCAAAAAAGCGATTTTCGGTTGGTCCGGCAATGGCTGGAAGGGGAGGTATCCCCGACGTTGCGTCAGGCCCAGCACTTGGCATCGCTTGCTTGTATCCCGTTTGGATACTTGCTTCTCGACGACCCCACGGATGACCAACCGGATTTTCCAGATTTCCGCACCGTAGACAGTAAGAAAGTAACCGAGTTCAGCCCGGAATTGAAGGAAACGATTTACGCCTGTGAGCGGCGTTTGGGTTGGTACGCCGAATTTGCTCGTGCAGAAGGCATTGAGCCCCCATGCTTCGGTGGCGAATGGACATTACGTGATAACCCGGACGATGCCGTGCGTGCATTACTTCCTCAGCTCGCCGATGCTGGATGGAAGCCAGGCAGGGCGGCTACTGGTCGAGAGAATGTGCTGGAATTAGCGGAGGCAATTGAGCACTGCGGTGTCTTGGTGATGCGAAACTCCGTACTTGGAAATAACAACCACCGCAAACTCGACATCGACGAGTTTCGTGCTTTCACACTGCTCGATGGTGCTTACCCCTTGATCTTCATCAACGGCAGTGATTACAAAGTTGGGCAGTACTTTAGCCTTGCTCACGAGCTAGGCCACGTGCTACTCGCTGCAGAAGGGCTCACTGGAGCCATGAACGATCATCACGATGTAGAGCGATGGTGTAACAGGTTTGCAGCTGCCCTGCTTCTGCCGCAGCATGCGTTGTTGCAGGAATGGGACAGAAATCCCGATCTGAAACACATCACTGAATGGGCATACGATGCGTACCGGGTAAGCGCGGATACGACACTGTGGTCCCTTGTGGGGCAGCGCCGCCTTGGCAAACCACAAGTGCAGGAATTCCTTCGGCAACGTCCCTCGAACCCTACGCCTCCGATTGTTAGTGGAGGCGGTGACTTCTTCGTCACGTTGAAGTCTCGGCTGGGTGGCCGGTTCTTGGACACAGTAACCGGCGAATATGCAGATGGCGCAATTTCTCAAGAGGAAGCTTCGCGCCAACTGGGCATTGCAAAGACTGCGACGCTGAAGAATGCGGTTACTCGTATGCAGGAGGTCGCATAGGTGTACCTCATCGATACGAATATCGTGATCGGTGCGTTCAATCACCGTCCGCGAGACATTTTTGAATCGTACGACGAGTCCGAAGACGTGGTTGTTGAAGACCTTGAGTTCGGCGACCGCAAGTTCAAGATCGACTAGGGCGATTACTTTAACTTCAAGATTCCGCTGGTATCTTCCGTCCAGTCTGCTCTGGACGTGAAGCCGGGGGCAGTCAGCGAGGCAGTGGAAGGCATGTCCGAGCAGGTCGATACCTACATCGGCAAGCTCATGAAGGACGGAGTGAAGAACTCCAACAAGGTGGGCACCCTCCCGCTCGACATTGAGAAGAAGGACGCGTACAAGACGCTGGTGGCGCTGCGTAAGAAACTCAACGCCACTTCGGTTCCGAAGACTGACCGTTTCGTGATGGTTGGCCCCGAGATGGAATCGGCGTTGCTGTACGACGAGCGCCTGGACAAGGCAGTGAACAACAGCAATCTCTTGAACGGTGAGATTGGTCGCCTGCTCGGGTTCCGCATCATTTCCGCGCCGACGGTGCCGACGGTGGCGGGCCGTGAGGTGTCATTGTGGGCCACCCGATGGCTACCGCGTTCGGCTACCAGATCACGGAGGTGGCGGAATCGTCCATGCTGCCGTTCCGTTTCACCCGTGCGATTACGGGCCTCCAGGTGTACGGCGGTTCCGTGTTCCGCCCGGAGGTGCTGGCGACGGCTGAACAGGATGTGGTGGAGCCGACCACGGCGGGTGCTACCGAGTAGACGCTAGCCCGTAGCAGGCAGCGAAGGGGGTCAGGGTGTGTGCCTTGGCTCCCTTTACCCATACCTGGATGAAGGGCACACCATGAATAATCCGTATCAGGAAGAACTACTTAACCGTCTCCGTGACCATGAGAACGCGAGGGGTGAACGTGAACTGACCCGGCTTATCAACTGGGCTACATCCGCTGTGTTGAAGTACACAGCTGTGCGGACGCTCACTAAGACGATGATTGAGAAGTGGGTCAGAGTTAAGGCAGCAGGGTGTGTTCGATGCCGTCTAGGATCACATCGATGACGAGGTCGTAGTATTCCTCGGACATCGCTTCTTCTTCATCAGGGTGTGAGAGAGGCTCCAGGTAAGAGTTGACAATACTGGTCAGTCCAACAGATTGAGCCATCATAGGCTCAAGCCTGACAAGCATTTCGTGCAGGTTGTGGCGAGGCTGGATTTGATTGGATGCGCGCAGGTTTCTCGCTCCGATCGTGTGGATGATCGAGTTCGCGATAATTGTGTAGGCCACAGGCGAATTGTCACCAAACCCAGCTTCTTGTAGTTTGGCCCAGGCTCCATCGATCATCGGCAAAAACTGTTCGGTGAACTTGCCCCGCGCGAACCTGTCGGTAATCCCCGGATATGCTAACAATGCGGGGCGTAGATTGTGAGCCATAGCTCGAAACCAGGCTTTCCATTCAAGGTCCGGGTCGGGAACTTCAATCCCGACACATACCCGGTCTACAACAGCATCACAAATGGCTTCCTTGTTTGGAAAATAATGATAAATCACTGAGGGAACCACGCCCAGTTCACGGGCAATGTCCCGTACTGACCATCCCTCAACGCCACTGATCGCGCTTAACTGTACAGCTTGTTTGACAATCAGCTCGCGTGATAGCCCAGCCCTTCGCCCCGTTGGCACAGTGTTCATAAGGTGACCCTAACTTATTACTTGACCCTTACTAGAACACCATTCTACAATATCCCTAAGTGAAACAGTGTTCTAGTAATGGAGTGTAGTGATGCCCGACCCTCGTAGTAATAAGCCGACACAGAGCTCTATTGATCCAGGAGCGCAAGCGAACCTGGTAGTGGGAATCGTTTTTCTCGCCTTTATGGGGCAAATGATTCTCAATCCGATCATCGCGCCACTGTCACGACAGATGGGATTGCGGGAATGGCATATTGGCGCCACTATCTCTTTGGCAGCGATTGTACTAGCGAGCTTGAGTGCTTATTGGGGGCGAGCTTCCCAACGTGTCGGCGCTAAACGTGTACTCGCGGCCGGGCTTGTGATCGCGATCATCGCTTTGAGCGCCTTCGGTATTGTCTCCTACCTGGGGATGAACCAGGTAGTTGGCGGTGTCGGACTAGTTTTTGGTGTTGTGATCACTCGTGGTTTGCTCTATGGTGGAGGGATTTCAGCGATCGCCCCGACCGCGCAAGCCCACCTGGTCACGCATGCTGCCAGCGAGAACGGGCGGGTAAAAGCACTGGGCATGATTGGAGCGGCTCAAGGGATGGCCTCCATTGTTGGAGGTGTTACTGGAGGTGTGTTAGCCGCTGCTGGTGGCCTGCTCTTGCCCTTGGTGGTCATGCCCGTTGTGATGGTGATTGGTCTGGTTGTTCTCTTGGTGAGTTTCGCACCTCAAAGCCGAGGGCAACTTTTTGCAAAGCCTCAACGGATTCGCTTCACTGATCCGCGTGTAGCTCCCTGGCTAGCAACTGGTCTGGTGATGTTTCTTGTGTTTTCTTCTGTTGCTACGATTTTTGGATTCACTGTCCAAGACCGCTTCGCCCTGTCGGCAACTGCGACCGCAGGTATTTCCGCGATTTACCTGACCATCATGGGCGTGACCATGATCATTGCCCAAGCGGTGATTGCTCCAAAGACAGGGTGGGGAGCAGCGAAGCTTTTACGTACTGGTCTGGCCATTACACTAGTTGCAACTGTGCTCATTTGGCCTACCTCCTCGCACGCTTTACTGGTTGTCGGGTGTATCGTGCTGGGGGTAGGTATGGGACTGGCGATGCCCGGGTACAACACTGGCCCAACCTTGAAGATGAGTGTAGATGAGCAAGGCGCAGTGGCTGGCATCATCAACGCTAATAATGGGTTGGCGTACGCGATTGCCCCGCTGGCTTCGACCGCCCTTTACGGGTGGAACCCGCTGGCACCCTTCGCCGTCTGTATCGCCTTGATTGCAGTGGTCGTCATCTACGCCCACACCGTACCCGCACTACGCCAATAACTATGAGCGTGCCTGAAGTAGCCGTTCCATCACGTTATCCGCAGGAGTCGGCCCCGAGTAGTCCACCAGCGAGTTGTCTTTGACGACATCGAAAATCTCGTACCAGAGCGTATTCGCCTGCTTGCTAAACGACTGAGACATGGCCACGAATGGGGACGCGATAGCTGTTAGGACTACGGATTTAGTAACACCGTGAAGTGCCCCGAGTTTTGTTCCTAGGCATTT